>DDBL01000053.1 GCA_002333425.1 Leptospiraceae bacterium UBA2033
TCGAAGGATACTTTTTCTATTAAGCATGGATTCGACAGGCTCGCTAGAGCTACCATGACACCGAAAATCAATCTGGATCGAGTATATTCAACCCCTACGTGAGCATTCATAATCCAAAATTCAAAATTCTTTTTCTACTTGCATTTTCTAATCGAACACGCAAATCTTTACAGTATGACTTTACTCGCAGAAAAATCTGAGCACTTATTGGAATACGATGACTTAAAAGTTCTTCCTAGTGGACATTATGAAATCATTGACGGTGTGAAATTGGACATGTCACCAACTGGATTTTTACATGGATTAATAGAAGGGAAATTGTTTGATATACTAGAAGCACATCTTTCTAAAAAAGGCTACGTTGCCACAGGCGAAGTTGGAATTTTGATTAGTAGAACTCCACTTCGAGTGCGCGGTGCGGATATTGTCTATATCACCAAAGAATCCTATCCTAAACCACCAGTTGGAATTTTAGAAAAGCCACCTGAGCTTGTAGTCGAAATTCTTTCACCTGCAAATACAACGCAAGAAATGAATGCAAAACTAAAAGACTACCTTTCTATCGGCATTCCCAATATCATCTATGTAGATTCTGAAAATGAAATTGTGACGAAGTTTCATGCCAACGGCTCTTCTATGATTTACTCTTTCTCTGAAACCTTTGCGATTTATAATGATTTAACAATTAGAATGAGTGAAGTACTTGTTTAACGATTTTGTTTCATAATTCAGTTGACAAAGTAATTTAAAAAGAGAGATTACATTTCAATGAAAGCCTCTTGTCCATCTTGTGGAGCTGATGTTCCGTTCAAATCTAGATTTGCGTTTATGGCGGTTTGTAATTATTGCAAATCGACTATTGTACGCCACGACCAGAATTTAGAAACTCTTGGTAAGATGAGCGATATGCCTGCCGATATGAGTCCTTTACAAATTGGCACCACAGGCATTTACGAAAAAGAAAAATTTGAAATCCTAGGCAGACAAAAGATTGGCTATGAAAATGGAAGTTGGAACGAGTGGTACATTCTTTTCCAAGATGGGACTGACGCTTGGCTTGCGGATGCGCAGGGGTTTCTCATGGTTAGCTTCGAGAATCGTGGATTTAAGGAATTTCCTGCTGTATCCTCTCTAAAACCTCGCTCTGATATGATGATAGGCAAAACCAGATTTACCGTTGATGATATTAAACAAGTTACCTGCAAAGGTAGTGAGGGAGAGCTTCCTTTTAAATGTCTAGTCGGACGAAAGTCCACTAGTATTGACCTTGTGGGTAATGGCAGACAGTTCGCCAACTTAGATTTTACCGCTGATGAAACTCATTTATTTTTAGGTCGTTATGTGGAAGTTGAAGAATTAGAATTAAAAAATCTTAGACAAGTGGACGGCTGGTAGTGGAAGAAACAAAACGTCCTTACGTTAAAACTTTTTCCTGTCCCAATTGTGCTGGTAGTGTAAACATTCGTGCAATTGGTAGTTCGATTAACGTTGTATGTTCTTACTGTTCCTCTGTCATCGACACAAACGACGAAAATTACAAAGTAGTCGACACCTTCACAAATAAAATCAAACGCCGGCAAGTAATCGGACTTGGACAGCGCGGTGAGCTTTATGGAACTCTCTGGGAAGTGATTGGTTACATGGAAAGAGTGGAGCAATCGGGAACTTACACTTGGAGCGAATACTTACTATTTAACCCTCTCAAGGGATTTCGGTGGCTAACGGAATATGCAGGTCATTGGAGTTTTGTTACTACTCTCAAAGATCATTTAGAAGAACATCCGCCTAACAATCCACTCTATGCAAGTTATAAAAACAAGGAATACACCACATTTAGCATTGGCACAGCGACTGTAACTTTTGTTATTGGAGAATTTTACTGGCAAGTTCGTATTGGAGAGAAGGTAGACATGATAGAGTTTATCTCTCCACCAGAAACATTAACGCTTGAGAAAAATTCCGAAGAGCGCGTCTGGTCTGTTGGTTTATATACAAGCGCAGAAATTATTAAGAATGCATTCCAAGTAGAAGTTCCGATGCCTTTTCAAAATGGAGTAGCGCCTAATCAACCTTCGCCGCTTGGAATAGAAGCAGTGAATCAAATTAAGAAATACTGGAAGTATTTCTCTTATGCAATTCTAATCATACAAATGGGCTTTTGCATCGGCAACAAATCCGAAGTTGTTTACAAAGGCAAAATGGAATTTACCGCAGGTGATACTCAAAAAACAAAAGTCACACCACAGTTTGAATTAAAAGAAGAAACTACAACTTTGGAAGTTAGTTTCTCCTCTCCAGTCAGTAACAGTTGGCTTGAGATTGGTGTAGACTTAGTCAACGACGACAATGGAGAGACAGTCGAATTTGAACAAGGAATCGAATACTACTCGGGCACAGACAGTGACGGAGCTTGGTCAGAGGGTAGCACTTCCACTAGCGAAAAACTTCCTTCGATTTCCAAAGGCAAATACCACTTAAACGTGGAAGTAAGTGGTCCAACTCTAGCTACTACGGCTAATGATCCGTTATCCCCTGTCGCCTCCTCTGCCCCAGTCGTTGTGGACGTTGAAGTCAAAACAGGCGGACTTCTTTGGTCTAATTTCTTTTTTGCTCTTTTCTTAGTTTCTATTTACCCAATCTTTATTTCTTGGAAACTTCGTAGATTCGAAGTAGCTCGCTGGTCGGAGAGTGACTATTCTCCTTATAGCTCTTACGATTCTAGTGACGGAGATGACGAATAATGAAACCAAAATACTTTCTAATATATGGAATTTTACTTTGTATCTATCTACTTTTTACGGGGTATAGAGATATTAGCCTCGGTGGTTTATTTAGCTCAGGCAAATGGGGACCTAAGGGTCATGGTATGCATCATAAATAATTTTTTGGGAGATTAATCATGGAATTAATTAGTTTAAAAAACATCATCAGCGCTTTTCTTTATTCGGGAATCGGACTTGTCGTTCTAGGAATTTCATTTTACCTTTTCGATAAACTCACTCCCGGCGAACTTTGGAAAGAAATTGGGGAAAAGAACAATATGCCTCTAGCTGTCACAACTGCCGCCATGATTATTGGTATGGCAATTATCATCGCTGCGGCAATTCATAGTTAGTCTTTAATGTCTTATGTTTTACTTTTTTCTGTATTCGTAATTGCAACTTGTGGACTTGTCTATGAATTAATCGCCGGATCTCTTGCGAGTTACCTACTCGGTGACTCGATTACCCAATTCTCTACCGTAATTGGCTGTTATTTATTCGCGATGGGAATTGGCTCTTTTCTTTCTAAATATGTTCGTAAAAATCTAATTGGAGTTTTTATCCAGGTAGAACTTTTGATCGGGCTCGTTGGTGGGTTTTCTGCTTCGATTTTATTTTTATCTTTTGAACATGTTTCTTCTTTTCGCACCCTACTCTATGCGATGGTTACTATCACAGGAACGTTAGTCGGTCTAGAGATTCCTCTTATGATGCGGATTTTAAAATCTCATTTTGAATTTAGCGATCTTGTTTCAAAAGTTTTTACCTTTGACTATATTGGTGCGTTAATCGCCTCCCTACTATTTCCTTTGCTTTTAGTTCCTCATCTGGGACTTGTTCGCACTGCTTTTTTATTTGGAATTCTAAATGTATTAACAGGAATTTGGACTTTGTATTTATTTGAAAAGGAAGTCCCTTGGCTTAGAACTCTTAAACTTGCTATGTTTTTGGGTTTACTCTCGTTAGTCGCAGGATTTATTTATTCCGATAGAATTTTAGGTTTTGCGGAAACTTCTAGTTACCCCGACAAAGTGATTTACTCCAAGTATTCCAAATACCAACGAATTGTTCTGACCAAATCGAGTGATGACATTCGTTTATTTCTGAACGGCAACTTACAATTTAGCTCTCGGGACGAATACCGCTACCACGAAGCCTTGGTTCATTTTGGAATGGCAAGTCTCGAAAGTCCCAAGCGAATTCTGGTGCTCGGTGGTGGAGATGGTCTTGCAGTGCGGGAAATTCTAAAGTATCCGTCGGTGGAAGAAATTGTTTTAGTTGACTTAGACCCTGCTATTACTGATTTATTTTCCAAACACGAAGCACTGGCTAATTTAAACGGCAAATCCCTATTTTCCTCCAAACTCAAAATCTACAACGAAGACGCATTCATCTGGCTAAAATCCAATACAGAAAAGTTTGATTTTATCGCAGTTGATTTTCCTGATCCTGGAAATTACTCCGTGGGAAAACTCTACACCAATTCTTTTTACAAACTTCTAAAAAAAGCGTTAGCCGAAACAGGTGTAGGTGTAATCCAAAGCACATCTCCTTACGTTGCCAA
The DNA here is from genome assembly GCA_002333425.1 of Leptospiraceae bacterium UBA2033. GTDB lineage: Bacteria > Spirochaetota > Leptospiria > Leptospirales > Leptospiraceae > UBA2033. The sequence continues at coordinate 4,327 of DDBL01000053.1, forward strand.
AAAAACTTTTTGGTGTGTGGATAATACTCTGAAATCGGTAGGACTTTTAACCGTACCTTATCATGTCTACGTTCCCGCTTTTGGAGATTGGGGGTATATTCTCATTTCGAATCGCGAATTTCAAATTCCAGAAAAATTTCCTCCGAATTTAAAATACATCAATACCGAAATTGCGAAGACTCTTCCTGTATTTCCAAGTGATATGATTGTTGAATCCAAAGAAGTCAATCGTCTCAATAATCAAATTTTAGTTCGACTCTTCGAAGAAGAATGGGAAGAATATGCGCATTGATGAGTGGTAAATGATAAAGAAAATGACTTGCCAATTTACTTTAACTAGATAGTAATAAAAACTATGAGCGATAAAAATAGAATCACGTCTGATCCAGGAATTATGCTAGGAAAACCAGTTATCAGAGGAACACGAATTACATTAGAATTAATTTTACGTAAACTATCAGAAAAGAATTCTATCGAGAAATTATTACAATCCTATCCACACTTGGAGGCTGCTGACATATACGCAGCTTTAAGTTATGCAGCAGATATGCTTGCGAAGGAAGAGCTGATTGCTAGTTAAGATTATCGCAGACGAGAATATAGATGCATATATTATTGAGTCACTACGAAATGAGAATTATGAAGTTTTATCAATTCGAGAAAGTTATAAAGGTATTAAAGATATTGAAATTATCGTTATGGCAAATGAAAAAGAATGTTTAATTCTAACAGAAGACAAGGATTTTGGAGAATGGATTTTTTCTCATAAATCAGAATCGGCTGGGGTAATTTTTCTGAGATATGAAGATAAAGATAAGGAAGAAATAATTTTTGCCGTTAAAAAAATTCTTTCTGAATATGGCGAAAATCTTTATGGTAAGTTTAGCGTCGTAACGAAAAATAAAATTCGAATTCGAGACATTATAGATAAGATATTTTAATCTATGTACACAAGAAAAGATTTTCTTAAATTCTCAAGTCTTGCTGGCTTAACATTATTATCCTCTTACTGCGGGTTTAAAAAATTTCTAACTTCTAAAAATTATCCTTTCCCTGTAAAAATCTCCGGTGCGAATTTCAAAGTTGGTCATTTACTTAGAACTGGAATTTCGGAAATTCCAAAAGAAACAAAAACTATAGAAACCATAATCGTAGGCGGGGGAATTTCTGGATTATCCGCAGGTTGGTATTTGCAAAAGAAAGGTCATACAAATTTTCTAATTCTAGAAATGGATTCGAGTGTTGGCGGAAATTCTAGCTTTGGACAAAATTCCACGAGCAAATATCCGTTGGGCGCGCACTACGTCCCTCTCCCTGGAGAAGATGCAAAGTATGTTCGAGAGTTTTTTGAAGAAATCGGAATTATTGAAGGTTATAAAAATGGTCTTCCGATTTACAATGAATTTCATCTCTGTAGTGATCCAAACGAACGACTTTTTTTTCAAGGTCTTTGGCAAGAAGGTCTTGTTCCATCGCGTGGAATTCAACCAGAAGATAAAAAGCAATACAAAGAGTTCTTTAATCTAATCGAATCTTTAAAAACAAAAAAGGGAAATGACGGCAAACCAGTATTTACCATTCCTCTTGAGTTTAGTTCTAAAGATAAAGAGTTTTTAGAATTAGACAAACAGAGTATGTTTGATTTTTTACAATCCAAAGGTTGGACTTCTAACTACCTGCATTGGTACGTTGAGTATTGCTGTCGGGATGATTACGGTGTTTCTCACAAAAGAGTCTCTGCTTGGGCGGGCTTACACTACTTTGCCTCTCGTGCAGGTAAGGCTGCCAATGCAGATTCGCAGACAGTTCTCACCTGGGCTGAAGGAAATGGATTTTTAGTAAATAAACTTAGAGAAATAAACCAAGACAAAATTTTAACAAATGCTCTTACTTATCGAATTATAAAACTAGATGGGAAAAATTTTTCTGTAGATGTTTACAATCCAGAAACTCAAAAGAGTATTCGTTACAAAACTAAAAATATCATCTATGCGGCTCCCCGTTTCACTGCTAAAAAAGTAATCCAAGGCTACGAAAATCCGGTAGCGGATACTTTAGAGTATTCTCCATGGCTCATTGCAAACATTACTCTAAATAAAAAACCTTCTGGAAATGGAGCTCCGCTTTCTTGGGACAATGTGAGTTTTTACAGCCGCTCACTTGGTTACATTGTCGCAAACCACCAAGACCTAACGACTAACCGCAACCAAGTTGTGATTACATATTATTTACCTCTAGACACAAACGATCCTAAAACAGAAAGACTAACAGCTTACAGAAAGGACAAAGAAGACTGGATGGAAATTCTATTACCCGACTTAGAAAAAATGCACCGCGGGATTACAAACGACATTGCCGAGGTAGACCTTTGGATCTGGGGGCATGGAATGATTAGCCCCTCGATTGATTATCTCTGGAATGAAAAGAGACAAAAAATGCTTTCCGACTTTCAGGGAATTGAATTCGCTCACTCGGACATGAGTGGGATTTCGATTTTCGAAGAAGCTCAGTTTCGCGGCGTTGAGGCTGCTAAGAAAATATTAGGAAGATAGTTTGCCTGCCACAGAGGCACGGAGACACAGAGAGTGAATGGGAAATAGATTTACAGAAAGCTTAGCAGATGCTCTAAATTCAATTAAAACAAAAACCTCTGTGACTCAGTGGCTCGGTGGCAATAAAAATCTTTGGCTTTATAGTAGGAGTTTCGATATTGCTTTTATCCTTGCTCCTTCCTTTCTTTCTGTAATTTTTGTTTTAATTTTTTCGGATCGATTTGCGGTTACTGATGGTATTCCGCTTTGGGCTTGGGTAGTATTCGTACTTTGTATTGATGTTTCCCATGTTTATAGTTCTCTTTTTCGGACTTATTTTAACAAGAAGGAATTTAGCGAGAATAAGACTCTTTATACTCTATTGCCAATGATAGTTTTTTTAGTTAGTGTATTTCTTTATGCTTTAGGTGCGAATGTATTTTGGCGGATTCTCGCGTATACCGCTGTGTTTCATTTTATTCGTCAACAATATGGATTTATGCGACTGTATTCTAGAAATACAACTGAGTCAAATTTCTCCAGAAAAATTGACACATTACTGATTTATGTTTCAACTCTTTATCCAATTCTTTACTGGCACACACACTTACCTAGAAATTTTCGCTGGTTTACGGACGGAGATTTTATCCAAGGTGTGCCTCGAATTTCCGAGCGGATACTTTTATTAGTCTACATTGTGGTCGCTATAACGTATCTAGTAAAAGAATTTAGACAAACTTTCCTGCAAAAGAATTTTAACACTCCTAAAAACTTAATCATTCTAGGAACCGCGCTTTCGTGGTATGTGGGTATAGTTTTGTTAAACGGCGATATGGTTTTTACAATTACGAATGTTGTCTCACACGGAATTCCCTACATGGCACTAGTCTGGGCGTTTGGAAAAAAACAAGCGGATAAGGATGATTCGATCCTTGTATTCGGAAAGTTACAATACAAAGTTTTTTTCTCTCGTTATTCTTTTCCAATTTTTATAACTTCTCTCATCTTGCTTGGTTATATTGAAGAAGGATTTTGGGCTGGACTTATATGGCGAGAACATTTAGAAATATTTGGAATTTTTGCCGACCTTCCATCCATTCGCGCGAAGGATACTTTAAACTTAATTGTTCCTCTACTCACACTCCCGCAGGCTACCCATTATGTGTTAGATGGATTTATCTGGAGGCTACGGGATAATAACTCCAATTGGCAAAAAACATTTTTTGAAAGTAAATAATTTCTCAGGTTGGTTTAATTCCAATAACCTGAATTCGATTATCTTCTGTTTCAAAAAGTTTTAATTCTCCAATTAACACAGTCTGCCATCTTTCTAAATTATTGTATAACACTTGAACTGATCCCCTGTTATCTTTTACTTTTTTTAGGATCTGGATAATCGGAATTACACCCGAAGAATTCATTTGATTTGTTTTCGTAAAATCTAAAACTAGTCGCTTTGAGTTTTTAATACATATTGTAAGTTGATCATTTAAAATAGGCATGAGAAATTGAGATGGATTTCTTAGAGTACATTGACCAAGCCATCTAACTTTAATTAGATTTTGTAGTTCTTCCACTTGTATCTCTAACTTCTCTTCTTTGAAAATTTGTGTTTTTTCCATGCTCAATCCCTTTTTAATTCGGACAGTTTATGGATTCCTACTTTCATTCAAGTCATTTTTTTTTATACCATTTTTCAAAAAGAATTGCGTCTTACAGCTTCGGATAGGTCGAAATGGTACATATTGATTCGCTTTGCTATAAAATCTTCCGCAACGATTAAATAGAATCAGTATATATATTTGTATTTACTGTTATTCTAATAATAAAATGATAATTTTATCAAATTAGCAAGAGGCAAAAATGTCATTACTCGCAATGTTAAAACCAAAAGAACCAAACGGATTTGGTTACAGCACAACAGCAGAAGAAGTTACAAATGGAATTTCCCTAGAAGGAAAAACAATTTTAGTCACAGGCTGTAACTCTGGTCTTGGAAAGGAAACGATTCGTGTTCTTGCACTTCGTGGTGCAAAAATTATAGGAACAGCAAGAACAAAACAAAAAGCGGAATCTGCAATAAGTGAAATAAGCGGCAAATCACACTTAGGCTTAGAATGCGAACTGGCAAACCCGAATAGCGTTAAATCCTGCGTAGCCGAAATCCAAAGGCAAAAAATCAAACTCGATGTAATTATCTGCAATGCTGGTATAATGGCATTACCCACACTAGAAAAAGTTTTTGGGTATGAACTACAATTTTTTACAAATCATATTGGACATTTTATTTTAGTTACAGGATTATTAAATGATTTAACAGAAGAAGGACGAGTTGTAGTACTAAGCAGTGAGGCACATCGAAATGCTCCCAAAGAAGGTATAAATTTTGACAACTTAGCAGGAGAGAAATATTACAGCGCTTGGACGTTTTACGGACAATCGAAGTTTGCAAACCTACTTTTCGCAAAAGAACTTGCACGAAGATTTTCAGGAACCAAAAAAACCGCCTATGCAGTGCATCCGGGGGTAATCAAAACTAACCTCGCCAGAAGTATGAATCCAGTTTTACAAGTAATTTTCGGTCTTGGAGAACATTTATTTCTAAAAAATATTCAGCAAGGTGCGGCTACTGAATGTTATCTTGCATCCAATTATTCTGTGACATCCCAGTCAGGAAATTATTTCGCTGATTGCAATATAAAACAACCTAGAAGGGATTGCGAAAATTTAGAACTCGCCAAAAAACTCTGGGATTTTTCAGAGAGTATTGTAGCAAAGTTAACTTAACTTCAAAAATACATCAGAAAAATCGAAAATATTTTATTTTTCTAATGTATTAGTAAAAAATCAGATGAGTAAAATGCTATTTGTAAACCCAATCCTTTCCAATTTAGAATTAAAAGATTTACTATTCCAAGGTAAAATTGTAAAATTTACAGATTGTAAACACTCTAAGAAATTAGCTCTTTATACAAAAAAATTTTTAGTAAATAAATTAAGCGAACAAAACATTAAAGAATTTGAATACAAAGTAAGTAGAGAAAAATTTCACCAAATACTTTCTAATTTAAAACCAACTTTCTCTAATTCTAAAAAAACAAAAGAACTAGTAACAAAAATTCTAAAAGAAATTGGTTTTAATTTAAACTTTAATATTTTTGATTTAGTAAGGCTAAGAAGTATTACCTCCTACGCACACACAATCCCAGACGCAAAACCAGCATTTGCCGTTCATAGAGATACTTGGTATGCAAATTCGCAGTCACAAATCAATTGGTGGGTTCCAATTTTTGATGTCACTGAGGAGGACACATTTGCCTTTTACCCCGATTACTTTTCGAAACCAGTCAAAAATAACTCAAACGAATTTGACTATGATCTCTGGAACTCTTTCGGCGGCTACCAGTCAGTTACCTCAAATGAGTCAAAAGTATTTCCAGAATTACAAGAAAAACTAGATCTTAGTAGTACACTAAAAATTCCTTGTCGGGCGGGCGACTTACTGTTATTTTCCGCAAGCCATTTACATGGAACCACGCCAAACACAACTAACAAGACTCGGTTTAGCGTAGATTTCAGAACAGTCGACTTAGAAGATTTAGGTAAGTCAGGTGCTCCCAATGTGGATAATTTTTCAAAGGGTTCAATAATTCAAGATATGATCCTAGCGACTGATTAATGTGAATTCGAGGTAAGATTTTTTTCACCACGGATGGACACAGATAAACACGGATGAATTTAATAATCCTCAATCGTTTATCCTTGTGCATCTGTGTCCAAACTCAATGTTGCTTCTTGGGGCGCAACATAATGTGGTAATTTTTGATTTTATATTACGCACTTAGTCCAATTCTAAACCTAAGGCGAAATTCTGTAAAATTTTTTGGGATTCAATTGAAATTTTTCGCTCTTTTTGCGCACATTTTATCTTTTTAAAACCTAGTGAATTAGGAGATAAAAATGAATACGAATATGGGTTATGCGTTTAGCTCAAACTTAGATGGACTTTCCACCAAAACAATTCGAGTAGAAGTTAATATAAAAAGAGGAATTCCTAAGTTTAATATTGTAGGATTAGCCGCCGCTAGTATCAAAGAGTCCACCGAACGAGTGCATATTGCCATTGAAAATAGCGGATTCTTTTTTCCGATGCAGAGTATACTCGTTAACCTCGCTCCTGCCGGTGCCAAAAAAGATGGAAGTTGGTTTGATCTTTCTATTGCCTTTATGATATTAAAGTTAAGCGAACAAATCAATTGCACAATCGACGCAGAAAATTTCCTATTCCTAGGAGAGTTAGGTCTCGATGGAAGTATTAAACCTATGCGTGGGCTAATCAATATTTTGCTCAACGCTAAGAAAGAAAAATTTACTTCAGTCATTGTTCCTTTTGGGAATCGTTTTGAAGCAAGTATCATGGAGGGTTTAGATATTTATACTATTTCGCATCTATCTGAACTAGAAGAAATTGTATCTGGCAACAAAGAAAAGGAAATCTCAGGAAAAAAATACGAACAGTTCAGACCAATGTTTGGACAAATCCAACTTTATAACGACCAAGTTTTTGCTATGCGCGCGATTGCAATTGCAGTAGCGGGTAAACACCATATGCTCATGATCGGAAATCCTGGAGCAGGAAAAACAATGCTCGCTCGAATCGCCGCAGATTTACAGCCACAACTCACAGAAGAAGAATACATCGAAATTTTGCGAATCAAATCGAACGCAGAATCGCTATTACACGAAGACTCCCTTCGAGTCAAACGCCCATTTAGAAGTCCCCACCACACAGCCTCAGATATTTCTGTCGTAGGGGGAGGTCGTGATTCAAGAATGGGAGAAATTACTCTAGCGCATAACGGCATTTTATTCCTAGACGAATTAGGAGAATTCAAATCCCAAGTAATACAATCCATACGCGAACCACTAGAAGAAGGAAAAATCACCATCTCTCGCGTCAACTACCACATCACCTACCCTGCCTCCTTCTTACTCATTGCCGCGACCAACCCATGTCCTTGCGGATACTATGGTAGTAACCTCAAAGCTTGCACCTGCCCAGAAAATCGTTCAGCAAAATATCTTTCTAAAATATCAGGACCTTTTTTAGATAGAATTGATATAAATGTCAAACTAAATACATTTCGCAAAGACCAAAGAAATATTGTCGCAATGGATTTAAACGAAGTATATCATTCGATTGAGTCAGCGCGTGATTTACAGATCAAACGTTTTAAGAACTCAGAGTATTCTTTTAATGGAGAGGTAGAAGGTAGATTTCTAAAAGATATTTTTCCCACTCACCCCGACGCAGAAAAACTCTGGCAAAAAATTCAAAACTATCCAGAAAATTCCGTTCGTAAAATTCACAAAATCAAAAAAATCGCCCGCACTATTGCAGATTTAGAATCCTCCCACGAAATCAAAGAAGCCCATATCTATGAAGCGATGACCCTCAATCAATTTTCGGAACGACCCATTTCTCTTGCGGCATAGTCCTTTTCTAATTTTGTAATTGCACTTGCAAAGGAATCACACAGCGTGTTTTGCCACAGAGACACGGAGGCACTGAGTTTTTTATTTTTCCCATTTTTTATAGGCTCAACTCGAAGAAAGCTTGTCAAAGATTTGGATTCAATAATATTTTGAAATATCTTGCCAACAAGTCTGACTTATGAGAACAAACATCTATTTTACTACTAACTCTCTTGAAATCTCTCAGTGCCTCTGTGTCTCTGTGGCAATATTCAACACCTTAACCAAACTTTTTATTTACTCATACAAAGCAAATTCAGTAATGTAAGAATAAACATAGCATCGTAAAATTCTTTGTGTGGTAATAACATTATCCTCTCTGTGACCCGATGACTCTGTGGCAAAATCCAAAGGAATACTATAATGCAATTTAAAGAAATTTTTGAACCAATAAAAATAAATAAAACAACACTTCCAAATCGAATCATCATGGGCTCGATGCACTTAGGTTTAGAGGGACTGCCCGAAACAGCAGAGCGCATGATCGCGTTTTATGGAAAACGTTTTGATGGTGGTGTGGGAATGATTACCACGGGTGGAATTTCTGTAAACCATCCAGGAAAAGGGAACAATGTCTTTTTTAACTTTGAAAAAGAGGAAGACTGTAAAGAACTAGAAAAAGTAAACCAAGGTCTTAAAGGCAAAGGTGTATTTTGCGCTCAGTTATTTCATGCAGGACGTTATGCGTATCATAGAGAGTTAGTTGCTCCATCTGCCATTCGTGCGCCAATTAATCGTTTTGTGCCACACGCACTTACGGAAAAGGAAGCATGGGATACGATTGAGGATTTTGGCAAATCAGCATTACGCGCTAAACAAGTTGGCTTTGGTGCGGTAGAAATTATGGGAAGTGAAGGATATTTAATCAATCAATTTTTTTCACCCGTTACAAATCAAAGACAAGACTTTTTCGGTGGAAGTGCTGAGAAAAGAATGAACTTTGGAATTGAAGCCTTGAAAAAAACGAGAGAACTAGTCGGACCTGATTTCCCAATCATCTACCGTATGTCAGGAATTGATTTGATTCCTGGAAATCCTACTCTCGAAGAAGTTTTAGAAATGGCAAAACAACTACGGGATAATGGCGCGGATGCGCTCAATATCGGAATTGGTTGGCATGAATCTAGAATTCCTACAATCAGTATGTTAGTTCCTCGCGGTGCATGGGCGAAGATCGCAAAAAAGATAAAAGACGCAACTCCTGGAATTCCCATCATTGCTTCTAACCGCGTAAATATTCCTGAGACCATTCAAAGAATTTTACAAGACGGGGAAGCGGATATTGTCAGTATGGCGCGACCGATGCTTGCTGATCCTGAATTTGTAAACAAAGTCAAAGCAGGTAAGTCAGAAAGAGTTAATACTTGTATCGCTTGTAATCAGGCATGTCTCGATCATACTTTCAAGGAGCTAATGGTGTCTTGCCTCGTAAACCCAGAAGCAAATAGAGAAATCGAATTTGCTAAAATGCCTAAAGGCAAAAAAAGTAAAGTGGTAGTAATTGGCTCTGGTCCAGGCGGAATGGAATCAGCAAGAGTAGCCGCAACACTCGGTCATGATGTAACGTTATACGAAAGAGCAAACAAACTAGGCGGACAACTCAATATGGCGGCGAGTATTCCAGGAAAATTTGAATTCAAGGAAACGATTCGTTACTTCGAGCATGAATTAAAAGCTCTCGGGGTTAACATCAAATTAAACGCTGAATGTAATTTACAAACTCTAGAAGAATTAAACCCAGATGCGGTCATATTTGCAACAGGCGTTCGCCCAAGAGATTTTAAACTCCCAGGACTCGAAAAAAAGAAAGTGGGAACGTATGTAGAATATCTAAACGGACAATTTACACCTGGAAATAAAATTGCCATTATTGGTGGTGGTGGAATTGGTTGTGACTCAGCTCACAAACTTCTAGAAGACCATGACCCAACGATTGATGAATACTTTGCGAAGTACAACGTCCCTACTTTCACAGATGTAAAAATTCAACCTCATACCTCTAAGCGCAAACTCTCTATTTTGCGTAGGTCTGGAAAAGTGGGGGCGGGGCTAGGCACTACTACTGGTTGGGCACTTTTGCAAGAGTTACAATCATCAGGAGTAGACTTTTACACCTCTCTCAGTTACAAAGAAGTTCGAGACGAAGGATTAGTTATCGAATTAAAATCCTCTGGTGAAAAAATCATAGAGTGTGATACAATTCTAGTCTGCGCAGGACAAGACAGAGAAGACTTTCTTGCCAACTCCTACAAAGAAAAACATCCCGAAAAACAAATCTTTGTAATCGGTGGTGCGAAAGAAACTTCGGGTCTAGATGCGAAACGTGCAATCTTAGAAGGAAGTCTTGCTGCAAGAGAAATTGGAGTAAAATAATAAGAGTTTAGTAAACTACAAAACATAAGACCGCTCACACTGAAATTTTTCAGGTGACGGTCAATTTATTTCATCGGTGCTTATTGTCGTACAACCTCAATTACAAATCAAAAGAAACTTCTTTAAAAAGTCCTTTGAATTCCACTGGCGCATTACCGCCGTTAATCATAACAGAAATCGGTTTTCCTTTTTCAAAATTTTGCTCTACAATATATTTTAGAAAATGTCCATCTGTGTGAAAACTATTTCCAAATCCTGCTAAGATAAAAACTTGCTCGGCTTTTTTTTCTTTCAAAATAGTTTCTACTACTAATTCTAGTTTGTCTTTTTTCCCTTCCCCATAAGTAACAGGGAGAATTTCTTTTTTGGTAATAATCCCATCTACTATTTCGGTTTCAATTCCATAAATTAAATCTGGATTGATAGGCAATGTTCCTTCAATTCCTTTCACAAAAAAATTAGCACTAGCAGAAACGATATGCGATTCAACTCCTGCTTGTCTTAATTTTTCAAAAATATAAATCGAAGATGGAAAATAATACTTTTGTAAGGTTTCGTGAAAATGTTTTTTTGCTAAATCAAGAATTTGGCTTTCTCTCAATCCGGAAAAAATTCTAGGGAGGAAAATATACGCTTCTCTTTTATCTATATCTTCCATCTCTCTATATTTTTTCCAAAAAGCGGTTACACCCTCTTCGCCTCTAAACTCAGAAGAAAAACCACTCAGAATTCCAAGTTCAACTAACCCAGGAAAGACCTGTTTGCCATTTTCAATAAGTCCCTCCGAACAATCCCCTTTTAAAATCGTTCCATCAAAATCCCAAAAAGCTAAAAACAAAGTTTTTTTATCTCTAGCAAACTTTTCTAACTGATTTTTTGTATTTAAAATGGGAACGATAATCTCTTCTTGTATTCTTTCTTGTGAAAACATAAAGTAACGAAAAAGAAAAATCCTTTTTAGATCAAACAAAATAATTTTCGCTGAGATTACTTTTAAGAAATTGCAGCAAGCTGATTATCGAATTAACGTCAGTTCGATACAATAAAATTATTCGTGCTGTCATCTCCGAAATCCCCTATCGGAGATCTCAAGTGATATAAAATACTACTTAGAACTAAAGATTCCCGATTGAAAATCCACCCTTCGCTCCAATTATTCGCGACCTACGCCTTCGCATGGGAATGACAAATTGAAGGCTACTCCTGACTACCTGAAATTCTTAGACTGAGCTACCCTTATTTAAGAAAGTTTTTGCAATAATGTAATCACTTCTTTTANNGAAAGTCCTTCTTTTCCTACGATGAGTTTCATAATTTTAGATGGATCACCTTTGAAGTTGGCACCGGATTTTAATTTGATTTCACCAGCATCTTCGGTGATGAATTCAAAACCAAGAGCAGAGCCTAGAACACGAATTTTTTCTTGTTGTAAAAATGTTTCTACTACTTCGGGGAATTTTCCAAATCGGTCTTCCATTTCAATTGCGATTTCATCCATTTCATCTAAGTGAAGTGCCCCTTCAAAACGTTTGTAGAACTCGATCTTTTGTTTGGTGTCGGGAATATAATCTTCTGGAATATAAAAACTAGAAGCGAGATTTACGACAGTTCTTACTTCAACATGAATTTCTTCTTTTTTGAGTTTGGCAACTGCTTCGTTTAACATCTGGACATACAAATCAAAACCAATTTCCATGATTGATCCACTCTGCTCTGTTCCGAGTAAATTTCCAGCTCCGCGAATTTCTAAGTCGCGCATAGCAACTTTAAACCCAGCGCCTAATTCCTGGTATTCGGAAATGGTATTGAGTCGTTTTTCAGCTTGTTCAGTCATGGATCTATTTTGCGGATAGAACAAATACGCATAAGCCTTTCGACCACTTCTACCAACACGACCACGAATCTGGTAAAGCTGCGACAAACCAAACATATCCGCACGCCGCACAATCATCGTATTGACATTTGGCATATCAATTCCTGATTCGATGATGGTCGTTGTCACCATGAGATCGTATTTTCGATTATTAAAATCCATGATGGTTTCTTCGACTTCATCTTCGCTGAGTTGCCCGTGTAAAATTCCAATCGAAATTTCAGGGAGAAGTTTTCCGATTTCCCTTGCTTCATTCTCAATCGTCTCAACACGGTTATGCAAATAAAAAACCTGCCCTCCTCTCTCTAACTCTTTTTCAATCGCAAGTTTCATGATTTCTTCGTTATCTTCTAGAACAAATGTCTCTACACTTTGTCTATTTTTAGGTGGAGTTTCAATAATGGATAAGTCGCGTATGCCGGTGAGGGACATGTGTAGAGTTCTTGGTATTGGTGTTGCGCTTAACGTCAATACATCTACTAGATTTTTAATTTTTTTAATTGCTTCCTTGTGGTTAACACCAAATCTCTGCTCTTCGTCTACTATGAGAAGACCTAAATTTTTAGGTTTGACATTTCCAGAAAATAGGGAATGAGTTCCAATGAGTAAATCCAATTCTCCGCGTGTGAACCCAGCAATAGACTCCTTGATTTCTTTTGCAGTTCGAAAACGAGAAACCATTCCGATTTTTACAGGGTAATTTTCGAATCGTGCTTTGAATGTGTTAAAATGTTGTAATGCTAAGATAGTAGTCGGGGCAATGAATAACACCTGTTTGCCCGCCATCACAGATTTGAAAGCGGCTCGAATGGCTACTTCTGTTTTGCCGTAACCCACGTCTCCGCAGACAAGTCTATCCATCGGGCGAGGCGACTCCATATCAGCTTTCACTGCTTCGATGGCACTTAGTTGATCGGGGGTTTCTTCGTATTCAAACTCAGCTTCAAACTCTTCTTGCCAAATAGTATCTTTTGGAAAAGCATAACCTTGGAGTTTCATTCGATTGGAATACATGACAAGTAACTCTTCTGCGAGAAGATCAATGACTCCTTGGGCTCTCTCTTTTTTCTTTTTCCAAGTTCCTTTGCCTAGGCTATCTAAGGCAGGATTATCAGATCCACCTACATATCTCTGCACAAGGGAAATTTGGTCGAGCGGCACAAAGAGAGTATCCCCGCCGGAGTATTCTAATTTTAAGAAGTCTCTAATTTTGGAATCAGCAGTTACTTTTTCTATTTTGAGAAATCTTCCAATCCCATGGTGGATATGAACTACATGGTCTCCTTCTTTTAAGTCGATAAAACTTTGAATGGCACGAGAAGAAGTTTTTTTGAATTTTGTTTTACGTTTATAACTTCTTCCAAAAATATCATTTTCAGTCCAGATATGGATATTTTCGTCTGGAAGAATAAATCCATTTTTAAGTTCGGATAATACCAAATAGGCGCCAGGCTCACTTGGAAATGTAATTAACTCCGGCTCGTCCGAATTTGGATTTAAAAGTTCGATTTTTTCTTTTTCAAAAAGACCTTTGAGTCTTTCGGTCTGCGCGTGAAAAGAAGAAGTGATAAGTAGTATAGAATCTTCCTTCATCGCTTCAATTTTTTCTCTTACATCTCGGATTTTTCCTTTGAAAGAATCTGTTTCTGTGATCGGAAGAATGATTTCATTATCCTTGACTTCGCTTGGGCGAATCAAGTGAAAACTTACTTCTTTTTTGGATGTCAGAACAGAATATTCTTTTTGAAACGAAATTAGTTTTTCAGGACTCAAGCAGATAATATCGTTTTTGCGCTTATCATAAAGAGACTTATATTCTCTTTCGATTTGAAATACTTTATCTACTACTTCGTTTTGTCTATGAAACACAATCACAGGCTGAGTCTTAAAGTAATCGAGTAATCCGTGAGGTTCATGCACAACAGGAACAAGTTCTTCGAGGGCGGTATGATGCGACATTTCTAAGTCAGGCTTTTTTAAACCTTTTCCACGAGATTCAATCTCTTTTTGGTAAAGTTCCCATTCTTTTTTGGATAGTAAAAATTCATCTACTGGCAAAATAGAAATTTTCTCTAACTCAGAAATCGAACGTTGTGTGCTAGAGTCAAATGACTTTATCGACTCAAGAGTATCTCCAAAAAAATCAAGTCTCACTGGATCTGAGGATAACGGAGAATATACGTCTACAACTCCTCCTTTCACTGTAAACTTTCCAAACTCTTCGCAGATTTCTTCTCGCGCATAACCAAGAGCTACTAACGTTTGGAGTAAATCAGTTTGGTCTATTTCGTCTCCCTTTTTTAGGGTAAGAGATTTTCCCAGTAAGATAGATGGTGAAGGAAGAGTTTTCAAAAAACCTACGCATGAGGTAAATAAAAGTAACCGCTCCCCATTTAAAATCCGAGCCAGTGTATTGATTCGGTCAATTTTTAACTCTCTAGAATAACGCGCATAATCATAAGGAATTACCTCAGGTCCAGGCAAATACGCAATATTCTCACTTGGCAAAAAACTCATCGCTTCTCGAAAAAGAATTTCCGAATCGGTGTTCGTCGCAGAAACTATGATAGAAGATTTTTTAGACTGAGAAAGATAAATCGCTGAAGCGAGAAAAGAACTAGCTGAATCAGGAATTCCATAAAATCGAAATTGCCCTTTCTTTTTGTATTCGGACTCAAACTTCGATTCAGAAATTTTTTTGCTATAGTGGGATAAAAGATCTTTCATGACACACGTAATGCCATGATTTAAGAAGTCAAATTTCTTAAAATTAAGAAAAAATAATAAAAGCCGTTATTCTACTACGACTTTCAGTCGCAGTAGAATAACGGCTCATTAAATTGCTTTTTAATTAAGCGAAAAGACCTTCGATGGAAAGGTATCTTTCTCCTGTGTCGTAGCAGAAAGTTAGAACTTTTGCACCAGCAGGAATTTCAGCTAACTTTTTAGAAACAGCAGCAAGTGATGCACCAGAGGATACACCAAGAAAAATTCCTTCTTCTTTTGCGGCACGAACTGCAAATTCAAAAGCTTCTTCCTTAGAAATTTGAATCACTCCATCTAGCAATTTTGCATCTAAATTTTTTGGGATAAATCCTGCACCAATACCTTGGATTGGATGTGGACCTGGTTTTGGAGGTTCATTGTTTAGAGTTGCGGTTATAACAGGAGAAGCTGCTGGTTCCACTGCAAATACTTTTAAGTTAGGGAATTTTTCTTTTAGTACTCTTGCAACACCAGTGATATGTCCACCAGTTCCAACACCAGTGATTAAGTAATCAAGACCATCAGAGAAGTCTGCTAAAATTTCTTTTGCAGTTGTACTGATATGCACTTGGATGTTTGCATCGTTTTCAAATTGTTGTGGCATCCATGCATTTTTTCTTGCGGCTACCATTTCTTTTGCTTTCTCGATTGCTCCAGGCATTCCTTTTTCTCTTGGGGTTAACTCGAAAGTAGCCCCATAAGCAGACATGAGTCTTCTTCTTTCAATGCTCATAGATTCAGGCATAACTAAAATGAGAGGATAACCTTTAACAGCCGCAACCATTGCAAGTCCCACACCAGTGTTTCCTGAAGTTGGCTCGATGATGATACTATCTTTAGTTAGAAGTCCTTTTTTTTCAGCATCTTCAATCATAGAAAGCGCGATTCTATCTTTGATGCTTCCACCTGGATTTGCTTTTTCTAATTTGACCCAAACATTTGCTTTGTTCCCGTAGAGTCGGTTTACTTTTACGTGGGGGGTATTTCCAATCGTTTGTAATATGCTATCTGCTTTCATGAATTCCTCATCAATATCTTAATAGTTTTGGTACAACTATCTAAAGAATTGAATTCAGGTCAACCGAAAATTCCAATAAATTAAACAAAAGTATGTTTTATTAGAATCTTATGGTTTTTCGGGATAAGTAAGCTCTCCGCCGGATGGATTTCCATTGATAAATTCTCCCGCGAGAGCAGTTCCATCCGGATAAGTAAGGGTTCCTTTTCCGTTATAAGTTCCATTTTTAAACTGACCTACATATTTTTCGCCAGTGTAACTATCAAAAGTTCCCTGCCCATTAAAAAGTCCATCTTTGAATTCGCCAACATAAATCGTTCCATTTGGAAATGTCAGAGTTCCTTTCCCGTCGAACTTATTGTCTTTAAAATCGCCGACATATTTCTTTCCGTTTTTAAAGGTTAACACACCGTGTCCGCTATAATTTCCGCTGGCAAATTTCCCAATGTATTTGGCACCGCTTTTGTAATATAAATTTCCATCTCCGTCAAACTTACCTTCTTTGAAACGACCTTCATATCGCTCACCAGATTTAAAAGCTAGAACTCCTTCTCCATGAAATTTTCCTTGTTTGAAATCTCCCGAATACTGATCCCCATTGGAAAAACTAAGAGTACCATCCCCTTCAAAAAAACCATTTACGAAGTTTCCAACATACTTATCTCCATCTGCTAGAATGAGAGTCCCTTCCCCGTCAAAGTTTCCATTTTTAAAATTTCCATTGTATTTTTCACCATCTGGCGAAACAAAAGTTCCTCGACCGTTGAAGTTTCCTTCTTTAAATTCGCCGATGTATTTACCATCCTCAGGGTCAATGAAAGTACCAGCACCATTATTGCAATCTCCAGTGATGCAACCTTTTCTGTTGTCCCCACCAGAGGCACAGTTTAAAATAAATAGAATGAGAAGTGTATAGAAAAAAGTCTGTAACATAGTTAAACCCTAATTGTTTGACTTGTAGGTAAATTGGAGAATAAATGATTCCAGGGACTGTGTAAAAGCATGATTTTCTCACAGAGCACACTGAGAGCACAGAGAGAAGAGTCAATAAAATCAATACTCTCTGTGAACTCCGTGCCCTCTGTGAGAGATATTTTCTTTGCTTTTACACAATCCCTGGAATTACTCTCTCTCTATTTTATTTACCAGCAAGTCTATTATGCATCATGGTAGTTATTTTCTTATTTAACAAGAATAAAATTATGGAACAAATAAAAGAAGTGTAAACAAAAATTAGAAAAAAATCAGACAGGTTAGTAAACTGTCCCATTTTTCCTGAAAAGAATCCAGCCGCATAATGAGAAATTGCATTAGATAAAAACCAAGTTCCCATAAGCATCCCACCAAACCTCGCAGGTGAAAGTTTCGAGACCATAGAAAGTCCAACTGGAGAGATACAAAGTTCTCCCATAGTCTGAAACAAATAGGCGAGGATTAACCAAATCATTCCTGTTTTAACTTGGGAATTAGGAGTAATACCAGTGGAACCAAAAACAAGAAATAAAAAACCAATTCCTAAAAGCACAAATGCAATCGAAAATTTTAAAGTAGTATTTGGCTCTTTATCAATACGTATAAGCCCAGTCCAAAGCCTTGCAAAAAAAGGAGCTAATAACAAAATCAAAAAAGCATTGAAGGATTGAAACATAGAAGCTGGAATTTCCACTCCTAAGAGGTTACGCTCCATATACCTGTCTGCAAATAAATTCATAGATGACCCAGCCTGTTCAAAAGCAAACCAAAAAAACATAGTAAACACAGACAAAATGAGGATAACGAGTATTCGACTCTTCTCTTCTAATGTTAATTCATCGGAAGTTTGTTTTAAGTCAGATTTTGATTCAGTTAATTCATTTGCGGATAATATGGGTAAACCCAATTTGAATACAATTAGTCCAGCAAACATTCCCACTCCTGCCAAACCAAATCCATAATGCCAACCGTAAACTTCTCCCAAATAACCACAAAGAAGCGGACCAAACATTCCACCTAAATTAATTCCCATATAAAAAATAGTAAATCCAGAATCTTTTAGTTCAGGTTTATCCTTATAAAGCGTTCCCAAATATGTAGAAATATTCGGTTTAAAAAAGCCATTTCCCAAAATCAATAGAAGTAAACCCAAATAAAAAAATTCTATAGAGCTAAATGCTAGGGAAATATGACCGCACATCATTAAAGTTCCACCAATAAAAATCGCATTCTTAAATCCAATCAATTTGTCTGCGATGTAACCGCCAAGAATTGGAGTGAGATAGACTAATCCAGTGTATGCGCCATATATAGAACCTGCATATTCATCATCATACTTAAAAAATTTTACAAGATACAAAATTAAAAGAGCACGCATTCCATAATAACTAAACCGCTCCCACATTTCTGTGAAAAAAAGAATGTAAATTCCTTTTGGGTGTGTATCTCTCATTTTAAAGCTTTAGCCCGAGACGTCCATTTGATGTCCGAAATAGATTCTTCTAAGTTCGCATACCTAGCCGCTACAAATAAAAAATCAGAAAGGCGGTTAACATAGATTAAACTCATTTCAAAAATTTCAACTTCTTGCTCTTTTGCACTTACCATTTCGCGCTCCAACTCTCGACAAACAGTCCGAGCCACATGTAAAAATGACGAAGACTTAGCTCCACCAGGTAGAATAAAACTTTTCATTTCAGGAAGTTTTTCTAGCCATAGGTCTATATGTTTTTCTAGGTAATCAATATCTGATTGAAAAATGATAGAAACCTCTGCTGAATTTAGACGGAAATCAGCAAGTTCAGAGCCCAACTCAAACAAAATACTCTGCGTTAATAAAAGCGGCTCCTTAATGGAAGAATCCTCTTTCAAAAAAGAAATGGTTACTCCAATATGAGAATTTAGCTCATCACAAATTCCATAAAGTTTTACAAGTCTATCTGATTTGGAAACTCTCTTCCCGCTTGCAAGAGAAGTTTTGCCTTTATCCCCAGTTTTTGTATAGATCTTCATAAAAATACCTTTATCATTTTATATTCTCTTTGTTGAATAGACTATCAGTTATATATATTACATTGGTAACTACTGTGTGGTTTGCCACAGAGGCACTGAGACACAGAGAGTTTTGGGATTTTATTATGCTTATTCCCATTTGTTGAATTAAAGAGAGCTAATGAAATATTTGGATTCGATTACCAGATTGCAAAAGAATAATAACCAAGACTGAATTACCAAAATAAACATTATATTATGAAATAGAATCTCTTTAAATCTCTCCGTGCCTCTGTGTCTCCGTGGCAGTCTTTTTTATGCTGAGTAATTACTTACATTGTAATATTTTCTTAGTAGCATTATTTGCAAATCAATTATGTAAAACATCCAAGGTATTTAGAGTTTTCTGAATCTAAAAATGTATTCGATAAAAGGAAAACTNNGAAAACTCGTCTATATTTAGATGGATTACAAAACAATTCACACCAAAGCCCGATCGTCTCATTCTAAACCAACAGTATAAATTATTAGAGACAAAGTTTGAGAAAATTAAATATGAACGAGGGTTAACAGCGAGTTCTCTTACTGATCTAAAAGTCATCCATCGTATAGATTATATTTTTTCGAGAGCAATCATTGGTTTTACAAGCGGACTCTTGATGTATTATATTTTTCAATCTCAATTAATTTCAGGTCCATTTTTTCCAACCTTCACAAAAGAAATTCCTATCTTTGACGACAAGAATTATGCCTTATTAGTGGTTTGGTGTTTCATTTCTGGGTTCTCTGAAAAATTAGTTCCAGATATTTTAAACAAAACGCAAGAAAAAATTTCAGAGAAAAAATCTTCTGAATCTAAGGTTCAGAAATAAACTCAGATTATCCTTTGTAATTCGTAAAATGAAAATCAAAATCTAACTCGCCTTTTTTAAGGAGATTTTGCACATCTTGAAGATCGTCTTTCTTTTTACCGGTTACTCGAACGTAGTCGCCCATGATGGCGGCTTGGACTTTGAGTTTTGCATCTTTGATGATTCGAACGATTTCTTTTGTGTGTTCTTTTTCAAGACCTTGTTGGATTTTTACTTTCATTCGCGCCGAATTACCAGTAGCCGCTTCAATCTTGGAATCAAAGTTAAATGCTTTTAGTCCGATTCCGCGTTTCGCGAGTTTGTTAATCAAAACGTCGATGACTTGTTTGATTTTGATTTCGTTGTCCGAGGTGATGACTAGATTTTCTTCGTCTACTTTGATGTCAGACTTAGAGCCTTTGAAATCAAACCGAGTTGTGATTTCTGTCATTGCCTGTGCAACTGCATTGGCTAGCTCTGCCTTTTCTACTTTAGATACTATATCAAATGATGGATCTTGTGCCATAAAATTTAACCTCTTATTCAAATTCCTTTAGAGACCATGTAAAAGCATTGCCACAGAGGCACTGAGTCACAGAGAAATGCGATTTTTCAGCATTCTGTGCTTGAAAACGTATACTTTGACAGAAGTCTTTTTTCTAAAATTCTTAATTTCGCTTTAATTCTCATAATTTTTACTCTTTGCGTAAAGCCAGTTCGCTTTTCACGATTCGTAAAATTTCATCTGTAGTTGTCTGTCCACTAGTAGAACCCTGCGCCATATCTGTCTTACCCCCACCTTTTCCACCGAGGTTTGCCATACTTGTCTTTAGAATTTGATTACAATCAAACCCTGCCTCAACAGCCAATTTATTTGCCATGAGTAATACTGTTTTGCCGCTTTCGGTTTCAAGAATAAAGGAAATAAAAACTTTTTCTGGTTTGTTCTTAATTCTATCGCCTAACTCTTTTAGGACATCTACTTTCAAATCTTTAAAGGACTTAGATACAAATTGAAGACTACCGATTTTCTCAGCAGATGCAAATAAGACTTCCGCTTGCGAAAGAACAGAGTTATTCCCTTCTGACTCGAGACGTTTCTTTTCTTTTGTAAGTAGATTAGTTTTCTCGGAAAGTTCTTTTTCTACACTTCGTTTTAAGTCTCTGTATTGTTTGACTGTAGCCGCTCCGTTTTTCAGGAAATCGTCTTGCACTTCTTCTGGGCTTGGGATTTTGGAGTCGATGAAATTCTTACTGTCTTTAAATACTTCTTTTGCTTTTAGATTAAATTCCTGTGTTTTCTGAGCGAGGTTTTGAAATTCTTTTTGGAAAAATTCTATTACTGGAGTTCCACAGACTGCTTCGATTCTACGATTTCCCGCACCAGGGCTAGATTCTTTTTGGATGTAGAAGTATTTGATATTTCCAGTATTACTCACATGGGTTCCGCCACAAAATTCCACAGAGTATTTATCCATCTCAATCACACGCACGATGTCGCCATACTTTTCTTCAAAGAAGGCAACCGCACCTGTCTTCTTTGCGTCTTCTAAAGACAATACCTTCGTAGCCACAGGAACGGAAGACTCGATTGCTTCATTGACTTTCGACTCAATTTGGATAATTTCATCCTCTGTGAGAGCAGCGTTATGCGAAAAGTCAAATCGCAAGTATTCATCTGAAACAAGGGAAGCTTTCTGTGTGACATGAGTTCCAAGTATTTCTCGAAGCGCACCATTAAGCAAGTGGGTACCTGAGTGATGGTAAGTAAGTAGCTCACGACGATTAGCCTCTACTTCTAGAGTCACAGATTCCCCTACTTTCAATTCCCCTTGTAAAACGGTTCCAATATGTAGGATAACATCATTTTCCTTCTGGGTGTCTTTTACTTGGAATAA
This sequence comes from Leptospiraceae bacterium UBA2033, assembly GCA_002333425.1. GTDB lineage: Bacteria > Spirochaetota > Leptospiria > Leptospirales > Leptospiraceae > UBA2033. Next base: position 26,136 of record DDBL01000053.1, read on the forward strand.
GCTATCGCCTAATTTGATATAGCCGCTATCTCCAATTTGCCCGCCGGATTCCCCATAAAAACAAGATTGATCTAAGACTAAAATTCCTTCTTCACCAGAGTTTAGCGAATTAGAAGTCTTTGCCTCTTTGATGATAAAAAGAATTTTACCAGTGTCAGTAGTTTTTTCATACCCGCTAAACTTGGTAGCAGAAAGTTTTTCTCCAATGACTGTAAGAATTTGTGCTTTCTTTCCTTTCCAACTATCGCGAGAAAGTTTTCTATCTTTTTCTAGTTCGTCTTGAAACCCCTTTTCATCAAAATCAAATCCCCTGTCTCTCAGAATTTCTTTTGTCATCTCAGCCGGAAATCCGTAAGTTCCGTAGAGTTTAAACGTGTCCGCTCCACTAAAACGTTTTTCTTTTCTTGCTTCGTATTGTTTGGTCATAGAGTCAATGACTCCAAGTCCAAGTTCGAGTGTGTTTAAAAATAAATCTTCTTCCGATTTTACAATTCGGATAATCTCTGGCTTCCGTTTCGCCAAATCAGGATATTCCTCTTGGTAAATCGAAACAATTTCAGGAATAACTTTGTAGATAAATGCTTCCTTGATACCAATCCTTCTAGCAAATAAAGAAGCACGGCGAATGAGACGGCGGATAACATAGCCACGCCCCGTTTTATCCGGCATCACTCCATCGGAAATCGAAAATGTAATTGCACGGGAATGATCTGTCAATACGCGAAACGCCATTTTGGTTTCTGAGTCATATTTTTTACCACTTAAATTCTCAATAAATCCAATGATTCTACGAAGTTCATCCGTGTCATAGACAGAATCCACATTTTGTAAAAGTAAAGCTACTCGCTCTAAGCCGCTTCCTGTATCAATTCCAGTTTGTTTGAGAGGATTTAATTTTCCAGTTACATCTTGGTCAAATTGGTTAAATACTAAATTCCAGAATTCTAAGAAGCGATCACAACTACATCCCGGCTTACAGGTATTAGACGTTCCACAATTTGGTCCACCTTTCTCAACACCTCTATCCAAATAAAGCTCCGAGCAAGGACCACAAGCACCAGAATCACCAGCAGGACCCCAGAAATTATCCTCTTTTCCAAGTCGAACGATTCTCTCTTTAGGAATTCCTTCTGCAATCCAATAGTTTTCAGCCTCATCATCGTCTAAATACACGGTGATCCAAATTTTATCTTTCGGAAATTTCAAAACGTTAGTAGAAAAGTCCAGCGCATAAGAAATTGCTTCCTTCTTAAAATAATCTCCAAAGCTAAAATTTCCAAGCATCTCAAAAAAAGTACAATGCCTTTCTGTTCTTCCTACATTTTCTAAGTCGGTTGTACGTAGCGATTTCTGAGAACTAGCCGCTCGTGTGAACGTTAGTTCTACAGCACCAGTGAAATAAGGTTTGAATTGAACCATTCCGGCTGTGGTGAATAGAAGTGTTGGATCTCCAACAGGAATTAAACTAGAAGATGGGACAATCGTATGCCCTTTGGATCGAAAGTATTCGATGAAACTTTTTCTGATTTCTTTGACTGTTTTGTACATTGCTATTGATTTTCCTATTCTAAATCTATCTCAAACTCTTCCGAGATATTTTGATTGGTGAATGCTTTTTTTATCGTAACTTGAGGATAACCCATTTGGAAAAGTTTTTTCTTTAATTTATAGACTTCGCTTTGCTTTTTTTTATTAATTCGGTTTCTTTCAATTAGCCTCTCACAATTTTCCAACCAGACTGATTCTTCAATTTTAGAAATTTCGTCTTCTATTATTTCAGAAGAAATTCCAAACTCGGCTAACTCTAATTTGATTCTTTCTTCGCCCCAGTGTTGGTTGTAAATTCGAGAACGAATTTTACTTTCTGCAAATCTTACATCGCTGATTAACTTGGAAGAACGGAGTCTTTCAATAAAAAAAGCGGAGTCGCTACTTGCTACCCCGCTTTTTTCTAGATATTCTAAAATTTCCTTCTCAGAGCGATCTCTCGTTTTGAGAAGTTTTAGAATTTTAGAATAAATAATCTCGTCCAAAGAAAGAGATTAACGTTTAGAGAATTGTGTTCCTCTTCTAGCTTTGTGTAGACCGTATTTTTTACGTTCCACCATTCTAGAATCACGAGTTAAGAATCCTTCTTTTTTTAAAATGCTTCTGGACTCTGCACTCTTTAAAGAAAGTGCACGTGCAATCGCGTGACGAATTGCTTCTACTTGACCAGTAACTCCACCACCGTGAACGTTTAAAAGAAGATCGTATTTGTCTTTTACATTTAAAACTGTCAAAGGCGCAATCGCTGCGGCTACTTTTGCTTCGCCGGTCTTGATATAATCTTTGATGTCTTTTTTGTTTACTGTGATTTTTCCGGTTCCGTCTGTGAGCTTGAGTCTTGCTACAGAAGTTTTACGTCTACCAACTGTCCATGTGCCTTTATCTTTTGCCATTGATTAATCCTTACTTTATTATAACTCTAATGCAACAGGTTTCTGTGCTTTTAGATTGTGCTCGCTACCTGCAAATACTCTCAAATTAGAAAGCATTACATCGCCTAATTTGCTTTTTGGTAACATTCCCTTAACGCCTTCCATTAAAATTCTCTCAGGGTTTTCTTTGATTAAATCCTTGAATGGAGTTGCAGTCATCCCACCAGGGTAAAGGGAGTGATGGTAATACATTTTTTGGTCTTTCTTTCTTCCAGTAACTTGTATTTTCGATGCATTAATGATGATGATATTGTCCCCACAATCTTGGTTGGGAGTAAAGGTTGCTTTGTGTTTACCTCTAAGACGAGTAGCCACTGCAGAACAAAGTCTACCTAAAGTTTTTCCTTCGGCATCCACTACAAACCATGACTTCTTAGTTTCCTCTTTTTTCAAGGAAGGGGTTCTATGTGCTGGTGATATGATTGGCATTGTAAAAATAATCCTCTTTTTGTCATGATTTTGAATAGATATTTTAAAGCAAGATTTTTTAATGATTTACTTGTAAAATGTAAATACATTCTTATTTACCAACTGCCTGAGCTTCCACCCCCACCAAAACTTCCTCCACCGCCAGAAAACCCACCGCCACTGGAACCGCCGCCAGATGACCAACCGGAACTTCCCCCACCAGTCGATCTTGCTTGCCATTTTGATCCAAATTTTTCTGCAAACTTTTTCCCATTAGTTGTAAATCCTAAATAGATTTTGAATAGAAACATTCCCACTGCATAAATAGGAAATAAAAGACCACCATACGCTCCTAACGCTACTAAAGGAAATGTTGCATAAAATGGCATTAAGAAAAAATAAAGAAACCAACCCACATAAGGAGTAAATGCAGTCACAATCGTAAAAGGTGTTATTACAATAAAAAAAATGGAACCGAACATAATTCTAAACACTAACGGAATATCTGCATCTCCGATTGTGTTAATTGGATTCGCATCATCGTTCGTTGAACTAGTTGAATCATTGTTAGCCGCCGTGTAAGTTCCCTGAATTGTTCCAAGGATTGCGTCTACTCCTTGTTCGACTCCACGAGAAAAATCTCCTTGTTTAAATGCAGGAGTGATTTCTCGTCTAATGATTTGGCTACTAATTGCATCCGTAAGACTTCCTTCCAAACCATATCCAACTTCGATTCTAAGTTTGCGGTCATTCTTTGCAATTAGAAGCAAAACACCATTATCCTTTGTTTTTTGTCCTAGTTTCCAAGTGCTTGCCACTTTGATAGAAAACTCTTCAAGAACTTCGCCTTCTAAAGAAGGTATGATTAAAACTACAACTTGATTAGTAGTTTTTTTTTCGTGTTCTTTTAATTTTTTTTCCAAAGAAAGTTTGGTGTCATTTGATAAAATTCCTACTTCATCGACGACTCTTCCTGAAAGATAAGGTACATCTAGCGCAAAAATAGAATTAGCCAATAAAAAAAACAGAACAGTTACTGAGTAAAATTTCATTTTCCATCTCCTATACGAAGATCATCTCTAAGTTCATTTTTATCGCTTGCCTGAATCGGAAATTGTTTCAAAAGATTTCCCATAGATTGAATTGTTTGAATTATCGCCTGTGATTTATTGCCTCGTTTCATTCCAGATGTCAAACTTACAAGAATTCCTTCCCAAATTTCTGGACTCACTTTTTGATTAATCCCCTCGTCTCCTAAAATAACAGCTTCTCTTTCCAAAAAACTCATAAAAAGAAGCATACCAGTTCTGTCTTTTGTCTGAAATACTCCTTCTTGAAGAAACACACGATAGGCGAGATCTCTAGTCCTACTTTTTACATCCTCTCTATCCATAAGAAATCGTTTCCAAGAAGGAATGAGATAAATGATGATTATCCCCAAAAGACCTGCAGCCATCTGGGTCATAAAGAAATAGGGTAGATTCAAACTCCAATAATTTGGATAAATAGCATGATATAAAAAATAGAGAAATGACCAAAACGTGGCTAATAATATTCCTGACTTCCAGTAGGTATCTAAATAATTACCACAAGACTCAAAAAATACAGGCACAATTTCGGCTGACGTTGTTTTTTCTGCTTCCCGAACAGCCGATTTTATTTCTGTTAATTCCTGTTCTGTAAAAATTGCCTTCATTGTTTACTCCTATTAATATAACTCCCAGCCATCGGGAACTTCCGATCCCGGATAGATTTCTGGTTTTTCAATTAAAACGCCCATCTGATCTAAGAAAATATAAAAACTTCCCTTCTGTTGAACAGAATTACTTTCAAGTAAAACTCCTTTCAACTCAAATTGTCCCAGCTTACTTAAATTAAGTCTATCTGGAAGTTTATTAATTGTGATACTTGCATCCAAACGTCTCCAGCCATTAAATTTTAATGTCCCAAAGTTTACTACTATGTCTTGACTTTTCTTTTGAGAAAAAATCACTTTTAAGGTAATATCATAGTTATTCGAATACACCCAAAAAAAAACACGAACTGGACTTCCTGCGTTAAGTGACTTTTTGAACTCTGGTTTGAGAAACCATTTATCACGTCCTGGAATTTCGATGTTAGAGTGGATTTGCATGGATTGTCGCTTCCCTGTGAAATCTGATTTATAATAAAGATCCGACTCCAGTTTATAAGGAGTTGTATTTGGATACTTAACAGTAAATCGAATAGACTCAAGAAAAGATGTACCCCTTGAAATCCCCCAAGGTGTATCTCCATCAAAAAGTTCAATAGCCTGAAGCTCATATCTACTTCCCTTTTCGATTACTTCTTGGATTTGTTTTATTTTTTCCTGATCTTCTAGATCAAAAGCCCAAAGCGAAACAAAGAAGAATAAAAAACTAAAAATGTAAAGTTTACAACGATTCATAATTTCAATGTTAAATCTTACCAGACTCCAATTTCCTGTCACTCTGATTTCCAAGAAAGTTGTATCTAGCTGAAAAATTCGAGGGAACAGTTTGATAAAATGTCAATTTGTTTAGAATTTCACTGCTTGACCGATTCCTTGAATATAAAAAATCACAATAAATTAAAATCTTAATCGCCCCTAACGTTACTTTTTTGGCTAAACTGCG
>DDBL01000043.1 GCA_002333425.1 Leptospiraceae bacterium UBA2033
TGAATTGCGTTTTGGATGATGTTGGTCCAGACTTGATTTAGTTCATCGAGGTTACATGGCACGAGTGGAATTTTTTGGAAGTCTCGTTCTATTGAAATTCCCATCTTGAGTTGGTGATGAAAAATAATAAGAGTGTTTTCAATTCCTTCAATCAAATCTGCTTCGGCGTGACTTGCTTGGTCAAGATGCGAATAGTATTTTAAAGCTCTTACAATTCGAACAATATTTTTAATTGCATACTTTATATTTTTAAGATTACGATTGATTCCACTTGTATGTTTTAAAAGTTCTAGAATTTTCCGACCGCCTTTTTTTACGATTTCCAAAAGAAGTTCTTCTTTCTCAAACAAATTTCTTTCTACTATAAAAGAAGCAAAGTCTTCTGCTAAAAATGAATCTAGTCCTTGTTTAGAAATTCGGTCTCTAATTTCTCTTTTGATTTTGAATCGTTCTTTTGGATCAAGCGTTTCACGCGCGTTATCCGCTAAAATTCCATCTATAATGACAGTATACTTTTGGGTAAATTCTTCATCCTGAAAAAATTCCACCACCTCAGAAAAATGTCGAATCAGATAATGGAGATTAACCTCCATATTATCCGCAGAGCCATTGATAACTCCTGTAGGCGTGTTGATCTCATGTGCAATTCCTGCCACCATCACCCCGAGGGAAGCCATTTTCTCTGACATGACTAACTGAGATTGTGCTTCTTCCAAAGCTTTTGTTCGTTCTCTTACTTTTTTTTCTAGATTTTCAGTGAGAGCAGTGGAACGTGCATAAAAAATAGCATTAGACAAAGACATGACTGAAGTAGAACGAATTTCGTAAAGTCGATCTAATTCTTCTACCGACATTTGCGTGTTATCCTTTCGTTTTCCCAAAAATAAAATTCCAAGAAGACTTGCATTGAGAGTGAGAGGAATTATGATTTCTGCATCTGCTGCTTCTAAAGTTCTCAGTGCATCACTTTTTATATTTTCATAAGCTGGTGCTTTAGTAAAATGTTCCTTCGTCAAAATTTCATCGTTATCCGTTAGCCAGAGCATAAAAGGATCGTAAACAAAAAAACGGTTTGCATTTTGTCCAGTCGGATGTGGCAAAAAAGCTCCCTCTTCATCGGACCAAAGATAAATGCTTGAATGGTCAACTTTAAAAATATCCATTAAGAATTCATTGATCGTTTTACAAATAAGAAGAGTGTCATTCATTCGAAAGATTGTATTTTTTAATTTGTCTAAAGTTGTGATATATGCAATTTCTCGAATCCGCTCAGTTTCCTCTCTTTTGATAATGTCGAACTTTTGTTTTTCTTTTTTCTTTCGATAAATTTGGGTTGCAGTATATCCGACAGAGTTTAATAAAAATATGATAGAAATTTCAATAGTAGATTGGATAAAGGTAGGATGAAAACCCCAATGGTTAGTATACAAAAACAAAAGCACATATTGAATCCCAGTGATAAAAGTAAGAGTCAAAAAAGTAACAGTAGCGGGTGTGTTGATTTTATCTTTGAATTTCATAAAACTGAGTTAGCTGTATGAATTTAGAAAAACCAAGTTCTACTGTCAAAGAAAATTTCATTGTTTCTAAAATTTATGGAGCTTACTACGAAATTTATTCTCCACGATTAGGTTTTAAAAGAGCAACTCTCAAAGGCAAATTACGTTTAACCAAATCAGACGACCGACATCCATTTGTAGTTGGAGATAGAATCCTAGCAGAAAATGAACTTTCCGAAAAAGCTGATTGGGTAATTATTTCAAAAGAGGAACGAACCAGTTTTCTAACACGCCAAAGCAGTAACTCCGACAAACATATCTTATGTGCAAATGTAGATTTTGTTGCCATCATCGTCTCTCTTGCAGGACCCGAAACTAAAGATGGTTTTATTGATAGAAGTATCACAGCCTGCTTTCATTCCAACGTCACACCGATTATCATCTTCAACAAAAAAGATTTAGTCACAGAAGAAAAACTAAAAGAAAGAATGGGAAAATACGAATCTCTCGGTTACAAAGTATACCCAATCACTTGTACGAATCTCGAAAGTATCAAAGACTTACTTTCTGACTTACAAGGAAAAACTACCTACCTAGTAGGAAATTCAGGAGTTGGAAAATCAAGTCTAATAAACTTAATCACAAGTAACTCAGAGCAGAAGACAAACGAAATTAGCCACTCCACTCAAAAAGGAAAACACACTACAACCAACTCAAGCGTAATCGTAATTAACCCAACTACGATTCTAATCGACTCTCCCGGAATCAAAGAATGGGGTTTACTCCATCTCACCAAAGGACAAATCCTATCTACTTTTCCCGAACTAGTTAAATACCAAAAAAAATGCAAAGTCGGAGAATGTTGCAATGCGGGTAATGACTGTTTGATGTTAGAAAAAATTGACAAACTAGATGAAGAACGAGCCAAAAGTTTAGAGTCCATGTTAGAAGGTTTAGAAATTCCTTACCGTATTCGAGTCGGAAATCTAAAAAGCGGAAAACTACGAAAACAAAAAAACAACCGCCGCTGGGATTAGATTCCTCAAAGTTTTATTATAACTAATCAGTGTGTTTTGCCACAGAGGCACAGAGTCACTGAGTTTTTTTATTTATAGGCTCAATTCGAAGAGATCTCGTGAAAGGTTTGGATTCAATAATATTTTTTGAAACAACTTGACCACAAGTCTGAATTATGAAAACAAACATCTATTTTACACCTAACTCTCTTAAAATCTCTCCGTGCCTCTGTGTCTCTGTGGCAGTCTTTTTTATGCTGAATAGTTACGTTTTATTTTCTTGAGTTAGAATGAGTTTTTTTATCTTTGGAATGTACTGAGGTAAAAATGACAAAAGCAATTTTCAAAACAAACCAAGGAAGTTTTACTCTTGAATTGGCGGTAGATAAAGCCCCAATTACAACAGGCAATTTTATTAAACTTGCAAAAGACGGATTCTACAATGGACTTATTTTTCATAGAGTTATCAAAAACTTTATGATCCAAGGTGGATGCCCAAAAGGAAATGGAACCGGTGCTCCTGGTTACAAAATCAAAGACGAATTTCACCCTGATCTAAAAAATGAAAAATTCACTATCTCTATGGCAAATGCTGGTCCAAATACAGGTGGCTCTCAGTTTTTTATTAACGTAAGAGACAACGGTTATTTAGATAATAAACACGCTGTATTCGGTCATGTGATTGAAGGTGCAGATTTAGTAACAAAAATTTCCGAAGTAAAAACTGGATTTCAAGACATGCCTGCCGAAAAAGTAGTTATGGAAACAATCACAATCGTAGAAGAATAAACTTTTACGGTTTTGCGCCGTTTGTTATATAACAATAAATCGCTTGGTTAACTTGCGAATTGGAATACACATTCATTGCCCCACCTGGTCTCACTTTAAAATAAAGAGTGCTTGTGTTGGGGCTATTTGGAGTTACCCTCTCTAAGACTGAATTGTAATTTGTAATGATGAAATTTGACTGCGCTGTGTTTACACCGTGGCATTCGCTGCACTTGGAAACAGAGGTATTTAACGTATCCATCGAATTCTGAAACTCAGCAAAAGTAACCGGAGATGGAAAAGTATTACAATTATAATCTCCCGTTTGTCTCGGAGAGTTTACATACAATAAACCTCCAAGCAAGGTAAGCTTATCACCATTATCCTCTTTTTGAAAACACCCCACTAGACTTAGAAAAAAAACGACAAGTAGAGTTTTTGAAAAATTAGCGAGAGCGTCACCCAGAGCTTGTCGAAGGGCGACTTTACTTAATAAAATCATGGATTCGACAGGCTCACCATGACAATTTTTTCTATTTTTCAACAACTTTAATATTTACTTTTTAATTGGATGACTAGCGAAATACAAAAGTAAGGAACTACTTATATTACAATCAGACGAACAGGAAGCTTGGCAACTATTCAAACAAGATAATGTATCAGTAGTAACAGCACTCCCCTCAGGTACTCCGCATTGGTTGTTGCAACCAGAATTACAAGAGGCAACGGAACCACCTTTACAATTTAAAGAAAAATTTACTAATGCATTACGAAGAGAATTGTCTTCGTGAGTTGGGCAGTTAATCAAGAAAAAAGGAATAGATAAAATAAATAAAAATTTGACGAATCGATTCATAGTTTCATATTTTAATTATTCTACAAGATGTCAATTATCAAAACAGGAAGTTTATGAAAGTAAATGGTAAAAATATAGAACAATCTTCTATTTCTGCAAAAACTATCGCAGAGTATTTGTCTACACTCAGAATCAATCCAGGCACAGTTGCGATTGAATGGAACGGCGAAATTCTAAGTAGAGAAAAATGGTCAGAAACCTCTCTAGGGGAAAATGATAAACTCGAAATCATTAAGTTCGTAGGCGGAGGTTGATGAAAAAATTATCTTTATTTCATTCTGCCAAACTATATCCAATTTTAGATTTAGATTTTTGTAAAAATAAAAACATTTCCCTTTTCGAGCTGATCCAACTTTGGAATCAATTTCCCGATTGTATTTCGTTTTTCCAACTTAGGGCAAAATCCATTTCTCAGTCTGAATATAAAAATCTCTACTTGGAATTAAAAAAAGATTTTCCATCTGCCGAGATCATCGTAAATGATTTTTGGGAAATCGCACTAGAAGTAAATGCATTTGGTATTCACATCGGAAAAGAAGATTACGAAACTTTATCCAAACCGAATAGAACAAGATTGAAAAAAGCAAACGACTTAATCAAAGGAACTTCCTCTCACAGTCTTCTGGATTTAGAAAATTTAGAATTGGATTTGTGGGACTATTCTGGATTTGGTCCCATCTTTGAGACTACATCTAAAAAAACCAATAACCCAACTCTAGGAATTAGAAATTTAACCCAAGCAATTCGGGAGGCAAAACTTCCCTTGGTTCCGATTGGTGGAATTGACAGAGAGAATTTTTCATCTCTATACGGTTTTGGGAAAATTACACCCGCTTCCATTAGCATGATGGCAAACGAAAAAAGCCTTGTAAAGATTGTTGACTTTATACGCAAACATCCCCACCCTGTTTGAGAATCCTTACACCAATGAAAGACCCAAAAGAAATAACACATAATTCTTCCAAAGAAGAAAGAGATTATGTACTGGAATACCAAAATGTAGACATATCGAAACGAGAGAAAGTATCTATTCTCGGAGTAGAAATTGATAATCTCACACGAGATGAAGCAATTGCAAATATTCTTGATTTTCACAAGAAAAAGGAAACATTTCACCATATTTTATTTTTAGATCCAATCCGACTCATGACCATGAGACCAGGAAAAAATCTAAACCGGATTGCAAGAAAAGCAAGTTTGGTTTTGCCAGAAGGCGGCGGACTAAGCTGGGCTGCAGACCAACTAGGAACACCGCTTAAAGAGCGCATATCTGTTATTAGCCTCATGATGGATTTAATTCGTTACTCCGAAAAAAAAGAACTAACCCTTTTCTTTCTTGGAAGCAAAGAAGACATTATCGAAAAACTTTTTTTTAACCTGATCCGCCACTTTCCAGAAATTCGAATTGTAGGAAGACATTCGGGACATCTAAATGATGCTCGTGACCTGATGGTAAAAGAAGCCATTCGAAAAACAAACCCAGACATCATATTTATCGGAATGGATTTTCCGCGCCAAGAAATTTGGATTGAGAATAACACCGGTTATTTCGGCAAATCCATCATCATCGGAGCCTGGGGAAATTTTGATACACTCTCTGGCAAAGTAAAAAAAGCACCTGACTATTTTCAATTGCGCGGGCTAACATGGCTTTGGCGCATTTTTATTCGTCCATACAGATTGGATAAAATTTTTTATATGATTCAATTTTTTGTAAGTATCAAACTAGAAAATTGGAAAAAAAATAGAGAAGCCAAACTAAAAGCAAAAGAAGAAATAACTCAGTCCTAAACTTCTTATCAGGTATTTTAACCAACTCAAACCCAAAGGATTAAAAATGGATTTTATCATAGCAAGAGATGGAACTAAAATTGCTTATCATATTCGAGGAGAAGGAAGCATTGCCCCTGCAAAACGTTCCGAAGAAATGCACAACCAAATAAAAAATTCAGAGCTTCTCATCATCCCCGATGCCTCCCATAATATAGTCCAAGAAGAAGCAGGAATTTTAACGTCTCGTATTCTAGAATTTCTTGAAAAGCATTAAAAGTTGCATAATCTTTGGATTTTAGTTCTTTGTTTTTTTGTTGGATATATTCTGAAAATTACAAAACGAATTCCGGAAAATTCGCATAGAACGATTAACGCTTTTATTCTGCATATTTCTTTACCTGCACAGATTTTACTTTTTGTTCCAAAGATTTCTTTTTCTAGTGAAATTTTACTACCTGCAGGAATGGCTTGGATTATATTTCTTCTGACTTTTGGAATTTTATTTATCGTAAATAAATTTGTTCACTTTAACTCGAAAACTTTCGGCTGTTTGTTATTAACCGCAGGTCTTGGAAATACTTCGTTTTTGGGTCTCCCTATGATTGAAGTTTTTTTCGGAAAAGAATTTAGCTCAATTGGAATTCTATGCGACCAACCCGGTACATTTCTAGTTCTATCTCTCTTAGGAATTCCACTCGCCTTACAAAAATCCTCTCTAGATACTGACTACAAATTACTTTTAAAAAAAATTATAACCTTCCCACCTTTCATTGCATTTATAACTGCCATTTTACTTTCCAATATTTCCTTTCCTTCCCAAGCAACTAGCGTTTTACAGCGATTAGGCGATACACTCGCACCACTCGCTTTATTCAGTGTAGGATTTCAATTTAAACTCGCTGGAATTTCTAGAATAAAAAAAGAATTATTTTTGGGACTTGGGATAAAAATGATATTAGCCCCGCTTTTTATTTTATTTCTTTATATGGTTCTTCTAAAAAATACTTCTATGTATTCTAAAATTTCTATCTTTGAAGCAGCCATGCCTCCCATGATTACAGGTGGAATTGTCGCTATTGAAAATGATCTAAATCCTGAACTTGCGTCCGCGATGATTGCAATCGGGGTGTTGGTTTCAGGATTGACTCTTCCAGTTTGGTATTTTGGGCTAAGTCGATTTTGAGAATATCGACTATCGAACTCACGTAATTCCGTTTTTGAAATTTACAGAAGAGTTAGTGACTATCTAAGGACTCGATACACAACGTACTGCATACAAATTCCCTTTATTTTGATCTTCCATACCCCCAGTTGTATTCCATATTGCATAAGCAAGTGTAGTCCCAACTGCAAATTGAGTAGTTGTCCAACTATAAAAGTTATAAGCAGCCATCGGAAAATATGTGCTGTGAGGCTTTCCACCATTGCCTAAGTAGCTTAAAATCGTTACCATTTCTTGGGATGTAGGCGCTCTCCAATTTATTCTTCCACCAAACCCGCCCGATGGATTCGTATTAGCGTCATTACAGGCTTTCCATATTGTATTAGAACTTTGGCTGGCACCTCCTGTAAAAACACCATATATACCGGTTCCACTCCCACCATTGCAGTCATTGGTTGCTGAATTGCAATAGGGATAATTTCCTATTGTTCCTGTATTGCAAGTTGCTCCCGTTCTCGGAACTCCTGAAACATTACTTAAAATACACCTCATCCAAATAAAGCCTGTATTATTGTCTCTGATTGTTTCATTGCCCAAATCAGTAAAACTCAGTGTTGTTGTTCCAGGGTTATTATTACAATCCACAATTACATTCGCCACATTTGCTGTAGCAGTTCCTCCTCCATTCATAACTGTGCAATACTGATTCGTGGGATTTGTAAGAACCGTTACGGCATACGTTCCATTATGCGCAAGGGATGCAGTAAAAGAAAAACTTCCATTCGCCGTTAAAGACATATTATCCCCACCATTATTTTGCAAAATTACAGATCCGGAAAGTCCACTTACGAATCCACCAATTGTATATGTGGATGTCGCACAACTTACGCTCACATTCGTAACGTTAGCCGACGCCGTTCCTGTTCCACTTGTTAAAGTGCATGTCTGACCTGTCGGTTGAGTCTTGACAGTGACATTGTAGAGGTTAGCGACTGATGTAGTAAAAGTAAATGCTCCATTTGCAGAAATCGTCTTATCGTCCCCTCCGTTGCTTTGCAATACAACGGTTCCGGTTAATCCGCTAACTGTTCCTCCTATTGTATAAATCGACGTACCGCCTGTCGTTCCTGTTCCTGTTCCCGTCGCATAACCTGAATATATCGTGTATTCTTTCACAGCCCCATCTGCACTTGTAATTTTCACTTTTTGAGGTTGCGTAAAATCAAGAGTAGTCTCTCCATTTATAAAAGGTTGACCGTTGGTAGTGACAGATGTACCTAAGTGAGAAATAATAGGAGAAACAGAACTAACGTTTTGACCCGGAGGAAAATTAAAGTAAATATTGTCTCCACTAATAGCTCCATCTATTCCATCTACAGAAATATTCTGGATTGTATTCGAAGTGAGCGTTCCACTTACAACTACAATGGTATATTGTTTTCTACTTCCGTTTTCGGCTTGTATTTCGTAAAGAAGTGGGTTAGTAAAATCATTTACTGTCTTTCCCGAAACTTGCTCTGTATTATTGGATTACAGTTTTGAACCGTTATGCGAAAAGGTGGCGATTAAATTCTTCAAGTTAGTTGCATACGGAACATACAATGTAACAGATTTACCTGTAATCACTCCTCTAGAAAGAAGAGAATCAAACTGAAATCCGAAAAGAGTATTGGAATCAGGACTGCCCTTTGCTGTGCTTAGTGTATAACTTTTTTGTGTAACATTGGTAGCTGTAATTGTATATACTAGAGCCTGACTGTAGCTATTTAGTGTTTGCCCCGAAATCTGTTCGATGCCATTTACCGTAGCACTTTTTCCTGTATGATAAAACTCAGCACTTAAAGAACTTACGTCTGTGGAATAAGGAACGATAAGCGACATCTTAGTTCCTGTGATAACGGCACTCGATCCAGTTGTTGGTATAAAATACGTTTTCATCTCTTTGGCAGACGATGGTTTCAAACTAGGAAAGAAAATCGGCAATAGTTGATATATCGCGCCTATCGGTTGACTCGAGTCGAGTGGATTTCGTGCAGAGATGGCACAATGGAACAAGGATAAGATTGTGAGTGTTAGTAGTAGTTTTATGCGTTTGTTTTTGGTCATTTGCTTCTCCTTTTTTGGTGTCGCAGTTCCAGGGGTTGTGTAAAAGCATAAATTTTTGAGCGCAGAATGCCAAGAAACCGCATTTCTCTGTGCCTCCGTGGCGATGCTTTTACACAACCCCTCGCGATTGTCGATCAGACAATCACTTCAAAAATCTTTTTTCCCTCTACTTCATTCCATTTAGTCGTAAACTCTTTGTTTTTGTTAAAATTAAATGCTACTAAATAACCTGTCGTATGGTTTCTACTTTCCAGATAACCGGCTAATTGCTGTAATCCTTCTTGGTGGTATTCGGCGCCATACCAGAGTTTGAGTTCGAGGATATATTCTTTTTTGTTGAACGTAATAATCATATCAGTTCTGCGTTCATAACTGTGCTGCGCTTCTAGATAATAAAAACCGTTGCCGTTTATAATTGGCTTAATAAAAGCGATAAGCAAAAGTCTGCCGTGTCTTTCGTAGAAGTCTATATCTTTATCTGAGTATGTGCTTTTGATAAATTCTTGGAACTTGAGAAGAACATGTTCCATATTAATGTCACCATTTTCATTTAAAAAATTATCTCTATAATTATAATTTTTTAGGGATAATTTTGAAAGCTGCTGTTTGGAAACAAGGTATGCGTAAATTCTCAGTTCAAATATTTTATTATGAAGAATGATTTGTCTCTGTTCTCCACTCCTAAGTATCCCGTACATAATTCCTTTGTTAATAATTGGATTGTCCAAATTAAAATCAATTTCTTCATTTTCAACTAACAGAGAAAACAGCAGCTCAGCCAATTCGGACGAATTTTCTATATTCTTTATCAAATCATCAAACAATGTATTCTGTTCTGCTAATATGATATTGATAGCTTTTTGAATTCCATCAACAGTCCAGTCTCTATCCAGCTCTTCCTCAATGAGTTTACAAATCTTGCTTACCAAAAAAGGATAACCGGATGTAAACTTGTAAATTTCCTGACTCAGTAAAGGAACATCCATTATGAATTCATCATTCTCCGCTTTCCATTGATTCAGCATTGTTGAAATCTCTTTCGCACTAAAACTCATATCGACTTTAAATTCAGTGGCTATGTTCCATGGGCTATTGTACCCCGCCTCGCTGTCGGGACGTAATTTCTTCTTGATATTTTTAACGTCATGCACGCCGGCAAGAATTATACTGTGAAAAGTTTGATCCTTGCCCGCCTCTCTCTGCAGATATTTATTTCTGAGGACTCCTAAAAAATTAAGGAAGATTATATGATTGCTTGCCTTATCTACCTCATCTATCAGCAGTACTACCTTTCTTCCACTTTCTGCAACAAAACGAGTAATTGCGCCAGACATTTGCTCAAAGGTTTTTAAGTTCTTGCCGGACTCTTGAACTTTCTGTTTAAATTCATTATTCTCATAAACCAAGCCCTGTGAAAAACTGTAAAATATGCTGGAGCAAAAACTTTCTTCCGTTTCAAATTTTGTTTCTCCTAGCCCCTCAAAACTGGTAGAAATCAAAAGGTATTTGTCTTTGAGTGCTTTTTCCAAAAAAAACAAAGTCGTCGTCTTTCCGTACTGCCTCGGGCGGTTGATTGTAAAATAGAAACCTTCTTCGACTAGGCTCATGATTTTTACAATTTTATTGCTTGTATCCACCATATAGTGTTTTTCGGGGATGCAGGTGCCGGTAATGTTAAATCTTTTCACAAGAGTTAATCTAAGTCTTTTGTTTCGTGTGTCAAGGGATTAACGAGTGGTTTAAACCACTCGTTACGGGAATAACCAAACTACGGTCCGGAGACACAACGCACATAATCGTTAAGAGTCTTAGCGCTGGAGAACACACCGCCAGCGTAGAAACCGACGCCCCACGCATCGGCAGTAACAGGCGCGTAGGTAGTAGACGACCAATAACCGTTGGCAACCGTGTTAGGAAAATAGGTTTCGTTTATCTTCGGGTCTGTAGTAGAAATACTGTAATCCACCAAACTTACTAACTCATCCTTCGTTGGAACTCTCCAGTTTGTTTTTCCTGCAAATCCCCCTACTGGTGTTGTATTTGCGTTATTGCATGCTGTCCATAAAGAACTAGTTGAGCCACTCAACCAGGGAGATGGCTGAAGATTTAAAGTATTTACTCCTCCATTGCAGTTATGATTAGAAGTTGAACAAAATTGATATGTACCGACAGTTCCCGTCAAACAATCACTTCCACTTCGTGGAACACCTGGTACATTACTCATACTACACTTCATCCAGATTAAACCTGTATTATTATCCTGAATCGTCTGGTTTCCGAGATCGGTAAAACTTTGCACTGTCGTTCCTGGAAGATTATTACAATCCACGATGATAGTGGTAACCGTACCTGTCGCCGTTCCCGTTCCGTTGGTTACTGAGCAAAACTGATTTGTAGGATTTGTAAGAACCGTCACATTGTAAGCCCCATTGTGAGAAATACTCGCAGTAAACTCAAATATACCATTGGCAGTCAAAGACTTGTTATCCCCACCGTTGTTTTGTAAAACCAATGTCCCGCCAGAAAGCCCACCGACTGTCCCACCAATCTTATAGGTCGATGTCGCACAGCTCACATTCACATTCGTAACGTTAGCCGAAGCTGTTCCAGATGAATTAGAAATCGTGCAAGTCTGTCCTGTTGGTTGGGTTAGGACGGTTACACTGTAGAGATTCGCAACGGACATACTGAACGTAAATGCGCCGTTAGCCGAAATGCTTAAATCATTTCCACCATTATTTCTCAATACAACGGTTCCGATTAACCCACTGACACTTCCTCCAATTATGTAAAACGAGGTGCCGCCTGTTCCCGTTGTCGTTCCCGTTGTCGTTCCCGTCGTTGTTCCTGTTCCTGTTCCTGTTCCCGTCGCTACCACATAACCTACATAGATCGTATATTCTTTCACCGTTCCATCTGCACTGGTTATTTTCACTTTTTGCGGTAGCGTCAAATCAAGAGTAGTCTCTCCGTTTACAAAGGGCAAACCGTTTACTGTGATAGTGGAACCTAAGTGAGAAATAATCGGTGAAACAGAGCTAATATTCTGACCGGGGGTGAAATTAAAATAGATACTGTCGCCGGTGATAGCTCCTTCGATTCCATCTACAGAAATACCTTGGATTGTATTCGAGGTAAGAGTTCCGCTTACAACTACAATGGTATATTGTTTTCTGCTTCCGTTTTCGGCTTGTATTTCGTAAAGAAGTGGGTTAGTAAAATCATTTGCCGTCTTTCCCGATACTTGTTCTGTAGCATTCAAAAATACTTTTGAACCGTTATGCGAAAAAGTGGGGATTAAATTCTTTACGTCAGTTCCATATGGGACATTTAGAAGAACAGAGGTTCCCGAAATCAATCCTTTAGTATTAATAGACTCAAACTGAAATCCGAAAAGTGTATTGGAATCCGGGTTGCCCTTTGTCGTGCTCAGAGTATAACTTTTTTGTGTAGCATTTAAGGCTGTAATTGTATATACTAGAGCCTGACTGTAGCTATTTAGTGTTTGCCCCGAAATCTGTTCGATGCCATTTACCGTAGCGCTTTTTCCTGTATGATAAAACTCAGCACTTAAAGAACTTAGGTCTGTGGAATAAGGAACGATAAGCGACATCTTGGTTCCTGTAATAACTGCACTCGATCCAGTTGTTGGTATAAAATACGTTTTCATCTCTTTGGCAGAAGATGGTTTCAAACTAGGAAAGAAAATCGGCAACAGTTGGTATATCGCGCCTATCGGTTGACTCGAGTCGAGTGGATTTCGTGCAGAGATAGCACAATGGAACAAAGATAGGATTGTGAGTGTTAGTAGTAGTTTTATGAGTTTGTTTTTAGTCATTTTGGTTCTCCTTTTTTGGTTTTGCAGTTCCAGGGGTTGTGTAAANNGTAAAAGCATAAATTTTTGAGCGCAGAATGCAAAGAAACCGCATTTCTCTGCGACTCTGTGCCTCCGTGGCAATGCTTTTACACAACCCATGGAACTACGACTGGGACGGGGCGGCACGCTAAAACTGAAAGCTAACACTTATTACCCCACCCCAAGAACTTGCCCTAGGTTCATAAAACGAATTTTCCCTTATAGGAGCAAGGCCAACTTTTACATTAACCTTCTTTTCTCCGATAATAGATTTAACATTCAAATACGTATGTAGAAATTGGAGTGCGTAAATCGTGATTGGAATTATCGCAATAGCATTTCGCATTTGTCCCGCCTCTTGGAATTCCTTGTAACTGGATTGTTGTTGTAATAAAGAATACGTATAAAACTCAACACTCTTAGATTCCGAAAGAAGTGGATTATAGAGAGTATACGCTAGACGAATATTTTCAGAAATATTTTCTTTGTATTCGGAATGAGAATGATTCACCACAGTTTGCGAATAAGCTAAACCACCAAGAGAGAGAATAAAAATGGATCCATAAAAAATTCCCATTTTTTTATTTTCTAAAGAATATTCACCCCAACCTGGGAACAGTAAACTTTTGCGAAGAGCAGAAGAACTTTTTTCTTTTAAAGCTTTTGCATTTTCTTCTTCTTCAATTTCCGTGAGTAAATTTTTAGCATTTTCAAAAACAATGTCCTCGATGTAGGTCGATGGCGGAGGTGGTGGGGCAGATTCACTCGGAGCCACATAACCGGGATTAGCCTCTTTTACTTTCTTTAAAAACTTCTTGAGGGCAGTTTCGTCTTTTACTTCTTGTATGATGATTTTGCCAACTAAGTCTTTTCTGATCTTCTTTGGTCCTTTGTCAGAATTTAAAGTGATAAATTGACCATCTATAGAAGCAACAATTCCATATAGAACTTTTAGATCTTTTAGAATAACGGTATGCGCAGACAAACTACTTTGAACAATCAACCAAAGAAATAGAAATGTTTTTTTCATGTGCTTAAAAATTTATTTTCAAAAAACATTGTCAAGTTTTTTTGCTAACTCAACTTTTTTTAATATCTAAATAAATTAAGCACGTAGGTAACTGAAAAATGCCAGAAATCCATCTTTCAAGTTCAAGATTTTTTTAATTTGAGGAATGAGTTATATGTTGAAACTATTTAACCCCTACTTAAAAGTAGGATTTACTTTTTCGATAGCGATTTTAGTTTTTTCTAAAACTTTTTCGCGTTTGATCGGTTTTACCATGTAGTCTATCGCACCGTTGTCGAGTAGGCTTTTGATAACGCCGGGGGAATTTTCCTCGGAGATAAAAAATATTTTTGGTAAAATTCCACCTTGTTCTTTCATTTCCCAGAACGCCGCATAACCGTCCATAACCGGTAGACTCACTTCCATGAAGATAAGATCGACTAGCCGGTTTTCTTTGTAAATGTTAATCAAATCCCGTCCGGTCTCAGCGATTCCAATAATTTTATAGCCTTCCGACTCCAAAATTTGTTGGAGTTGTTTCAATTGAAATTTGGAAGGCTCAGCGATAATCACGCTGTAGGGTCTTCCATTTGGTGAGATTCCTTGAGGTTGGTACTGAGCCATATTATCCTTTTTCGATAACCATTTCTATTTGTTTGCCGATTTCTTCTGTGCCTAGAACCTTCGCACCCTTTTCAGCGATGTCGCCTGTTCTAAACCCTAATTTTATCACTTCTCTCACAGCATTCTCTATTTGCAAGGCTTCTTTTTCCATTGAAAAAGAATATCGTAGCATGAGCGCCGCAGAAAGAATTTGAGCGATTGGATTGGCAATTCCTTTGCCAGCTATGTCAGGTGCAGAACCACCAGACGGCTCGTAAAGTCCGAACCCAGACTCCGAAAGCGAAGCAGATGGAAGCATCCCGATCGAACCAGTGATAATCGAAGCCTCGTCGGACAAAATATCTCCAAACATATTTTCGCAAAGCACCACGTCAAATTGTTTTGGTTTTACGATAAGTTGCATCGCCGCATTGTCTACGTAGAGATGGTTTAATTCCACATCGGAAAATTCTTTTTTATGAAGCGCAACCACAACTTCACGCCAGAATACAGATGTTGTTAAAACATTTGCCTTGTCGATGCTCGTTACTTTTTTATTACGTTTGCGCGCTGCTTCAAATGCGACACGCGCAATACGTTCGATCTCACGACGCGAATAACGCATGGTGTCATATGCAAATTCTTCTGCCCCAGAGCCTTCACGGCCTTTTGGTTTACCGAAGTAGATACCGCTTGTTAGCTCACGTAAAATCAAAACATCAAGTCCGTCTCCGATAATTTCAGCTTTGATAGGAGAGGCATTTCTAAGCTCTGAATAAATAATCGCAGGACGAAGATTTGCAAATAGATCAAAGTGTTTACGTAAAGGAAGAAGTGCTCCACGTTCAGGCTGTAAATCTGGCGGAAGTGTTTCCCACTTTGGTCCACCAACTGATCCAAATAAAATCGCGTCCGAATTTTCACAGAGCTTTAAAGTTTCTTCCGGTAAAGGTTTACCAGTTAAATCTAACGCCGCCCCACCCACTGGAGCTTCTGTAAAAGAAAATTCGACACCCGTTTTTGCAACTGTCTTTTTTAAAACCGAGAGGGCAACTTTCATTACCTCCGGACCGATTCCATCTCCTGCTAATACTGCTACTTTTTTCATAATTCCTTTTCTGCCTTCATAACATTACCCATACCTTTTTGTTCTAAGTGAAATATTCAAAGATTACCACCGATGGACACCGAGAGCACCGATAAAAGATACGATATTGTTTCAATATTCGTAATTTGATATGAATCCATATCATTTTTTATCGTTCTTTTATCGGTGTCCATCGGTGGTAATCAGTTTTCCTTTCATTCAGGGTTTAGTTCTGACATATTCTATTGTGTATGCTTCATTATAACTTTTTCGAAAATGTTGAGTGCCTCGTCGAGTCTTTCGATTCCGATGTTGAGAGGAGGCATGAGTCGAATTACAGTTTCTGCTGTGGAATTCAAAACCAAACCTTCTTTCAGGCATTCTACTGCAATACTTTTGGAAGGGATTGTAAAATCAACTCCGATATGAAGCCCAATCCCTCTCACATCCTTAATAATTGGATATTTTGCCTTCAACACGTTCAAACGTGTGAACATAAATTGAGAAAGAGCAGGAACATTTTCCACTATCTCTCGGCTGATTAAAATGCGAAGTGTCTCGTAGGCAACGGCAGTCGCTAAATGGTTTCCGCCAAAAGTCGAGCCATGTGAACCAGGACCCAAAACGCCCGCAAAAGGTTTAGACACAATCATAGCTCCAATCGGAAAACCAGAACCGAGCGCCTTACCAAGAGTCATTGCATCGGGGATAATTCCATAGTGTTCACAAGCAAAAAGTCTTCCTGTTCTTCCCATTCCAGTTTGAATTTCATCGAAGATCAATAGCGCATCATTTTCTTGTGTCAACTTTCTTGCAAGATTTACAAAGCTCTGGGTAAGAGGAATTATCCCCCCTTCGCCAATCACAAGCTCCATGATAATTCCTGCAATATTTCCGTTGTTTCTTTCAAATGCTTCTTCTAGCGACTCTTCGTTGTTAACCTCAACGTATTCAAATCCAGAGAGTAATTCTCCGTAACCTTCACGGACTTTTTCTTGTCCGGTCATTGCCATCGAAGCAACTGTTCTTCCGTGAAAGCTGTTCGTTAAGCTTAGCATAATAGGATTTTGTTTGTCTCTAGAGATTGCATATTTTCTTGCAAGTTTGAATGCTGCTTCGTTAGCCTCAGTTCCCGAATTACAAAAAAATACTTTTCCAGGAAAACTATTTACGACTAACGCTTCTGCCAATAAAGATGCCTCATCTGAATAAAACCAATTGGAAGTATGAAAAAGCATATCTGCTTGTTTGTGGACAACGTCGATTATGTCCGCATCGCAATGTCCTAAATTGGTAACGGCAACTCCACACAAGAAGTCAATGTACTGTTTGTTGTTTACATCAAACAATAATTCACCTGCACCGTATTTAAAAGCCACATCGAATGGCGCGTAATTTCCAATTAGATATTTTGCTGATCTTTCTTTGATTTCAGAAAGTTTGTCTTTTGTTTTTACTACTAAATCACTCATTTAAGCCTGCCAATTTTACGAATAAAGTTTCTGTTTGTTTAATTTCGTCTACTAATTCTTTTTTCATTCTTTCAATCTCATCCACTCCGTGTGGTTGTGATTTGGAAAGAAAAGAAGAATAGAGTTTGATTTTCGGTTCTGTTCCTGAGGGGCGAATCGTGAGTTTGCCGCTACCGGAGAGAACCAGTTGAATCACATCCGAAGAAGGAAGTCCGGCAAAGATATTCTTTGGAACTTCTCCGTTCATCTTTTTGTTTTTGTAATCTATAAATCCTAGGATTTTACGACTTCCAATTGTGCTTCCAACTAGTTGTGTATTGGTGTTTCGTAATCGCTCTAGGCTTTCTTTGATCTTTTGTTTTCCTGCTTCTCCTTTCAGAGTAATGGATTTTAAAGACTCCATGTATAGACCATATTTCATGTAAATTTCATTTAAGTAGGAAAGAATATCTTTTTTCTCACTGATAATTTCGAGTAGAAGTAAAGTAGAAGAAAGAGAATCCTTATCGCGAAGTAAATCTACCGGCAAATAGCCATAAGACTCTTCTCCGCCAAAAAGGAATTTTTTCTTCTTGTCCTTTTCGATTTTAGTCATCTCGTTTCCGATGAATTTAAAACCAGTTAGAACATTTTTAAGTTTGATTTTATTTTTAGCGGCAATCTTTTCTTGTAAGTCTGTGGTCACAATGGTTTTAAAAACATGGTAGTCGTATTTTTTCTGACCAGCGACTTTTTCACAAAGATAAGCGCACATGGTGCTTCCAATTTGGTTACCGTTTAACAGCTCGTAACTTCCATCTTTACGTTTGATTCCAACTCCCATTCTGTCTGCGTCCGGGTCGGTTGCGACAAATATTTGTGCGTCCATTCTACGTGCGTGAGTTTCGGATAACGCAAGTGCCTCTCTTTCTTCTGGGTTTGGAAATTTTACAGTTGGAAATTCTCCATTTGGTTTTTCTTGTTCGGGAACTAAGGATACTCGTTTGTATCCAGCTTTATTCAAAAGAGTTTTCATATACTCGCCACCAGTTCCGTGTAACGGTGAGTAAACGATACTAAAGTTTCTATCTTTTGCTTTTAATTTTGTATTATAAATCGGAGTTGCGAGAACTTGTTTGATGTATGAGGCAAATACCTTTTTGTCTACGTTTTTTACATACTTCTTATAGTCTGGATCAGTCTTTTTCAAAAGAGGAATTTCATTCCAATCC
Source organism: Leptospiraceae bacterium UBA2033 (assembly GCA_002333425.1). Taxonomy (GTDB): domain Bacteria; phylum Spirochaetota; class Leptospiria; order Leptospirales; family Leptospiraceae; genus UBA2033. The sequence goes on from DDBL01000043.1 coordinate 18,419, forward strand.
GAAATACTCTCAATGGCAGAAATGATTTTTGCATCGTCAGGCGCAACCAATTGTCCACCATCAGCAAGATAAGCTTTGAATCCATTGTATTCAGGCGGATTGTGAGAAGCTGTAATTACAACACCCGCTTGTGCTTTCAAATGACGCACTGCGTAGGATAACATAGGTGTAGGCGTTACTACAGGAAAAATTTGTATATTGATTTTGTGTTTAGCCGCGACTCCTGCGGTTACTTCTGCGAATTCGCGAGAACGTCTTCTTGAGTCATAGGCAATGACGAGGGTTGTTTTTTTGTTTTTGTATTTTGCTTTTAGAAATCGGCTAAAACCTAGAGCGGCACGTCCAACCGTGTATTCGTTCATTCGACCAATGCCAGAGCCAATTATTCCTCGAATTCCACCTGTTCCAAATTCTAGCGGAATGGTAAATGCTTCCACTTCGGAACTAGATTCTCCCTTTTTAAACTGGGCTAAAACCTGACTAGCTTGCTTTTTTATCTCGTCCGAAAATGGAGACTCTGTCCAAGCTTTAATCATGTCTTCTTTGTTAATTGTTTTGTTTGTGCTCTTTGCCATAAATTCCCTCGCAAAATCCTGATCACAGGACTCTCTACTAGCAAACCTATTTTAGAATGGCTGCCTGTCAAGTGGATAGTATTTGTAAGTATTTAATTGCTTGACCATAACAAAGTGACTATAGTAAAGTGACCATGGTAAGAGGGGCTATGGAAATTGCAGCGGGAAAATTTAAAGCACAATGCCTAAAAATCATCGAAGAGATAGGAAACTTATACCCAGAATTGATTATAACTAAGCGAGGTGTTCCTATGGCTAAGTTAATTCCCATAAAACAGCCACCTAAAGTTTTCTCTTTTGGATGCGCAAAAGATACTGTGCTGTTTGTTGGAGATATCGTAAGTCCTATCAATGAAAATTGGCAGGCAGATGAAAACTGAATTACTGCTCGATACGCATGTGTGGGTTTGGTTAGTTACGGGAGAACCCAAACTAATTAAGACAGAATTTTTCACTTTGTTAGAAAAAGCAGAAGATATTCGTTTGCATCTATCTGCTATTAGCCTCTGGGAAATTTCTATGCTTGTTTCAAAGGAAAGATTGAAACTTAGTATGAACACTCTCGACTGGCTCAAAATTTATTTAAAAAAATCAGACACTCAAATCATAGCGATTAATCCTGATATTGCGGTAAAAAGCACTGAGCTAAAAGGTTTTCATGGTGATCCAGCAGACAGATTAATTCTTGCTAGCGCAATTTATCTGGGTGCGAAGGTTGTCACCCATGATAAACTGATTTTGAGTTTTTGTAAATCTAAGAAAATAGATTATCTAAAAGTTTGATAAGTTAACTCACTGATTCTCCGGCTGTTCGATGTTAGCCTCAGGTTCAGGAACAGGCTCTAGCACTTCGACTCTTTTGGATTTTTTTCCTTTTTTCGATTTTGGTTTTGGTTCGTCTGGGATAGTTTCCGTTTCTGGATTTGGTTTATCTTCACTTGGTGGTGTTATTTCTGATTCTAGTTTAGGTTCGCTATTTGTCTCTGGTTTTAATTCAGGCTCTTTTGTAATTTCTTCAATGCTAGGATTTAAGTAAATTTTCTCAATATCTCCTTTTACAGAAAAATCAATTCCTTTTAAACTACCATCGACAGAATAAAAGTTAAATCGTTTGTATTTAGAAAGTTCTGACTTTGAATCAATTTTTTTGATTAAGAGGATTTTTCGTTTTGCCTCAATGTTTTTTATTTCAAATAAAATCTGAATCTCTTTTTCTTTACTAACGCATTTTTTCCCACAACTTCTGTATTCTTCAATTGCATCTTTCAAGCCTTCTTTGTTTGCGGGATCGTTCAAGTCAGACTCTACAAATTTATCAATTTTTTCTTTTAGTTCTTTGCCTCTTAAATTTTCAATAGGCATTTCTCTAAAGTCTATGTATTCACAATTCTTAAAGGCAAAATTCTTTCCGATAGAAGGATTTAATTTTTTGTCATTGGCAGACTCTTCATCTACGAAATCTTTTTTGAGTGTTTGAAGAATTTTATCATTTTCCTTTTCTTCTATGGAGGATGTCATTAGTCTATCCAATGAATCTTGTGTATCGGTGTATAAAAAATATCCAGCAATAACTTCTCTTCGCTGGTTTTTCGTATAACGTTCCAAATCAAATGGATAAGGATAACATTCAATAGATGTATTTCGTTCATCTTCCTCTTTAAGTCCACTGGAAGATGCAGTGCTACAAGACGCCTCTAGAATAATCGCTTTGTTGAGTTGTTTAAAAATATTTTTATAAACTCCTTGGTATTTGATTTTGGATGCTTGTAGATTTTTCTGATCAAATTCTACTATATAGTATTGTCCGCCACAATTCAGATTAATTGATTTTGAAACGTTCCAAGTATCTTCTTTCGCATTTTTGTTTTTCACTTTTCTGTCAAAAAACCAAGTACACGAATCAATTGGAAAATTTGGAATCCGCCCAACTATTGCCTGTGCATCATTTTCAATGAAACGCAAAAGTTCTACTTTTCCTGGATTTTCTTCACTAACAACCAAGTAATCCCGAACAAGCTCTTTAAAAAGTTTTGGGTCTTCTTTTTTTATGTCTATAGGAGTAGTAGCGCAATGTAGGAATAAATTGATAAGGACTGTAATGCTTAAAAGCTGAATTGTTTTTAATTTCATAAGAGGTTCTCTTCTTTTTTTATTTACTTAGATCATCGAAGTATTAGGCTTTGTTTCTTTAATCGCATTACCCCAAGATTTATTTTTTCCTCAAAAAGTCGAGTAAAAGAGATTTCTTTTTTGATAGGTTACGATAAACATTGTATATGTTTTCTTCAAAAAGATTTTTTTTGTCCTTTATCCTTGTTTTGTTATATAGTTGCAATGTCGGTATGGTCTTCAAGGATTCTCCCAAAGTAGAAAATGGAGTGATTAACCTTACTTTTTGGAATTTCGAGAAACAAGGAGCTGTTAATCTAGAAGGAAATTGGGAAATTTATTGGAAAAAAATTTATCGTCCCAATACCAAGGATTCTTTTTTAGCAGAAACTCTTTCTGGTTATCATCTTTTTCCTAGTTCTTGGAATGGTCGAATGTTTCAAAATGAGATTACAGATGGAAATGGTTATGCAACTTTCAAAGTCAAAATTTTACTCCCAGATGGACCAATCAAAAAACAAAAATTAGCTCTTCGAATGAAAGAACAATCAACAGCCTATGAACTTTATTTGGGTAACGAACTGTTAGCCCATAAAGGAAAAGTTGGAACTTCACCAAGTGAATCAGTTCCAGGTTACGGAACAAACACAGTATACTTTGAAACAGAAAAAAAATCAATCGATCTCGTTTTGATAGTCTCAAATTACCATCACCGAAATGGTGGGATTTGGAATGTGCCTATTCTTGGTTCCCATGACCAAATTCAATCTTTGAAATATGAACGTAATTCCCTTGAATTTCTTTTGGGGGGAAGTATTCTTATCATGACAATTTATCACTTCATGTTATTTTTATTTCGAAAAAATGATTTGACCAGTTTATATTTTGCTTTGTTTTGTTTAATCACTCTTATGCGCGTAGTTTCTACTGGAGAAATTATGCTCGTGCAGTTAATTCCAAGTATCCACTATGAGATTGTGACAAAGTTTGAATACTTTTCCTTTTATTTACTTTCTCCTCTTTTCTTAAAGTTCTTTAAAGAATTATTTCCAAAAGACGTTTCTGAGTGGCTAGTTAAGTTTAGCCTGACTATCGGTGGGCTTCTTGGAATGATTGTTTGTTTTTCTAATCTTAGGATTTATAATTACTTTGTAGATTTTAATTATGTAATTATTCTTATAACTATAGTTATAGTTTTATACTACCAAATCAAAATTATTCTAAAAGATAGACAAGATTCTATTACAATTTTTTTGTCGACAGCAGTTTTAATTCTGTTTATACTAAATGATATTTTCTACAATTTAAAAATCATTCTAACAAATGAATTTATACAAATAGGAGTTTTCTTTTTCCTGTTAGCTCAAGCAGTCATTTTGTCTAGACGATTTTCCCTTGCATTTAGAGACGTAGAAAAGATTTCAGGACACTTGACTATTGTAAATGACGCCTATAGCAATTTTGTACCGAAAGAATTTTTGCGAATTTTGCACAAAGAGAGTATTACGGATGTAGAATTGGGAAATCTTGTTAAAACTGAAATTACAATCCTATTCAGTGGAATACGAGGATTTACCTCAATTAATGAGAAAGTTGACTCTGAAGAAATTTTTGATTTATTAAATCATTACTATACAGGAATAACTGCTATTATCCGCAAGAATAAAGGATTCATTGATAAATTTATTGGAGATAAAATTGTAGTATTGTTTCCTGAATCTCCCGAAAATGCAATTCAAACTTCAAGAGATATGATTCAATATTTAGAGGCATTTAATCATACTCAATCCGAAAATGGAAAACTAAATATTAAAATTGGAATCGGAATTCATTCAGGTGAAGTTACACTTGGTACGTTAGGCGGAAAAGAGAGAATGGATACAACTGTAATCGGAAACGCAGTTGGAATTGCAAAAAAATTAGAATCTTTAACCAAGTCTTTTTTTGTATCTGTTATCATTTCTGCAACTACTTATAACTTGCTCGGTCAGACCTTAAAAGAAGAAACGAGAGAGATAGATCATTTAAGATTAAAAACTAAAGAAGGTTTTATGACAATTTATGAATTTTTTGGTGGAGATCTTGAAACCGTAAAAGAAAAGAAAAAAGCGACCACTTTAGAATATTTTCGCGCCTTGACATTCTATCGGGCTGGATTTATGCAAAAAGCAAAGGATTTATTTTTACACTGTCAAACAATTATTCCTGAAGATCCAATTTACTCTATTTATATCAATAGATGCAATGACTCACTCATTGGTAATATAGAACGTGACGAAATACAAGTCAGTGAGCCAAATCACCATAAGCCAATACTTGCACTGATTGCAGATGAGGACTTGTCATTTATAAAAGAATTGGAAATAGTTTTGAAGAAAGAAAAACTTGATACAATTATATTTACTACTGCACATGAAACCATTTCCACTTGTGAAAATATGATGCCATCTTTAATTTTTATCAGTTTAGATTTACCTGATATGAAAGGAGATAAGTTAATCGAAATCCTTAGAAAAGATTTTACTTTTTCAAAAGAAAATTGTTATATCGTTGCAATTGCAAAGGAAAGCAGCCCAGAAACAAAATCTCTAATTTATAAATCAGGTGCAGATGATTTTATTTTAAAACCTCTCAATATCGAATCTGTAAAACAAATTGTAGAAAGAATTAACTGTTAATTTATGCTCAAAACCCATCATTACATTACAACTGTTAATTGGTATAATCAATTAAAAATAAGAAGTAAGGCTCTCGTTGGTATCTCTGTAATTTCCATTTTATTTTTTATAGGTTTGTCATTGTCGATTCATTTAGTAAATCAAATTCATGAAGAAACAAAAGAAATTCACAATAAATGGATGAAAAGTATTCTCAAAATTTCTGAAATGATAAATCAACTAAACACATTTAGAAAACTAGAATCAACTCACAGTCTATTAACAGAAATTGAAGAAAAAGAAAAGATCGAAAAAAAAACAGAAAAATTAAAAGAAGAATTTATAAATAATAAAAATTATTATTACTCATTAATTACTGTCAAAGAAGAAAAAAATCTATACGAACTTTTTAACTACAGTTTTGAACTTTATCTAAAGACACACAATGAACTTATTCAACAATCAAAGCAAAATAATAAATCTAAAATTTTAATTTTGAATGAAAAATCTAAAATTGAAAATGATCAACTTACATCAGATTTGCATAAAATGATTGCTTTAAATTATCAAGGTGAACTTGAGTCGAATCAAATAGTGGATAATTCATATTATTCTCTATTATTCCAGATGATTTCGACTTCTGTATTGACAATCCTATTTATTTACCTTGTAATCTATTATACGTTTAAACAATTTATATTTCCGCTACAATTAGCCGAAAAAGTAGCAAACCGAATTGCCAAAGGAGACTGGAAAGTAAAAATAGAATATGAATCAAAAGATGAACTTGGCAAATTTATTAAAACTTTTAACCAAATGGTTGAGGATCACCGCAAAATTGACCAAGAAAAAATTAGAATCCAAAAAGAAGCAGGGCGAAACGAAGAGTTATTTCGTACTCTAATAGATATTTCACCAGATGCAATATTACTTATTGGTTTAGATTATTCTATTCTTTGGGCAAATAACAAAATGCTTAGAATGTTTGGTTATGATTCTATAGAAGAGTTGCGAGAATTACGTGCAGTTGATTTTGCGGTTTCAACTGAAAAAGGAAAAATTATTTCAATCATGAGTTCGCTATTAAACTCTGATTATCCCAATTATACCTATGAAAGTATGGCAATTAGAAAAGATAGAACTAGTTTTCCAATTGAGATCCAACATGCGATTTACCAAAATGATAATATAAACGTAGGAATTTTAACTAATATTCGTGACATTACTGAGCGAAAATTGGCAGAAGAAGCGTTAGTCGAAAACGAAGAACGATATAGAATTATCACAGAAAATATGGCAGACGTAATTTTGATTTTGGAAGCCAAAACTATGAGGTTACTCTATATTAGCCCTTCAGTAAAAAGTTTAACTGATTATTCTGTATTAGAAATAATGTCATTATCTCATAAAGACATGTTGACTCCAAATTCTTTACGATATGCCCAAAGGACTTTTCCATTTAGAATCAAAAGGCTATTAGCTGGTAAAAAATCGTTAAAGGGAATTTATGTAGATGAAATGGAACAGTATAAAAAGGATGGGACAACTATTTGGACAGAAGTTGTATCTAGATATATAGTAAATCAAAATACTGGTAGTTTAGAAGTTCATGCCGTTATGCGAAATATCACAGAAAGAAAAAAAATAGAAAAAGAAATCAACGAAAAAAGTCAGATGCTTGGTGGAATTCTTGCCAACATGCCTGTTGTAGTATTTAGAGTAAATCAAAATGGAATCATTACTCAAAGTACTGGAGCTGGACTATTAAAAATGGGGTTAATGGAAAACCAAGCGGTGAATATAAATATATTTGAAGTATATTCTGAATTTACCCAAGAATTCAATCGAGCTTTAAGAGGAGAACCACAAGTATTTATTTCTAGTGGTTTATACAATGATGGGATTGAGTGGTTTTTTCAAAATTATTTTTTCTTGGACGAGTCTACGGGTGGTCTTATTGGATTTGGATTGGATATCAGCGAACAAATAGTTGCGAAAAAAGCAGCAGAAGCCGCAAGCAAAGTGAAAGGAGAATTCTTTGCAAATATCAGTCACGAAATTAGAACTCCAATGAACGCTATTATTGGATTTACGGAAATATTGAAAGGTTCAATTTCAGATAGTATTCAAAAGAAATATCTAGAAAATATTGTTTCGAGCGGAAAAACGTTATTAGCCTTAATTAATGACATTCTTGATTTGTCCAAAGTTGAGTCGGGAAAACTTGAGTTAGAGTTGTCTCCTGTCAATATTGAAAATGTTTTTAGGGAACTTAGAGATATTTTTTTCCAAAAAATTGAAGAGAAAAATCTCGACTTCCAAATAATAGTTGACCCAAGTCTACCAAGTGAAATCATTCTAGATGAACTTAGATTTAGACAAATTTTTCTAAATTTACTAAGTAATGCTATAAAATTCACTGATAGCGGCTATATTAGATTAACCGCAAAGCCCAAAGGTATGAATCCAGATTTGCTCCATATTGATTTGATTTTTACGGTTGAAGATTCTGGTATAGGGATTCCAGCCGAAGAGCATGGTGCAATTTTTGAAGCATTCACACAACAGAAAGGACAAAGCCATGCAAGGTATGGTGGGACAGGTCTAGGGCTTGCTATTTCAAATCGTTTGGTGCAACTTATGAAAGGGACTATTTCGGTCAAAAGTGAAGTTGGTAAAGGAAGTATATTTCAAATAATCCTTAATGATGCACTTATATCTACTAACGTATTTCTACCTTCTTCTGTTATGCAAAATGTAAAAAATTTTCAAACCCCTAAGTTTACTTTAAAAGAATCCTCTATTGATTCATTTAATACAGAAAATATTGAGACATTGAAGCCACTTTTATATGAGATGGAGAATGATTTATTTGAAGAATGGAAAAATTTATCTGATATATCAAGTATAAACGAAATCGAAGAGTTTGCATATAAGATTAAATATCTTGGGGATAAGTATGATTATTCACCTCTTAAAAAGTATGCGGAAAATCTGCAATCAAAGGCACTGCTTTTTGATATGAATTATTTGTTAGTATTATTAAAAAATTATCCAGTCCTATTAGAAGAGCTAAGAGCAAATTATGCTTAGTAAAATCCAAAATACTTTTATCCTAATAGTTGACGATACACCTAAAAACATTCAACTTCTGGGAACTGTATTAAAAAATGTCGGTTATAAAATTATAGTTGCAAGTAATGGGATACAGGCACTAGGAATTTTAGAGAAAATTAAACCTGATTTAATTTTACTAGATGTAATGATGCCTGACTTAGATGGTTATGAAACGTGTAAAAGAATTAAAGAATCTGAAAAATTAAAAAATATACCGGTCATTTTTTTAACTGCCAAAACACAACCGGAAGATATTGTAAAAGGTTTTGATTTGGGAGCAGTGGATTATATTGTTAAGCCGTTCAATTCCAGTGAACTTTTAGCAAGAGTAAAAACACATTTAGAATTAAAATTTAATCAGGAATTATTACAAACACTTCTGAATTTTCAAAGAGATATGGTTTTAATGACTGATGGTGAAAAGGTAATAGCGGCTAATTATAGTTTTCTTAAATTTGCTAATTGTAAAAATGTGGAAGATTTTAATTTAAAATATGACCATATTATGGACTTACTAGAATTTGAAGTCAAAGTAGAAAAAAACGATGTAAGTAAGTTACTAAGATTACCAAAAGAAGAAGAATTTAAAGTAAAGATGAAAAGGGATAATGGAGAATATTTAATTTTTAGAATCAAACAAAATGTTATCCCAGAAAAAGAAGTAAGCATACTGAGTTTAGTCGATATTACCCAGTTAGAAAATCAAAAAAGTAGTCTAGAAGAAAAAGCAAGCATTGATGAGCTTACAAAAGTTTATAACCGAACTAAGTTTCAACAACTATTTAAAAATATTCTAGAAGAAAATCAAGTTAACCCAAAATCACTTTGCCTTGTTATATTTGATATAGATCATTTCAAAAAAATAAATGATACGTATGGGCATAATAAAGGAGATGATGTCCTAGTTAACATAGCAAGTTTTATCAAATCCCAAATTAGAATGTCTGATATACTTTGTAGATGGGGTGGTGAAGAATTTACTTTACTTCTTGTTGGATCAAATATTGAGGATGGAGTTAAAATCTGTGAAAAAATTAGAGTCCAAGTTCAAAATCATCCGTTTATTCAAGATAGACAAGTTACAGTTAGTATGGGGATAACACATTATTTGCCCAATGATAATCTGGAGACTTTTGTCGCTCGGGCGGATAACGCATTGTATCTTGCAAAAAGAACAGGAAGAAACCGGACTGAGCGAAATTGATCCCTAGAGATTTTTTCATAGAAGAAAGATTAGAGAAATATCGACTCAGTGTTTCTTGTAACTTGGGAGAAAGTGGACTTAGAAATTTCACATTAGGAGAAATTTTAAATCAGCTAAAAATTTCCAATGAAGAGCTAGGTAAAATTTCTCTAGCAGATTCACCCAATAACGGAAGAGAAGATTTGCGAATCGAAATAGCAAATCTATATGAGAATATTTCCCCTGATCAAGTTCTCATTACAACTGGAACAAGCGAAGCCCTGTATGTTCTATTTCATTTGCTTCTAGAAAAAGGTGATATTGTTTCCTTATTCACACCTGCGTTTCAAGCGTTATACGAAATACCTATTCAACTCGGGACAAAAGTCAAAGAAGTAGAAGTTAGAAATTTTCTACCAATCCAAGATTTATTTTCTCAAGATGTTAAACTTGCAATCCTAAATCACCCTCATAATCCAACTGGAATTGGAATTAAAGAAGATGAGATTAAAACTCTAAAGGATTCTATTACTTCGTTTAGCGGTTACACCTTATTTGACGAACACTATCGTTTTTTGGATTACCATAATGATTTAAGTTTTTCAGGAGCAGGGTTAAATGGAAAAACTTTCGCAACAGGTTCAATTACAAAATGTTTTGGTGTAACAGGACTTAGAATTGGCTGGCTAATCGGTGATAAAGACATTTTATCTAAAGCCAGATCTTTTAAAGACTACCTAACGCATACAGTAAATCCAATTTCGGAATTTTTAGCACTAGAGTTATTAAGAAACCGAAAAGAATTTGTTACACCTATAAAAAAAGCAATCCAAGAATGTATTCATTATTTTTCTGAAAACGTAAAACATTTACCAGGACTTGATTCATTTCGTCCTCCTGATGGAGGTCTGGTTTCTTTTGTAAAACTAAAAGAAGGAATTCTCTCCGAAAAATATGCAGATGAACTTTTAATACAGTGCGACATATTCGTATTACCCGGTGCTAATTTTGAACGAGAAGGATTTATTCGAATTGGATTTGGAGAAACGCCCGAGCGTTTTAAAGCTGGGATAGAAAGATGGAGACATTTAAAGATTACCACGGATGAACACCGATGAACACCGATTGATTCATATCTGTTTTTATTCACGTTTATTGGCAAGTGGAAATCCATGTTTAGCAACATTCCATTTTCTTTCTCTAGAATTTCTAATTGCAAAGGAAGTGTCATTCTAAAAGCTAGAATTCAAATTCACTTTAGAGTTAAATCCATGAAAGAAAAAGTTCAGCTCATTACAGAAGAATTATTTTCCTCTGTAACAGAAAAAGCAAAACAAAGTCCGCGCAAAAGGGCAAATCATAATTTTCACGAACTTTCAGAAGTCTACCAGAGATTTCTAAATGTTCTCACAAAAGGAACTTATGTTCAACCTCACAAACATGAAAATCCACCGAAGCCGGAAACATTCATTGCACTAAAAGGCAAATTAGGATTTCTTATTTTTGATGAAATTGGAAATATTACCGGTAAATACTTATTATCCAATGATGGACCGATTCGTGGAATTGACGTAGCACCCGGAGTTTGGCATGGACTAGTTACTTTGAGTGATGTTTGTGTATGTTTTGAAGGGAAATCAGGTCCCTATGATCCGAAAGAAGATAAATTTTTTGCAAGCTGGGCACCGACTGAAGCGGATGACGCACGTTTTGCGACAATAGAGAAATGGGAGAAATTATTTTTATGATAGATAGATACAGTAATCCAGAAATATCCAAAATATGGAGTCTCGAAAACAAATTCGAGATTTGGAAAGATATTGAAATTCTTGCCTGCGAAGCGAGAATGAATCGAGGGGAAATTCCTGAAGCGGATTTCAACGAAATCAAAACAAAAGCAAAGTTCAAAGTAGAAGAAATTTTAAAACTAGAAGAAACTCTACAACACGATGTAATTGCATTTTTAACAAACCTCGGCTCTTATATCGGACCTGCCTCTAGACATGTCCACCACGGGCTCACCTCCTCTGACATAGGCGACACCGCGTTATGCGTTCAGATGACTCAGGCAATTGATATAATTATCAAACGAGTAGAAACGTTACTCGAAACAGTGAAAGAAAAAGCAATCCAAGAAAAAGACTCTCCTTGTATGGGTAGATCTCATGGAATCCACGCAGAGCCAATGACACTTGGTTTAAAATTCGCTCTCTTCTTTGCCGAAATGCAACGAAACCTAGAAAGACTAAAACAAGCCAGAAAAGAAATAGCAGTTGGAAAATTCTCCGGTGCAGTTGGAACCTACTCGAACATTGATCCAGCGATAGAAGAATTCGTGTGCACAAAATTAGGATTATCCGTAGATCCAATAACTACACAGGTTATCACCCGCGACCGTCATGGATTCTACTTATCCATTCTTGGGCTAACAGCATCTAGCCTCGACAGGATGGCAACCGAGATCCGACTCTTACAGAAGACAGAAGGACGCGAAGTAGAAGAGCCATTTACAAAAGGACAAAAAGGTTCATCTGCTATGCCGCATAAACGTAACCCAGTTATCTGCGAGCGCATTAGCGGGATAGCAAGAGTTATCCGCTCTAACGTAAACGTAGGATTTCAAGACATGCAACTTTGGCATGAAAGAGATATTTCTCACTCTTCTGCTGAAAGAATCGTTCTACCAGATTCAACCATTGCACTAGATTATATCCTAGATAAGATGAATTACGTTATCAAAAACTTACATATCTATCCAGATGCAAGTGAGCGCGTTCTTGGTATTACCCGCGGTTTGATTTTTTCTCAAAAACTAATGCTCGCTATGATTGAGCGCGGTGGTATTTCTCGTGAAAGAGCTTACGAAAAAGTGCAGTCACACGCTATGGCAGTCTGGGCAAATCAAAACGAAACCATGAAGTCTCGCCTTCTTGCCGATGGAGAGGTAAACCAAGTATTAACCGCAAAAGTTCTAGACGAGATTTGTGACATCAAACCATACTTGGCTCGAATTGATGTGATTTACAAGAGACTTGGATTGATATAAGAAATTGCCACAGAGGCACTGAGACACAGAGAGGGAAATTTAAATATTTCTTTCTTGACACTTTCATGAGAATACACTCCATTATTCTCATGAAGCCAATTTCTTTTCTACTCCTACTTTCTCTTCTCAATTGTGTTACTGTCTATACCAAAGATGAAACTATTCTCGAAAAAGAAAAACTACGAACGGAAGACTTAAAAGAAGAACGGGATGTTTATGTTTTGACGCATTCTCTAAACTCCAAAGGGCTTTACTTATTTCTAGATGCGTATCGCGTAGAAGAGAAAAGTAAGGTTGACTTTATCCGAGAGAAATACTTAGAGAATAAAGATTATAAATTTGATGGAAAATATATTGAAGAGGCCGGTAAGCATGACCCTAGAGACTTGTTAATAGTTGCCGCAATCGCCATTCCTATAACTCTATTAATCCTTCCCACTATCCCACTACAGATGATGTCAGAACCACAAGAAAGAATTCGCGAAGAAATTCAGAAAGACAGTGCAAATAAAATTGGAATTATTCCCACAGACAATATTGCTTTTGTTTTATTAGATAGAAATCCTCCAAAAGAATATTTATTTAAAGATAGTAAGGTATTTATTTCTAGCAAAGATTTAGAACTAGATTCATTCACAGTAGAAAGTTTTCCATATAAATTAGCTAATCCTTATAATTTGACAAATATAAACAATAGAATTACTTTTCTCAAAGGAGAGTTTAATTTTTCCGAACAAGCTAATCAAGATAAACAGATAATGACGATTATCCAGAAAAATAATGAAAGGAAAGAAACAGCAAAGTGTAAAACTCAATATCCTGAATTACTAAAAAAAGAAATACTGCCCTATGAAATGGATAGTCTACGTAGGAAATATTGTGGTGGTTTAGAGCTAGCAAATCTATGGGAAAGTGTAAGTGACCCTGAATGCGTTGATAAAATAAATAAGTGCTACGAAATTACAAGGCATGTCGAGTAACTTGAATGAATCCCTTACCTCTTCTTCCATTCGTGTCCATCGGTGGTATTTTTTTAAAAAGCACTTGACAATTAAAATTTTGGCTATAATTATAGCTATATGATACTAATAGATACAGATTCTATTTTGCTCAGTGCAAATTCCAATAAGAAGCTAGGCGTGACTGTTGCCCAAGCAAAGAATCATTTGCCTAAGCTAATTCACAATTCTGAGACAGAGGGAATTATTCCCATTAGCCGTCATGGAAAAGTAGTCGCTTATCTTGTGTCCGAAAAAGACTTTCGTAAATTGACCCACTCGTCTAATCACTTTTTAGAAAAACTACAAAATTTTAGAGATAAGAATGAATTATCCTCTTCTGACATTTGGAAAAATGTCAGAAGCAAAGAAAAAGGACGTGAGGTTATTTTGTGAATTGGGAATTTATACTCGACACAAATATCCTATCTGAATTTACAAAACCCAAACCAGACGAAAAAGTCCTTCAATTCCTAAACAAAGAAAAAGACAATTTCTGTATTTGTGCTCCCGTCTACCAAGAGTTAGTGTTTGGAATTGATCTTCTTCCTGTTTCAAAACGAAAAAATATGTATCTTTCTTTTCTACATGAAGTCGTTGAGTCGTTAGAAATTGTACCTTATGATGCCGAAGCTGCGAAAGTCCATGCAAAATTACGTGCAGAACTTCAGAAAAAAGGACTTATTCTTCCTTATATAGATACTGAAATCGCATCCATCTGTATTAGAAACAAATCAGTATTAGCCACTAAAAATGCAAAAGACTATAGAGGAATTAAGGAACTAAAGTTAAAAGTGCTGTAACTACTCAGCATAAAAAAGACTGCCACAGAGGCACGGAGAGATTTAAATAGAGTCTATACTGTTTATTTTGGTAGTTCAGTCTTAGTTATTATTCTTTTGCACTATGGTAATTGAATCCAAATATTTCATTAGTTCTCTTTAATTCAATAAATAGGAATAAAAATAGCACAATACCAAAATTCTCTGTGTCTTTGTGCCTCTGTGGCAAACCACACTGAGTAGTTACAGGTGTTTTAGTAAATCCTATCTCTCTTCTTTTGTAAAATTGACGACGCCCGATGAAGCCGATTTTCTAACTTTACTTTC
>DDBL01000144.1:0-41099 GCA_002333425.1 Leptospiraceae bacterium UBA2033
ATAATTTTTAAATCGACTGGAGAGAAAACAACTGCTTTTAGTTCTCCAATGATGTCTTGTTTTTTTTGAATGACTTCTCCATTCAGTTTCACTTTTCTTTTTTGAGAATCAAGTTTGCTATAACCTATCTCAATGGTTTTATCCAAACCTTCTGAAACTAAATTCGCTTTAATATAATAGAAGTTGGAATCCCAATTCACAAGTTCTTCATCCGAATTGTCCCTGAAACTTTTAAGTGTGGCAAATTGATTGATAGCCTCAATGACGTTAGTTTTCCCAGCTCCATTTTCTCCAATGAAGAAAACTAATTTTGTTTGGAAGTTTAATTGGACTTCGGAGTGGCTACGAAAGTTTTGGAGTTTTAATTTAGTAAGAAACAAGAGGATTTATCACCACGGATGAACACAGATGGGCACGGATAAAAGATTAAGGATGATTATAGACCATCCGTGTTTATCTGTGTTCATCCGTGGTAATATCTTTAAAAGACTCACTTAATTTAATACTATTTTACAACTTCATCGGCATAATAACTGATATGTATTGTGCATCGGATGGATCTTTGAAGACTGCTGGTGAATTTGAGCTAGAAAATTCCATGATGATTTCTGGATCGTCGATAGATTTAATTACATCTGCCAGATAATCGCCCTTAAACGCGATAGAAGTTTCTTCGCCTTTGTAGTCTACCGGTATACTTACATTAACCTCAGTTGAGCCAGGAGTAGAAGAATTGATATGGAGTAGGTTTTCTGAAAAAGTCATTCTGATTTGTCGAGAAGGCTCTTCTGCTGCAATTAGGGCTTGTCGTAGAGCAACTTGTAATTCGTCTTTGTTGATACGGACAGAATTTTTAGATTCTTTTGGAATTACTGCTTCGTAGTCAGGATAATTTCCGTCGATGAGTTTGCAGAGTAATTCTACATTGCCGATCTTTAGATAGATTTGATTTTCTACGATTCCGATTTTTCCAGATTCATTGGAGTCAATCATCTTCATAATTTCTTTGATTGCTTTGTGGGGGATAATAACGCCTTTGCTGAACGGTAGAGAATTTGGAATCACTCTGTCGATTTTTGCAAGTCTTCTTCCATCAGTTCCGACAAACGATATTTTGCCTTCACTAGAAGTAACATAAAGACCGTTAAACACAAAACGAGTATCTTCCAATGCGACAGAGTAAGAAGTTTTTTTAATCATCTCAGAAATTGTAAAACATGGGAAATCAACAACAAGAGAATCGTCCACTTTAGAAATAGTTTTTATTTCTTCGCCTTCGATTCCATTGATATTCATTTTAAAATCTTTTTTCTTTTCGGAGTCGGTGATGATTGTGCTGACAGTTCCTTCTGCGTCAGGATTATGCGCAATTAACGCTTCAGGGAAATTTATCGTTTTAAATGTGTTGCTCAATTGTTTTGCTGGGATAGAAGTCATTCCAGGCTCTAAGGTATCTGCACTAACGGATGTCTTGATAGAAATTTCTAAATCAGTTGCGGATAAGAATACTTTGCCGTCTTCAGCTTCCACTTTGATATTGGAAAGTATAGACTTTATTTCTCTAACTGTGATTACTCCTTCTACAGAACTGATCGCTTTTTGAAAATCGGATGTCTTAACTTTAAATTTCATATTTAACTCCCTAGATGTATAAATAGATTATATATTAATAGCTGTGATTGTTGTACCTGTAAATAAGTAGATAACGTAAAAGCAGCGTGTTTTTGTATGGAATATGTCGCATTGTTTTTTGAAAATAACTTTTTTTGTTTTCTACAGAAACCGTTGTATTTTGAAAAAATGACCAAGCCGATTTAAAATATTATGTCTTATTTACACTATTTACAAATTTAATTATGTCTTATTTACATTTTTGTGACATAATAATTACTAAATATGTCTCATTAACGTGAAGTAGAATGTCACAAAAAAATTAAAAGCAAAAATCAATTTTTCGGAAAAGTGCGTATGGAAGGAATTGTGATTTCGGAAGTGGTCAATAAATGTAAATTCGAATATTTTAGGTAGAGACAGATTTCAAACCTGCCTCTACTTTAGTCGGTCGAGAGGTGACTGAGTATTTTTTTATTGTTGAATTACTCTAAAGTTTACTCTTCTATGGTCTTCGTCGTTAGGATCAGTTTCGCCTTCTCTTAATTCATCTTCTCCTTTAGAAACCACAACCATTTTATCTGCTTTAAAACCTTTTTTGACTAGGTAGTCATGTACGTATTTAGCTCTTTTTTCGCCGATTTCTAGGTTTTCTTTGCTTGATCCAGATGCATCTGCGTTTCCACGAACTTCTAGTTTGTAACCTTCAGGCATTTTGTCGTAAGCTGATTTCACAACAGGAAGAAGAGCTTTATCCCATTCAGTTAGTTTTACTTTTGCTGGTTGAATTGCGCCCGCATCATAGCCAGTTACTCTTGCAGGTTTTAGAAGTGCATTTAGTTCAGCCATTGGGTCAACTTTAGTTTGTACTTTTTCTTCTGCTGAGCTGCAATTGTATCCAAAGCCAAGTAGGATTACAGTTAATACTAAAAATATTTGTTTGTTCATTCGTTTTTACTCCATTGTAAATTAGATTGATTCCATGTTTTAATTAAAACCTCAGAAATCAAGAGTTTTATTCTTGCAATATGTGGATAATATCAGTTTGCGTAGATTAAAAAAATTCTGTCGGATAATATGTATTACTCTCTCTTGTTCCATTGTAAAATTTTAAATTTATCTAATGGTATTTACCAGTTCGGATTGTAAATATGTAAGAAGTATATCTAGTTATTGTAAGGGATTATTTTATTTTTTTAAGTTGTCATACTGTTTTTTATTCAGAATATGGATGTATACTATTCGATTTGTTAAAAAATTTTCATTCAAGGTGGTTTTGTTAAATGGGAGTTGTCAATCTTATCATGGGTATTGTTGCAGCAGTTTTGATTGCTACCGGCATAAAAAAAGAAGAACCCGTAAATCCGCAAGAAAAAAGAACAAAAGTTGAAATATTAGAAAAACATAAAATTGTAGAGCGCAGTTTTGATTATGAAGAACTTAGAAAAAAAGCAAAAGAACTTCTTTCTAAGCCTTACAAAGAACCTAAAAAAACAATTACAAAAAGTTTAGCAGAATTAAACTATGACAAATACAAAGACATTCGTTTTTTACCAGAAAAGTCTATTTGGCGAGAAGAAGGAAGTCCATTTCAATTACAATTTCTGCATCCTGGTTATATTTATGATTATAATGTTCTAATAAATGAAGTTAAGAATTCTAAATCATTTCCCATTTATTATAATTCGAGTTACTTCGATTTTTCGGCAATACAGTTAAAAGAAAAAAACTCAAATGAAATCGGATTTTCAGGGTTTAAGGTGCATTATCCGATCAATACAGATGAACATACAGATGAATTTTTAGTATTTCAAGGTGCTACCTACTTTAGAGCTGTTTCGCAAAATCAGTTTTATGGTTTATCAGCTAGAGGGCTTGCGACTAATACTGGTATGCCTTATGCAGAAGATTTTCCCATATTCAAAGAGTTTTGGATAAAAAAGCCTGCGTCGAAAGATGAGTCTATAAAAATTTATGCGCTCATGGACGGCAAATCAGCAGTTGGCGCATATGAATTTGAATTTATTCCAGGAAAAATAACTGAAACAAGAGTTAAAGCAGAAATTATACTTAGAAAAGAAGTTGATCGTTTAGGAATTGCACCTCTAACAAGCATGTATTGGTATGGAGAAAATTCAGAAGCGAGTCATCCTTCTGCCTATCCTGAGATACATGACTCTGACGGATTATTGGTGTTAAACGCAAATGATGAATGGATATGGCGACCTCTAGAAAATCCTAAAAAGCCAACTCTAAATAGTTTTAGTTCTGAAAATGTAAGAGGGTTTGGACTTTTACAAAGAGATAGAGAATTTTCTAGCTATGAAGATTCTGAAATGAAATACCATCTTCGCCCGGGTGCCTGGGTTGAACCGGAAGGTGATTGGGGAAAGGGCAGTGTTCAACTTTATAGATCACCAACCAAACAAGACTCAGATGATAATATTGGAGCTTTTTGGGTTCCAGACGAAATGCCAAAAGTAGGTGAAGCACTCAATCTATCCTACAAAATTTTTTGGGTAAATCAAAATCCAAATAGCAAAACAATTGCAGATGTAGTTGCGACTCGAGTAAAACCTGTTCCTAAAGAGACCGATTCTTATATCTACCAAATTGATTTTAAAGGTGGAAAACTAAAAGGTGTTGAAAATCCATCTGATTTGGAAGCCGTTGTTACAGCTACAGAATCTGCTGGAGTTTCAGAGATTACAGTCCAAAAAATTCCAGAAACAGAAAAGTGGAGATGTAGTTTTAAACTAACTCATAAGGCTAACAGTAAACCTGTAGAACTAAAAGCATTTCTCAAAAAAAGCGATTCGGTAATTACTGAATCATGGACATATACTCTTGAGCTTTAACAGTTTAATTTCATCCGAAGAAAAAAACGATAGTATAGAAAAAATCTATACTAAGTTACTTGCATTTGGAGTTAGAGATTTCACTGAGTCTAATCGGATTATTGAAAAATTTCAAAAAATTTCATCGTCTCAAATATCTAACGACAAACTAATAGATCATTTGGTATATGAGCATTTGTCGCAAGAACAAATCCCTGAAACTGATTTTAGCGTTAAATACGTATTAGCTCTTACATTTCCAGAAAAGAAAAATTATGGAAAAATACTATCTAACATAGATTCAATTTTTCCTCAAAGAACTAAGGTTAGTAGTATGATTCCTAGTCCGATACATTTTGGACCGCTTGAAGGATTTTTATCGGATTCGTTTTCTGACATTGACCTAAAAACTTTAGTTATCACGATTGGGATATGGATGATCGTTTATGGTTTGATTATCTATACTTTGTATTTCTAAATTATGAATAATACACCTGGTTCAAGAATTTATACTACTCGGATCGTCGCATTCCTTGCTGTAATGAATTTAATTTCTGGTTATGGAATGATTCTTCTTTGGGATTATTTTTCGATTAGAGAAATGTCATTTTTCAAATGGGTAGTTTATGGAATATTTACGATATTATTTACGATTCTTTCTTATGGCACCACCGTTTCAATTTTCGGCTTTTGGAAATTAATCACCGGCGGAGATAAGTTTCGGATAACAAACAATAGCCACTATCCAGAAGAAATTTCAGAAAAAATTCCAATTGCAGTTGTAATGCCTATTTATGGAGAAGATGTAGATACAGTATTTTCCAGAATAGAAGTTATGTATAACTCAGTATCAAGAGAATCGAATAGTCAAAATTTTGATTTTTATATTTTAAGTGATACACAAAGTTTAGATAAATGGGTTAAGGAAGAAACTGCTTATTTTGAGTTATGTAAAAAGTTGGACGCATTTGGTAGAATCTTCTATCGAAAAAGAAAAATAAATCTAAATAAAAAAAGCGGGAACATCGCAGACTTTTGTAGAAGGTGGGGAAAAAAATATCGGTATATGATTGTACTCGATGCAGATAGTCTTCTAACAGGAGCTTGTATGGTAGAGCTTACAAAGCTAATGGAAGAAAACCCAAGCACTGGAATTATCCAAACTTCTCCTGAGGTTATAAACGCAGAAACTTACTTCCAAAAAATTATGCAATTCTCTAGTCGAGTGCACGGAGGAATATTTGGAGTAGGCGCAAACTATTGGCAATTAAACAGTTCTCCTTTTTGGGGGCATAATGCAATTATTCGCTTAAAACCATTTATGGAAAATTGCGGCTTACCAGCATTACCCAAACTAGGCGCAGTAGGTGGGCGCATATTAAGTCACGATACTATAGAAGCCGCACTCATTCGTAAAGCAGGTTATTCAGTTTGGTTTGCCTATGACTTAGCTGGAAGTTATGAAGAATCT
The DNA here is from genome assembly GCA_002333425.1 of Leptospiraceae bacterium UBA2033. Taxonomy (GTDB): domain Bacteria; phylum Spirochaetota; class Leptospiria; order Leptospirales; family Leptospiraceae; genus UBA2033. The sequence goes on from DDBL01000144.1 coordinate 5,920, forward strand.
CCACCTAATATCCTAGATTCACTAAAAAGAGATCAAAGATGGTGTCAGGGTAACTTACAACATTTCTGGTTTTTATTTGCTAAAGGATTAAAGTTTACAAGTAGAATTCATATCTTGTTAGGTATATTTTCTTATTTCTCGTCCTTTTTGTGGTTTTTATTTTTAATTTGTATTATATTTGTTTACATTGAAGATTTACAGTTTTACAGGCTCGCGTTAGGTCCAGAAAAATGGAAAGCTTTTTGGGATTTTGTCTATTTTGGTAAAGCGGTTAAGCTGCAGATTTTTTCAGTGGCTGTTTTATTTTTGCCTAGAATTTTAACTTTATTCTACACCTTACTTAAAGCGGATTATCGTAATTATTCTAAGAATATTTTTCAATTTATAACTAATTATCTTATTGAGTTTATTTTCAGCGTTGTGCAAGCACCTATTCTAATGTACATGCATTCCAAATTTATTTTACTCACCCTAGCTGGTTTTAAGATTGAATGGAAATCGCAAAATCGCTCGGCAGACAACACTCCAAGTTTCTGGGAAGTTACTAGAACATTTTATTTGCTAAGTTTATTTGGACTTTTTACTGGCGTCTATTTTTATTTTCAGATAATCGGGCTTTTTTATTGGATGATGCCTATTTGGGGTAGTTGGATATTATCCCCTATTGTGATTTATTTGAGCGGCAAACGAGATATTTCTCAAAAATCATTTCTACAAAAAACAGACTTTATACAAAGTAAAGAAGTTTCTGATTTAGAAGTGGAATTACAAATAAGGCAAACGAATATTAGCCGTAATAAAAATTTTGATGTAGACTCGTTATTTTTAATTTCAGTTGATCCATATTATAATGCATTACATTGTTTTTTACAAAAAGCATCTGTTCGTTTGCCAGAAAAAAGAATTCAATACGGAGAAAATTTGATTGATAAACTTTTTACACAGGGTCCAGAAAGTTTATCCAAAAAAGAATTACAAATCATTTTATATGATTCTAGATTTATGAAAATAGTGTATGCACGGTTTTGGCAACTCCCCAATCAAACTCTTCATTCATGGTGGAAAGGAAATTTTACAAAGTATAAACTTAGCCTATTAGAATAAGTTTTGGGCAGTCCGGTTGACTTACTTGCCGTTTTGCCCAAAAATATTTTTTCGTTCTCAAAATGCTTTCCCAAAAAATAAGCAAGTCAACCGTCGCGCTCGCCCTCTCATCAATAAATTGCACTATTTCGTCTATCGTTATCTTTTTGTAAAAAATATGCTTCCTGCTGTATGCAATTTATTGATGTCGGTTGATCGCTACTGCTCGGTATTGGTTTACCTTCTCGCCTTGTTGTCGCGACCTCTGCGTATAGCTTCGCTCTGGGCTTTTTTGTTTTGTTGTCTGATTTTTTCGTAATTCTTGGTCTTCTCGTTCTTTTGCTATACTTTTANNCTCGTGCAAATGTATACGAAACGCGCTCGAGAAATTGAAAAACCTTCAGTTCAACGCTTGGGATCATAGGAACTATTTTGTTCAACCCAGCTTCTACGAGAATGTTCCACAAATTCAGTAGATCGAGTTTTAGCAGATAGACAAACAACCAACACCTAGATTTACCGAATACGAGAGCGAGTTCTCCAAGCTCCAACCAGTCACGATTTTTCGGAATAAAGCTAACCTTCTTCAGACCAAGATTGCGTTCTTGGTAGGTAGTCTTCAATTTCTCCGCTTCGGGAATAAGACCGGAGTGGGTAATAGAGCGAAACCGCCGAAGCAGGCTTTGCAGATAGAGAGCGGTATTTCCCTTATGCTTCTTCGTTTTAGAGAGAAAATCATCATAAAGAAATTCAGGAATCAGTAGAGTGGAAACGGAGTCTTCTTCAAAGTTAATCCCATATCTAACGAATTGATTTTTATTTTGAAAGGTAATCATACAAATATTAGGTCACAAAACGAACAACGTGTGCGAAATTTTTTCCATTTTCAGTGGAAAACGGGATGAAAAAAAACATTTTTATTCTAGATGATTTACCCTTCTGGGATCAAGGAAATCCAGCTTCATTACAGACGATTATACTATTTCGCGATAACTTTATTCAAAATATTTGAATTCATCTACGAGTAATTGGTAAATTTCTTCTTTTACTGTTTTGGTTTGTTCTGCAATTTCTTCAAACAGAGTTAGTAGTTTTTCTGCGTAATGAATTTCTGCAAATTTTTTGATTTGAATGAGCCCTGAATAAGGTGTTATAAAATCAGGATAATCGAAATATTTAAAATAGGCTTCCTTTTCAAGACCAACATTTTCTATTCTAGAACCTTTGCAATATTCCAAATTCCAAACTTTATACAATTCTGTAATGAGTGAAATTAATTCATTCGCATTTTGGCAATTTGAATCAATGGAATTTGCCAGAGTAGTAAACCAAAACGATTCTGGATTTGTTGGACAGAGCGGATTATCTACATATACCTCCGGTGCGCCTTTAACTGGATTATCTTTTTCAAATTTAGTAACTATACATCTATTTTCAGAAAGTCCAAAGGCAAAACAAAGTGAATAAAAGTATTTTTCTCTGGTTTTGGGAATTTGTGGTGCCCATATATCAAATTGATTTGCCCATATCGGATAACGACCATTTAACGCTTTTGAAATAGCAAACCAGGAGAAAAGTATCTGTGCAGACTCCAAATTGTAAGCACAAAAAGTTCTACTGTCAGCAGGTCCAGTCTGTAATCTAGATTTGTTAATGCTACTAAAAGCACTCATTAACATAAACCAAACTCTATTTGGAGTATGGCTCATTCGTTCAAAATTATCTTGTTTTAATCGGACCGGAGTATTGTCATCGTGAAATCCAATATATTCTCCATTTGGTTCACCACATTTGCGTAAAAGTTCGTAGTGTTTTTTCTCATCTCTTCTGGGAAATCCGCTAACCAATTTTCCATAATCTTCTTTTCGTTTTGCATAACTATAATCATATCTGGGTTGTTTGGTTTCTCTTCCAGAAGATTTGTGTTTGACATTTGGAAGCAAATCACGAATATCCCCTCTCGAACTATCAAATAAAACTTTCTTTGAACCCTTCAATACTTTTAGCACTTTTTTGTCTAATTCCTCAAAGGGGATATTCCAGTTTATGTTCAAGGATTCGGATTTTAATTCAGTATAATCATTTAACTTGATTGTATTTTTATTTCCTTTTGGTGTGTAGTTATAACTCCAAATCGTAAAGGAAATTGGAAACCTGCCACTCAGTTTAAAAAATTCATAACTTGTTACAATAAACCCGTTTTCGTATTTAAAATATTTATCAAACTTATTTCTAAATTCTTTATACGCAGGTCTAGGAATTAACCAAGACGTAGGAGTAAATATTAAAATCAAAGGCTTTAAATCAGGATTTTTAGCAATTTGAGTTTCAGACAAATGAATAATTTGCGCTAAGAATGCAAGGTAACGCTCCTTAGCCGCATCTTCTCCCGTGAAGTCTATGATGGTTGGGTGCGTTACATATTCTGCTTCTTTTCCAATTCTTTTTTCTTCATTCTCATCTGTGTTTTTGTAAGGTGGATTTAGTAAGTAGGCGATTGGTTTATCTAGTTTGAGATTTTTTTCTTGTAATACTTTTTCGATTTCAGCTAGGTATTCCAATGCAGATTTGTCTATGAAATTCAAACCTCTATTTTCGGAAGTCTTGGGGATAATGGTAAATCCACTCTCGATATGCATTTCATCTTGTTTCATTCGCCTTTCAATTGTTTTGAGTAAATCAGGCTGCAACTCAGAAACAATTTTATGTTTTAAGTGATTCTTTCTCCAAGAGGTAACTAAGTTTCCTGAACCGCCGGCAGGATCGAACACGATNNGATAATGCTTCATCAAATCTAGAAAAATAATAATCAATACTAATTCCAGTTTCCTCATTTGTAAAAACATAATGACTCTCTATGAATTTTATAAACTCTTTGTGGAAACGAGGATTGATTTCTATTTCTTCGCTTCCTTGTTTGCCATTTCTTCCAATTACTTCTAAAAAGTTCGGCTTACTAGGTTTAGCCTCTCGGACAGTGCTTGTAATATCCCAATAGGAAACGATTGCATAGAAACAATGAATCGCATCCATTGGTCTATCAAAGAATTTTTTAAGCAATTCGATTTTATTTATAAAATTTTGCGAATTAATCTGTCGTCTGATTGAATCTAAATTCTGGTTATTTGGTTTTTCGGAAGCTTCCGGTTTTACATTTTTTAGTAAATCTGCGATTTTTCTAGACACCTAGTAATTCCTTGTTCAGAAATAAAATACTGGAATTAAAAAACCAGTGAAATATTAACTTTTTTATTTCGAATTAGAAATCTTAGAAAGATTTTTTTTCCTTTCATAAGTTTATGGCATTAATAAGATAATTCTAAAATAGAGTTGCTGGAAAATAAAATAGAGAGACTGATTTCACCCGCGCGGAGCGCGGGTGAAACTCATTTATTCTTTAATTTTCAGGCAACTCTAATTAAACAACTTTTCTTTTGAAAGAAAGTAAAAAAGGAAACCTTTTGAAAATACTACATACTACAGCAGAATTTTTTCCCTATATTAAAGCGGGTGGACTATCCGACATGCTCTCTTCTTTGAGTAATTTCCAATCAGGAACGGATGAAATTTCAGTAGCACTTCCCTTGATTAAAAAAATGAATCAGGAGCCAAATTTTACAGGAGTAGATTTTCCTTGTATTGACGAGTCTGTTGCCTATCATTCGGATGCATGTAAAATCTTAAAAAATTCTAGGTTTAGAGAAGCGATAGACGGATCACGTAAATTGTTTTTTTTTGATTCTCCTATTTTTCGTGAGCTAAATGGAATTTATGCAAATCCAGATGAGCATTTTAATTTTGCTATATTTTCTTACGCTTGTTATCATTTGGCTTTGGAGATCGATGTGGATTTGGTACATTCTCATGATTGGCATACAGCAATTGTGACTATTCTGTGTAATTCGCAACCTAAGAAAAAACCAACTTGTTTTACCATTCATAATCTTGCCTATCAGGGAGATCATCCGGTTGAGATGACTCGTTTCCTTCGTATTGATCCATTTTATTTGGATTTAAAATTATTTGAGCATTTGAGTAAAATTAATTATATGAAAGCCGCACTTCATGCCGCACAAGAGATAACAACTGTTAGTCGCGGTTATCGAGATGAAATTTTAAAAGAGCCTATGGGAAATTTTTTATCTTGGCTTTTAAGAGAAAGACAGGATTCTTTGACAGGAATTTTAAATGGCATAAATGAAGAAGAATGGAATCCAAAACTCGATAAAAAAATTTATCAGAACTATTCGATTGAAGATGTAGAGAAGGGAAAATTAGCAAATAAGTTAGCTCTTTACCAAGAGTATGGATTACATGTAGAATTACACAGACCACTCATTGGGCTTATAGGTAGACTTACTCACCAAAAAGGATTTGATACATTTTTAAATTCTTTTTACCAAAAATGGAAATTACCTTTTTACTATTTTATTTTAGGAAGCGGCGACAAACAAATAGAAGGCGCTTTTTTTCATGAATCACATCATTCAAATGGTAGAGTTTTTTTCTATAAAGGTTTCGATGAAACTCTGGCAAGAAAAATAGAAGCCGCGTCTGATTTTTTCTTGATGCCTTCTCTTTTTGAACCTTGTGGACTTAATCAAATGTACAGTCATGCCTATGGAGCTATCCCGATTGTATCTAGGGTTGGTGGTTTAAAAGATTCAGTTACTGAAACGTGGGATAAAAAACAAAATACTGGATTTATCTTTGAAGCTGGATTAGAGCATTCTCTTGATTATGCGCTAGATCGTGCTCTTACCCTTTATCACGATAAAGAAGAATTTAATCAAACTAGGCAAAGAATTATGAAATTAGATTGGAGTTGGAAAAAAGGTAGTGCGGAATATTTAACTTTGTATAAGAGAGCCATTGGGAAATTAAAGTAGTACCCAGATTTCTAATGAAATTTAAAACTGAGTATATAAAATATGATTAAAAATGAAATTTTATTTTCACAAAAAATGGGTTTGGGCGATAGCTCAAGAAGCCGCCGGCAGGCAATGCCTACTTATTCCAGATTTCTAATCGAACGTAGTGAGATTAGAAATCTGGGCAGTAAAAGGATTGAACTATTATGAATTCACTTAGAGGAAGCAAATTTTCTTTCATTGCAGGCGTAATAATTGGCGCATTGTACGGACTTGCCGCTCAGTTTATTTTGAAAGTTGCGGATCTGAAAGATGTTTTTAGTATAATGACACTTGGATTTGTTTTTGTTCTGCCTATTTGTCTTGGAGTGGTTACTGTATATTTTGCGAATACGGAGGCTAGAGCTTCTTGGCGGTTTCGGATTCTAATGCCTTGGGCAACGGCTTCTCTTTGTTTGCTCCTTGCAATGATTACAGGATTAGAAGGAACGATTTGTTTAATTATGACCATTCCTATTTATCTTCCACTTGCTTCCTTAGGTGGAATACTTGGAGGAATTTATTTTACTTCTGTAGACTCAAATCGTATGAATTCATTTGCGTTAGGCGGACTTCTTCTTTTACCATTTCTTGTAAGTGGGGTAGAAGAGCGTTATCCTCTTGATGATGTGACTAAACAGGTTAATACTTCAATTTTAATTGAATCTACTTCCGAAGTTGTGTGGAGCCAGATAACCCGTATCCCTAAGATCGTTGAACCACAGGAAAGTTTTTTTTATTACATGGGATTTCCTAAACCAGTAGAAGCTACTCTTTCGTTTGACGGCATTGGTGGAGTAAGAGAGGCGAAGTTTGAAAAAGGTCTTATGTTTTTAGAAACTATTACTGACTGGGAAACTGAAAAGAAACTTACTTTCACAATTAAGTCAGAGCCAGCGAATACTCCTCTGACAACTCTTGATAGTCATGTGGTTGTGGGCGGAAGGTATTTTGACACACTCTTGGGAGAATATGAAATTGAAAAACTAAACGATACACAAGTGAGGTTACATCTATTTAGCCGCTACAGACTTTCAACAAGGTTTAATTTTTATGCCGAAATCTGGAGCGACTTTTTAATGCGAGATATTCAAGAGAATATTTTACGGGTAATTAAATCTCGCTGTGAAATTTTATCCAGCAATAGACCCAAAGGAATCTAAGGCATCGCCGCCAAGGTTTTCAATTGTCGCAGAGCCAGGTTTTATAGGCATGTCAGCAATTGAATCAAAATCAACGGATGTGCTAAAACTGAGACTCTCTACTAAAACCTTTCGGTTCATTAGGATTACCCATGGGAGTGCAATTCCAAACGAGATAAATAAAAGACCAACGGATTTTAGAGCGGTTATTAATAATTTGCCGCCCGTTAAATCAGAACTTGTTTTTCCATTTTGAAAATAGTAATTGTTCCAGAAAAAATTATGTAGATTTGCTCTAAACCAAAAAGAATAAATCCCAAAAGTTACAAAACTAAACAAAATTCCTTTTAACAATATAAATAAAAGCTCTTCAGCTTTAACTCTCAAATCAAAGGCATGATTCCCATAGATAGAATTTTGTGTGATGTAGGTAGTAATGGCGGTTATCGCCCATGGTGCATAGAATCCAAGGGTAATGGTTGTTAGCCCTACGGACTTTAAAAATAAGATAGTAAATTCTTTAGGGTCGCCAAGAAATTGAAAACGAATTCCATTAAAAGACGTTCGACTCAAACGAAAACGAAGTGCCCCAAGAATGATAATTGGAATAGCAATAAATAATACTAAATAAAATACAACACCCATGAGCACTCTAGCAATTGCATCGCCGATAATACTCCCTAAAATCCAAGCAACGAGTCCATTTACAATCCCAACTCCAATAAGAATTCCGACTGCTTTAAGAAACCCCATCAACTTTTCGATACCGGTTGCATGGTAGTCAAATGAATATCCTTGGAACCTGGTGTTTTTGTATAAAAACTTCGTGGTCTCAACTTTTGCCCAAAACCAATAGATTCCAAGTGTAATAATAGTTAAAAATAAATTCTTGAACAAAAGAAAAATAAACTCTCCTCCTTTTCCAGTGAATGAAAACTTTTGTGGGTTATTTGCGTTAGTGAAGTCTAGGTTTGTTTCGCTCATGCGTTATTTCCTTGTTGGAATTGATTTTTTATTACTAGGTGAGAATACAAATATATTGTAAAGAAGAATTAATCATGCTACGTGCTCCGATTTAAGATTACCACCTATTGTTGTGCCCATAGAAGCAATAATGGATATTGGCTGGAAACACCGAGATCACCGATAACAAAACGATGTTTTGATATATCCCTTTCCGTTCCATAACGCGCGTCGTTTTGTTCCATATTATTCAACTCCACAATCAAAATAAAAACCATCGTATCTTTTATCGTTATTTTATCAGTGTCCATCGGTGGTAATCAGTTTTTCATCTTCTATGAGTAGAGGTGAGTTAGTAAATTCATTGTAATTTCTTTCTAATTGAAAATAGTTAGCCAAGGAGTTTTTTAATGAAGAGATTTTTACTTTCCATCGTTTTACAGGTATTAGTTGTAATGTTTGTTTTCCCTTTTATAGATTCAGGTTTTAAAGTGACAGGTGACTCTAAGGATGCAATTATCATTGTTCTTGTATTTGTTGCTTTAAACTTTGCTGCCAGAAAGTTAATTGTAATTTTTACGTTAGGAATTGGAGCTGTAATTTATTTTCTAACACTAGGAATTGCAGGTCTAATTTTAAATGCGATAATCATTTTTGCGATCAAGGGACTGTTTCCACAAATGCTCAGTGTTCCAAATTTTACTGCGGCTTTTTTGGGTGGATTGTGTCTTGCTATTGCGAATTATTTTGGAGAGAGATAAGTTTTTTTTAAAGTTGAAAAATTGGGATTTGATAAATGTTTTTAAACGAAAGTGGGAAATTTACTAAATAAAAATAGAAAGGAATTGAGTATGAAAATGTTAGTTATAATGATTGGTTTGGTTTTTACTAGTTTGTATGCGCAGGAGAATGCTGGAGCTACAGTTAGTTTTGTTGTTGGTAAAGTGAGCATTAAGTCTACAGAGGATAACAAGTGGAAGCCTCTAAAGAAAGATGACCAAGTAGACAATGGTGATACTATTATGACAGGGAATGGCTCGGCTACTACATTTCTTTACAAAGGGTCTGAATTTAAGATTCTTGCAAATTCTACACTTGTGGTTAATAGCCTTTATTCGAAAGACAAAGAGGGAAGTGTAGAAGTAAAAAATGGATCTGCTTGGTTTAAGTTAGTCGATTTAGGTGGGAAAAAATTTACAGCGAGAACACCAACGTCTACTGCTGGAGTTCGCGGGACAGCTTTTGCTACATTGTATGATGAAAAATCAAAAGTAGCAATGAATTGTGTATGCGAAGGAAAAGTAGAAGTAACCTCAACAGAGTCAGACGCAAAATCAAAGTTAGTTGAGAAAGGAAATGGAAGTAGCCTTAAAATGGGAAGTGGAAATGTAGATATAGGTTCGTATAAAAATTTAATTGTAAAAAATGAAGCTATGCCTGAATTTGAAACAAAACTAAAAGAATCTTCGATGTTCAAGACTTGTCTTTCTTGTCATACTCCCAAAGGCTGGACTGCATCGGGAATCATAAAAGATGATAAATATGGGAAATAAGGAATTTTTATGAAAAAACTATACACAGCAACTATGACAGCAAGTGGTGGTCGTTCAGGAATGGTCAAATCACCAGACGGCAAATATGAGTTTGCGCTATCTATGCCTAAAGAGTTAAGAGGCGAAGGTGGGGATGGAGTAAATCCTGAAATACTTTTTGCAGCAGGTTATTCGGCTTGTTTTCATAGTGCAATGAAAGTAGTGGCAGCTAGAAAAAAAGTAGAGATAGAGAACTCAAGTGTTACAGCGTTAGTCGATATAGGCATGATAAGTGGCGGATCATTTGGATTAGCCGTTACTTTAAAAGTGAATATCCCAGGAATGGATAAGGTAGCTGCAGAAGAGTTAGTAGCCGCAGCACACCAAGTTTGTCCCTATTCCAATGCAACTAGAAACAATATAGAAGTAACTCTCGTTATTGAGTAAATTTGTATATCTCGTAGAGACAGGTATCTAACCTGTCTCTTTATTCAGCAAATTTGAGTTTTGTTTTCAACCCTGGTTTACTTTCTAAGATTTTTTTCAAAAGTCGGGCGATTTTTTTATCTTGTGAGCCTGTTTCCTCATAGATATTTTCTAATAGAGTAATTGCCTTTTCGTGCAGGTTTTGTTTATAAAAAATTAATGCTTCAAATTTTGTAGCTTCAATTGTAATCATATCATAACCAGATTTAGATTCTCGCAAGAAATTCAAAGATTTAATAAAGTCATTCCCGTTATAGAGTGTAACTCCTTTTAAAAAAGAAATACTTCTAGGTTGTAAGTCAATTTTTCTATCCCCTAAATTTTCATTTTGAGTGATATAATTTTCTAATGAGTCAATATTACCGGATAATGCGGAGTTGACGATGTTCATCCAAATAAAGGCAATTTCCATATCTTTACTTAGTTTAGATGGGTCTACTAGGGATAATTCTCCAAGTAGAATATGTGATTTTTTACGATTTGCGATTAACTCAAATAAATAAATCAAAACCTTATTCGATTCCACTTCTTGGAAATTTGAATTAAATGCAGTGGCTCTGAGTGCGGTTCTATACATCATTTCCAACTCTTCCTCAGCTTGAAAGTATTGCATGTAAGAATTTTTTCTTTCAAAGGACGTTAGTTCTAATAACTGAGCAATATCAAATTTGACTCTATCTAAAACTTGGTAGTAGTAAGATTTTGCAATAAAATAATTTGCCGTTGCATCAATTGGGGCTGAGTCAAAATACAAATTGGTAATTGATTTGTATTCATTGATTAGATTCTTTGGAAAAGTTTTTTTGTTGAGACTAATAGTAATTTGCTCTTCGAGCTTGGAAATTTTTTGTCTACTATTTCCTGAAAAATAAGTAAGAATGTCTTTCCATTTATATCCAATACTTGCGAGTAAAACTATCCCTAAAATAAAAAAAATAATTAGAGGGTAATTGGTCGGTTTCTTTTTGTCTTGTTTGTAATGTCTAGGTAGGTACAATTTATTTACTAACGTAGGGGCAGAATATATTCTGCCCCTACGTGTGGTTTATTTTCCGACGATGAAGACCACGTTAGTAGTCGCTGATCCACCGATATTTAACATAAGCCCGTTTTTTGCTCCTTTTACTTGGTAGTCACCAGCTTTTCCGGTTACTTGTTTGTAAAGGTCTAACATCATACGAACTCCACTGGCTCCAACAGGGTGACCAACACCGATTAGCCCACCACTTGGATTGATTGGTTTTTTGCCGTTGAAATCGATTACACCTTTTTGGATTGCTTCGTGTTCTTTTCCAGGTGCTGTAATTCCAAATGCGGATATTGCTGCGTATTCGCTAGAAGTAAAACAATCGTGTGTTTCAAAAACGTCGATGTTTTTTACGCTCATTTTAGCTCTTTTGTAAGCGTCGTCTACGGTTGTTTTTGTCCAAGGGATGATGAATTTGTTTCCTTTGGATTCTGCAACTTTTCCTGCAAAAGTAATTGGAGCAACTCTATGTCCCCAACCTTTGATTTGTGGAATGTTTGCAAGTTTTAGTTTGCGTTTTTTTGCGTAATCGGCTGCGTATTTTTTAGAGGCTAATACAACTAATGCGCCACCATCAGTAACTTGAGAACAATCAGCGATACAAAGTCTTCCACCTACTGCCATGTTGTTTTCTCCACCACGAGCTGCTGCGTGTTCTTTATTCATGAACCAACTTCTAGTTTGTGCATTTGGATTACGTTTTGCATTTGCATAATTGATTCTTGAAATTTCTGCAAGCGCGTCCATGAAAGTTGCTTCTTTGAGTTTGTATCTTTCGAGGATAACGTCTGCTAACTTTCCAAAAAGTTTAGGGAATGGAAACTCAACTCCCTTTGCTTCTTTTTCGTAGTAAGCAGCAGTTCCGAGAAAGTCACCGCCTACTGCAGAGTTAACTGTCTTCATGATTTCTACACCTACAACGATTGCAACATCGTAGTCTTCAACGCGAATCTTGGTTGCAGCAGCATCAAGTGCGATAGAGCCAGAAGCACAAGCGGCTTCGAATCTTCCACCTGGCACACCGTTAAAGGCAGGATTTACTTCTGTCAAAAACGCGCCTAGATGTCCTTGGGTTGCGTATTGTTCTGCGTCAAAATTTCCAACAAACACAGCAACGCGGTTATTCTTGTTTAATTTTTGAATTTCGCTATAATCAATACCTGCGGCTAACAGTCCGTCGTCGGTAACTTCTTTCATGATAGAAAGAAATGTTTTACCTTCTTTAGACCAATTTCTTTGAAAGTCGGTTTGTGCTCCACCGAGAATGTATACTGGATTTCCTTTTGCCATGTTAATCTCCTTAGGCTCTAAATAGCGCTCTTGCGTCTAATTTATTTTGTAGTTTGTAAAATGTTTCTTTTGGATTTGCTTTTGCTAGAACTGGTGGAATTTCAATCTTAGCTGCTGTAAGAAACTTTTTAGTTTCCACGACACCACCGAGTAAATCTACAAATGCAGATGCAGGAACCCAGTTAAATCCAAATCCCATCGCTGCGTCAGCGTTTTCTTTAGTATCAACTACTTCGCCAACGATTGAGAGCGAATAACTAATGTAACGCGCTAGAAAATAACGACAAAGATCCGCTTCTAAACCTTTTGCGGCTTTGATTACTTCCATTGCACCTTTGTAATCGGATGCAGCAATTTTAGCACTTGCTTCTTTTGCGAATGCAATGTCAAACTTTGGATACGGATCGTAATTTCCAGTTGAGATATTGTATACGAACTTTTCTCTTTTTCCGTCAGCAGATTTTGTGCGTTTAAAGAGACCTTGACCGGTCTTTCCACCGAGATCACCTTTATCAATTAGCTTTTGCATGTATTTAGGAAGTTTAAATGTTTCGTGCGCAGAATCGTTAGTAAACTCATAGAGGTTATCAACGATAGCTTTGTGAACATCAAGACCTACGAAATCAACAGTGGCTAACGGTCCCATTGCGCGACCAGTGAATCCACCCATAATTGCATCCATGAGCGCCAAACCACCCTTATCCTGATATTTCTCAGCGAGTTGTGCGATTTCATTCATCAACTGAAATCCAATTCTGTTTCCAGCAAATGCAGGAGTATCGTTAGTGTATACAACAGCACGACGAAGTTTTTGTTCTAAGTATTTTCCAAGCTCTGCTTTTAATTTTAAATCGGAGCCTTTATGAGAAACTAATTCACAAAGAATCATTTTGTAAGGAGGATTAAAAAAATGTGTTCCGAAATAATGCTTTTGTCCATCTTTGTCAAATGCACTTGCGAGTCTTTCTATTGACAAACCAGAAGATACTGTGGAGACTATCGTTCCTGGTTTACGAGCTTTTGCAATTTGTGCGTTGATTGGTTCTTTTACTGCATAACTTTCTGCAACTAATTCAAAAACCCAATCGGACTCAGCAACTGCTTTAGATAAATCCTTATCGTAAGTCCCAGGAATCATTCTGGATTTAATTGTATCAGTTCTAACAGACTTAATTGCTTTGGTGATACCTTCTTTTGCTTTGTCTAAATCTCTTGCGAGCATATGGACTTTAGCTTCTCCAAACGCGGCAACAATAGCTGCACTGCCTGCACCCATGGAGCCATTCGCCCCAACGATTGTAACTGTTTTTATCTCTCTCATAAATTCTCTTTTTCCAAAATAGTATTAAACTTTGTTTTGCAAAATCGGGATTCTAACTTTAAAAAGTTTTGCAACACTCTCTTAATTACTTTGTAATTTTAGAATCATTTACTGAAAAGATTTTTTTTAGGCTAGGTAGTAGAAAAGAACTTACTCATGAAGAATAAGTTTGCTAACTTCTTTTGAAATTTAACCAACTTGGATTTTGAGTCCGTCATCTCCGTCGCCCATTTGACTCGTTACAGAATTTCCAGTGATAGCAACTAGAACTGTAAAAATTCCAATCCGTCCTACATACATTAAAATAGAGTAGATAATCTTTTCTAAGTCGTTTATAGATTCAGTTAATCCTAGTGAAAAACCTACAGTTGAAAAAGCGGAAATTACTTCAAACACAACATATTCCAATCGCATATTGTTGGAATGAATCAAGGTTAACAGAAAAACTGCGACTACTAAAGTAGTTGTAGCTAAAAAATAAAGTCGTATACTTTGAGCTACGGATCGTTTGGAAATAAGATGTCCATAGATTTCTACTTTGCTTTGAGAGTTAATTACATTTCTCAAATACTGAGTGAAGATAACAAAAGTAGTGATTTTAATTCCACCTGCTGTTCCTTGTGGACCACCACCAATAAACATCAAACTACAAATAATTACAATCGAAGAATCTAATATCCCTGACATATTAAATGTGTTAAATCCTGCTGTTCTAGAAGCAACTGAGACTAATAACGAATTAACGAACTTTGAACCTAATGATAAATTTCCAATTGTTTTTGGGTTGGAGTATTCGATTAGGAAAAAAGAAAAAGTACCCAAGCAGATCAATACAAAACTTCCAATGAGAATAATCGCAGTTTGCGCTCGGTTTGATTCACCTAAAAGAGATTTGTTGTAACTTGCGATTTGATTTTCTGTCCAGAAAGAAAGACGAGTGAGAAAAAAGTAAATTCGAGAAGGCTCTTCTCCACTAATTGCTTTAATCATTAAATGTGTCTCACACCAAACTTCAAATTTAGAAGTGATTTCGTTTAACGTCTTTAAAAGTAATTTCTCAATAAAAATAATTACAGGAAATCCAATTCCACCCATTAAAATCAAAAAGATGATTACATATAAACTGTACAAGTTATCAATCAAAAAACTAATATCATCTGTTATAGAAAATCCAGCATTGTTAAAAGCTGAAATAGATGTAAATAGACTTAAAAAAAATCGAGAATGTATATTACTTGGAAGTTCGGCTGGAAATGTGAAATATAAAAAGAGTGCCCCAATTAGTTCGATTGTAATTGCAATGTTGAAAATTGCGATAATAATGCGAAGTACTTTAGGCTGATCGAGTGTATCCCCCGTTTTAGATTCTTCTTTGACGTCTGTATCTAAGACTTCATACATAAATTCTTGCAGTTGCGTATTTCGAGACAAACCACGAATAACCATAACTCCAATGAGAACTGTAAATACAATGATCCCAAGTCCACCGGCTTGAATGAAAACCATTAGAACAAATTGTCCCGTAAAAGAAAGTGTACTGATTTTGATTGGCGAAAGCCCTGTGACACAAAAGGCAGAGGCAGATAGATACAATGCATTAAGATAAGAAAGATTGCTACTTCCTAACTCTACCAAATAGAGAATCAACGAGCCAGTTAAAATCGCCAATCCGAAGCTGAAACTGACAGCACGTGCTACGGAAAGGGATTTTACATAATTGATGATTTTTGAAAAAAAGGAGTTGGATTCATCCATGGAGATTAGGCATTTTCTTCAATTTCTTCGTTTTCTTGTTCTTCTTCGCTTCCCTCTTCATCATCAAATTCATCATCGGAGCTTACAAACAAATTTGATTGTGTTTGTTCTAAATTGATTGTGTTGGAGAAGGACGTCACTTGTTGTAAAGCCAAAAGCAAAAGGAATAATAAATAAAATATTCTCATGACTGTCTATTTTTTTAGAGGTAGGTTAACTGTAAATTCAAGATTTGCAATCTCTTCAATTGGATTGATTACACTTTGGAAAGTGATTCCAAAATCAGTTCGATTGATTTTGATGCTGCCAGAGTATTTTTCTGAATCAACAGTTCGTGTGATAGTTGCTTGGAATTGGTATTCTTTGGTGATTCCCTTGAGGGTTAATTTTCCTGTGCCTTTTACTACGTCTTGCCCAAATTCTTCCACGTTAAGGATTTCAAATTCCGCTTTTGGAAATTTTTGAACATCGAAAAATTCTTCATCGCGTAGGTGGTTGTCTCTTCTTGCAATTCCTGTGTCAATGGATGCAACATCAATTTCTACAATCCCAGTTCTTGCTTTGCGATCTTTGACCATGAGAGAGGCTTTTTTGAAAATTCCTTTTCCAAGTCCAAATCTAGTATCAATGGAAAATTTTAATTCTACTTTTGCGTCTTCTTTGGTTTGCGAAAA
The DNA here is from genome assembly GCA_002333425.1 of Leptospiraceae bacterium UBA2033. Classification (GTDB taxonomy): domain Bacteria; phylum Spirochaetota; class Leptospiria; order Leptospirales; family Leptospiraceae; genus UBA2033. The sequence goes on from DDBL01000144.1 coordinate 22,103, forward strand.
TATAGAGAATGAAGAAATACAAACTACCAAGAAAAACAAACTAATTCTAGTTAACATTTACGTCTCCGTATACTTTCATAACCGTAAAATCTTAGATTCTACCATGTATAGTAAAAATTTACGGAGAAATTCGGAGAATGATATGCCACAGAGACACAGAATCACAGAGGTTAATAATATAACGCGAGCTTGTTATAATTATTTGAGGTGGCGGGGCAAATGATTTCTTCGAACGAACTCCTAATTGCTTCTGGATTTCGATACATTTTTAGGGACTGTGTAAAAAACAAGATACGCACTTCTCTGTGACTCCGTGCCTCTGTGGCAACTACAACCTTTCTACTCAGTCCCTCCTGACCATCTAAAGAGAGCGGAAGTTGATTAGGACTAATTTGCCTGAATCGACTGTAACCTTTTGGAAGTTCTTGCCGCCGAGAGCGCGACTTGTGTTGGATTTAAAATCAAAATTATAAGTTCCAGGCTCTAAAAAAATTCGTCTAGCTTGAAAGTTTGAAGGTAAAGTTCTCCAACAACGAAGATCCGGTTTGATAGTTGCGGATACTCCAGCTCCTGCAATTGCTCCAGCAGCCATACCAACAATCAAACCAACAAGAGCACCACCACTACCACCTTTATCATTTGCTTGTTTTTCGGCAGCTTTCCCTGCAGTGTAGGCAGCTACTCCAGCAATAGCAACTTTGGTCGCAATAGAGGCGATATTTTTAGCAACTAGGCTTGAGTAGTTTTCATTAAAATTGGCGATGGCTGTTTCCGAATAATCGTTGTAAACCTTTGTGTTGGTAAGTAAAATTCCATTTGCATAAATATCAATTGGAGCCGCTTTTTGTTCTTCTCTTTTTTTGTATTCGGGGATTGGATTTTCTGCGTTTGAAATCATTGCCATAACAGTTGTAACAGAAGCCCCTTTGCTATCCATACTTCTCAGAGAATATTCGACAGCTTTGTACAACGCCTGTTGAATCATTGGTTCATTAATTAGTTTTCCTTTTGATTCTTTGGTGGCTGCTTTTCCAGCTTGGTTTACAATTAGAACTTCTGCTAATTCTGAATTGTAAGGAATTGGATGAAGATTTTTATCAAATGCTTTCACATACTTTTGTCCCTCAGCATATTTTGTTTGGTCTTTTGTGTCTTTTTCTTTAACGGCTAACACATAACGGTCTGCTAAAATTTCTTTATTGTCAGGTGCAATTTCCATTATGTTTTTGTAACTTACACGTGCATCGTTAAACGCATTTAACTGTTCTGAAATCACAGCATCCATATAACGAGCAAATAGATTTTGTTTGAATTTTGAATCAGTGACTTTCATGTCTTTTAATTCAAAGTCTACTTTTTTGAAGTATCGTTTGGCATCTTCGACTTTGCCTAACATGATGTAGTTCATCGCCAGATAAAGTTTGATGATTACTCGCTCGAAACTTTCTCCTTTGAAATTACTTTCATTGTCAGAAAGAACAAAAGCCAAACCTTCTTTTGTCATACTCGTTTGAATGGAGTCTGCAATTCCTTCTGCATCTTTAAAAACTTTGATGCTTGTTTCGTAATCGCCTTTGGTATGAAAAATGGTTCCCGCTTCCATAAGATAGAGAAGTTGGTCTTTGGCACTTGCATCTTTTGCGAGATCTCGCACTTCAGGAATGGCTGTCTCGTAGTCTTCTTTGTAAAATGCTTCCTCTGCCTTTGTGATTTTTTCTATGTAACTTGTTGCGCAATAAGAAAATAGAATGAATAGAACGAATAAACCAGTATACTTAAAATACTTCATGTTACCAACCAACCCCTCTATTGCTGACTGCTTGTTTACGGTAGATTTTTTTGTTACTAAAAGTAACTTCCCCGGTTTCAATACTCAAAAGCTCTACGTTTAAAACTTGTTCTACAATTTTATCTCCACCACTTCTTTGCATGGTTTCATCAATAGAAGTTCTCACAAAATAGTTCGGTGATTTGAGATTAGCCGCAGAAAGATCGGTTCCAAGTAGTTGGCTGAGTTTAATTTCTTTTAGTTGTGCTTCTCTTTTATCTGTGCGAATGGTTGTGATTTTTCCTGCTAGCATTGTTGCGACTAACGTATTTTCAAAAACATCGGTTGGAATTTGTTCAGATGTGTCATTTTTAGTTTGGAGAATGGCAAGTGCCATACCTTTGGGATTCGGATTTTTTTTGAAATGAACAATTATATCTTTGCCGATTTTGTCAGCCGCTCTTTCTAATTCTTGTCTGGTTAATCCACCGCTATCACTTACTAAGTCTTCATTTTCATCCAATCTTTTAGCACCTGACGAACAATCCTGAAATACAAAAAGGGAAAGAGTTACAATTAATAAAATTCTAAACATGAGACACTCCTGAGTTTACTGGTATTTTTGCAAAATGAAAAATAGAATCAATTTAAAGCGAATTTCTATTTCAAAATGCAAGTGTGATAATCTTTCCATTCGATTAGATTTTATCAACATTTTATTTTTGAGTAGTTGGGGATTTATCCAATTTGGCAGACAGTCTGGCTAATCCAGAAAATATTTCATTGGTTACAAGACAGGAAATACAAGAGAGCAGATTATATTCCATGCAAACAATGAGTAAAAAATATTTGACCTTCTTTGGTAACTAGAGTTTTCTGTTTTAACCTGATTAACTTTTAGATTACATTGAAAAATATGGATAACCCAAATCAACCAACGGATGAAGATAAAATGATTCAGAAGCTAACCCTTCACAAAAAGATGATAGGTTGGATTTTGAATTTGTTAGGCAAGGAAAATATCGAAAGTGAAAGAACTTATGGAAATGATGCAAAGGGCGATATTTATTATCCGTCTGAAAATGATACAGAGAAAATGCAAAAATTGGTTAGAGAATTAAACCAAAAATACAACGAAAAATAATGCCTTACATTGAGATTAAAACGAGAGCTAGAATAGATAAAGGATTGGCAGAATCCTTAATTCAAAAAGGATCTATAACAGCAGTCATTACAACTGGAATTATTTCCGCTAGCGCAAAACAGTTATTTGATTCTGCTGGAATTGCTTGGGCAGAAAATATTCCTGAGAATGAATTTATCAACTTAGAAAATTTAGAGGTGTAACTTGGAAATTATTTTTTATGCAAAGAATGGACAGCAATATATTTTAGAGGTATCTGATTCCTTTTATAAATGGTTAGCAATATCTGAATTTTCTAAAATTCAAACCTCAAAGTCTTACACTCTCAAAATTGACGGAGAAGATGGCTCCATTCAAGCAATCGAACTAACAGAACAAAACCGCAATTCCTATATTTCTTTTTTTCAAAAATGTATTCTTGCTGAAAGTTATTACTTAATTTTAAAAATGGAATCTAGTTCCAAGCAGGGGCTACTCAAGGCTAGCTCCTCTGAAGGAAGTTTGGAAAATCTGCAATATCGTATTAAGAAGTTTTATGAATTTTTGAGATGTTTGGAAGATAGAGAGTGGGTATATATGGAATATGTGTAGATGATAAGCGACAACAACAAAACAAACCAACAGTTAGATAAAGTTGCCCAAAAGTCTGACTTAGAAGTTCTGCTCCACTCTTTTCGAACAGTTGCGTTATCCGAGAGAGAAAAAGGAACTTACTTTGAAGAATTGATTCTTACTTATTTTAAAAATGAGGCAACCTACAAAGACTTGTATGACACCGTTTGGCATTATTCTGATTGGGCTAGAGAACAAGGACTTGATGCGCGGGATGTAGGAATTGATTTAGTTGCTAAGACGAATGGGACTAATGAATATCATGCGATCCAGTGTAAGTTTTATGCAGAGAATTACAAAGTCCAGAAGTCTGATATTGATAGTTTCTTTACAGCTTCGGGGCAAAAACCATTTAGCCACAGGATCATTGTAACCACTACAAACAATTGGAGCGAACACGCAGAATCCGCTCTCCAAAATCAAAACCCTCCTGTAAATAAAATTGATCTATTCGCCTTGGAAAATAGCCAGATTGATTGGTCAAAGTATGCAGAAAAGAAAAAGGTAATTCTAAAAGAAAAGAAAAAGCTACGCGACCACCAAAAATCCGCTTTAAAATTTGTGAAAGAAGGATTACAAAAAGCCGACCGTGGAAAACTCATCATGGCTTGTGGAACGGGGAAAACATTCACTAGCCTCAAAATTGCAGAAGAGATAGCAGGCAAAGGCAAACGAGTATTATTCCTTGTTCCAAGTCTGTCTCTACTTTCCCAAACTCTAACTGAGTGGACACAAGAGAGTGCAATTCCACTTCATAGCTTTGCAGTTTGCTCGGATAGTGAAGTAGGAAAGAAGAGAAACAAAGACGAAGACGTAGTAGCCACATTTGCCCACGAACTTAGATTTCCCGCAACTACCGAGCCAACTAGACTTGCAACCGAACTAAAAAAACGCCACGACGACAACCACATGAGCGTTGTATTTTCTACCTATCATTCGATAGATGTAATCAGCCAAGCACAGCATAAATACAAACTAGAAAATTTTGATTTGATTATTTGCGATGAGGCACATAGAACGACAGGCGCAACCTTCGAGGACGAAGAGGAAAGTAATTTCGTAAAAGTCCACGATGCAAAATTCATCCGTGCAAACAAACGACTCTATATGACAGCGACTCCGCGTATTTATGGAGAAATCGCAAAAGTCAGTGCCGAAAAAGACAACGTCGCACTAGCTTCAATGGATGACGAAAGCCTATTCGGAAAAGAATTATTTGTAATTACATTCTCAGAAGCGGTTAATCAGAAGTTACTGGTAGATTACAAAGTCATAGTTCTAGCAGTAGATGAAAACCATATCAGTAGCAGGTTACAAGACTTACTCGCAGACGACGACAACCATATCAAAGTAGACGACGCGGCAAAAATCATCGGATGCTGGAAAGCACTTTCTAAACAAGACACAACCGAAAATCTAACCGACGACTTAGAGCCAATGAAACGAGCAGTCGCATTCTGCCAAGTAATCGAATACCAAAAAAATTCCAAAACACATAAAGTAAGTTCCAAGACAATTGCAAAAATGTTCCAAGAAGTCGTCGAAGCATACCAACGTAGGGATCGGTCGCGACCGTTCCTCGAAAATGAAAATGCGTTATCCGACACCGAAAATGAATTCCCCACCGATAACCTCCACTGTGAAGCAGAGCACGTAGACGGAAGTATGAACGCAACAACTAAGGAATCCAAGATCAACTGGCTAAAGGCAAACACTTCCGAAAATGTATGCAGAATCCTAAGCAATGTAAGATGTCTCTCGGAAGGAGTAGACGTTCCCGCACTCGATGCAGTTTTATTTTTAACCCCTAGAAATTCCCAAGTCGATGTTGTGCAATCAGTCGGTCGAGTGATGCGAAATGCACCAGGCAAGAAAAGAGGCTACGTCATCTTACCCGTTGTGATACCAGCAGGAATTGAGCCGCATATAGCGTTAAACGACAACAAAACCTACAAAGTAGTCTGGCAAGTCTTACAAGCCCTCCGTTCTCACGATGACCGTTTTGATGCAATGATTAACAAGCTAGATTTAATCGGAGCCGACAAAAGCAAAATGGAAGTAATCGCCGTCACCGACAAGATTGCAAAGAAAACGAAATCGGGCAAATCCAACGTAGAGACGCACGGCGGTGCGTCTCTAATCGGTCGTCGCACGGATCGACGTAAAGACGCGATTAATCGCGTCTCTACGGGAGCCGACAACCAACCACAATTAAAATTCGACATAGGCGAAATCGAAATTGCAATCTATGCGAAGGTGGTGCAGAAATGTGGGAATCGTCAGCACTGGGAGGACTGGGCGAATGATATTGCCAAAATTGCGAATACGCATATTGGAAGAATCAAAGCGATACTCGGCAAAAAAGAAAACACAAAAGAAATAAAAGCATTTGAAGACTTCGCGGAGGAATTACGAGACGATCTAAATGACAGCATCACAAACGAAGAAGTCATTGAAATGCTCGCCCAACACCTTGTCACCAAACCAGTGTTTGACGCACTCTTTAGCAAATACGAATTCACAAAACTAAATGCGGTTTCCCGCGCGATGGATGCGGTCTTAGCTATATTAGAAAAGCATAATATACAAAAGGAAGCAGACACACTCCAAAGATTTTACGAATCAGTCAAAATGCGAGCCGAGGGAATCGAAAACGCAGAGGGAAAACAAAAAATCATCTTAGAACTTTATGATAAATTTTTCCGAAATGCATTTCCGCGGCTAACAGAGCGTTTAGGTATAGTCTACACTCCCGTCGAAGCAGTGGACTTCATCATCCACTCCGTAAACGATATTTTAAAACAAGAATTTGGAATCACGATAGGAAGCGAACAAGTCCAAGTCCTAGACCCATTCACCGGAACAGGCACCTTCATCACGCGGCTAATGCAAAGTGGACTCTTAACTCGCGAAGAACTAATCAAAAAATACAAAACCTCCATCCATGCGAATGAAATTGTATTGCTCGCATACTATATTGCGGCGATCAACATCGAATCAACCTACCACGATATGGTAGGACAGGCATCCCTGCCTGTCCCTGTCATTCCGAAAAAATCGGACGATATAGGAGTAGAGACAGGCGATATAGAAGTAAAGACAGGCGATATAGAAGTAAAGACAGGTTTGAAACCTGTCTCTACAATTACGTTGGGCAATCCAACAGATAACGAATATCACCCCTTCGAAGGAATCCTCCTTACCGACACCTTCCAACTCTACGAAAAAGACGACCTCATCAGTCGAATGCTAGTGGATAACAGCGAACGCCGCAAACGCCAAAAAGCACTCGACATCCGCGTAATCATCTGTAACCCCCCGTATTCAGCAAAACAAGAAAGTGCAAATGATAACAACCAGAACATTGTATATCCCGCACTAGATGAAAGAATTTCAAAAACCTACGCGAAAGACTCAGCGGCAACGAATAAGAATGCGCTCTATGATTCCTACATCCGCGCCATTCGGTGGGCAAGTGACCGATTGGGAGACAGCGGCATAATGGGTTTTATCACCAATGCAGGCTTCATCGAAGGAAACGCAATGGATGGACTCCGTAAATGTCTGGCAGAAGAATTTACAAATATCTATGTATTTCATCTAAGAGGAAATGCTAGAACTTCGGGCGAACAACGTCGAAAAGAAAAAGACAATGTATTCGGACAAGGCACAAGAACGCCAATCGCCATTACCCTCTTCGTAAAAAATCCAAACTCTAAAAAGAAAGGACAAATCTACTTCCACGATATAGGCGACTATCTCACCCAAAAAGAAAAACTAGACCGAATCCGAGACTACAAAAGCATCCAAGGAATCACAGAGCGAAAGGGGTGGACAACGATTACCCCCGATGCACACAACGACTGGATCAACCAACGAGACGATAGCTTCGGAGAATTCATCTCGCTAGGGGATAAGAAGGATAAGTCGAGTGTTGTATTGTTCGAGAATTATTCAAGAGGTTTGGAGACAAATCGAGATGCTTGGTGTTATAACTCTTCATCAAAAGTGCTTGCGACAAATATTCAAAATATGATTGATTTTTATAACCAAGAAGTTGAGCGGTATCAAAAAGCATGTAAAGGAAAATCAAAAGAGCAATTTCCCAAAGTTGATGATTTTATCAATAACGACCCAACAAAAATTAGCTGGCATCGTGGTTTAAAAAGTGATGTAGCAAAGAATAAAAAATTTACTTTTCAGAAACAAGATATTGTCTCTAGCGTCTATCGACCATTTCAAAAACAATGGGTTTATTTTAACCGAAATGTAAATGCCTACGTTAATAAATTACCACAAATATTTCCAAATCCTAATTCAGAAAATCGTGTGATGTATTTGAATGGGTCAGGCAATAGCGGAAAGGATTTTTCTGTATTGATGGTCGATGTAATTCCTGATTTGAATATGCAACATTCTGGCGGTCAAGGTTTTCCGTTGTATTTGTATGATGACGCTAACGCCGCTAACGCTGCTGACGGTCGCGACCGTTCCAATTCCGACGATGCGGATAATGGGTTGTTTGCGACAAAATCGGATGATGTTGGACATTTAGGAGTAGAGACAGGTTTGAAACCTGTCTCTACAAGTACGTTGGATAATTCAACCGACGTAAAAAATCCATCCACCGCACAATCGTTATCCGAAAAACCATCGTCCACGAATTCACCATTAACAATTAAAAAACGCCACGCGCTAACCAACGCAGGTCTATCCCATTTCCAAAACGCATATCCAAACGAGACAATTACAAAAGAAGACATTTTTTATTATATCTACGGATTATTACATTCACCCACATACAGAGAGAAGTATGCAGACAACCTATCGAAAGAGTTGCCGCGTATTCCGTGTGTGAAACGTGTAGAAGATTTCTGGGCATTTTCCAAAGCAGGACGCAAATTGGCGGACATACATTGCAATTACGAAAACGCGGAATTGTATCCGGTGACCGTAGAGACAGGTTTGAAACCTGTCTCTACAACGAAAATGTCCGACGAAAAATTATACCACGTAACCCAAATGAAATACATATCCACCGATGTAGGGACAGGTCGCGACNNGTCGCGACCTGTCCCTACATCGATCATTGCGTTACAACGAATTCATCACAATAACCGACATTCCTTCTGAGGCATTCGAATACATTGTAAACGGCAAACCGGCGTTAGACTGGATTGTGGAAAGATACAGTGTGAGCACACACAAGGAAAGTGGAATTGTTAATGATGCAAACCTCTGGGGAATCGAGACGGCGAAGAATCCTAAGTATCCATTAGAATTATTCCAGAGGGTGATTACGGTTAGCCTTGAGACGATGGAGATAGTGAAGGGTTTGCCGGAGTTTGTGGTTTGAAAGATGGTTTTTCAACTAAAAAAAGAAAAGTAGAATTGAACGGATTAACCCATTTTAAATAAATCTGTGTTAATCCGTGTTCATCTGTGGTAATCTTTAAAACTCAATCAAACCACAACCGACGCACCATCAACAGCACCAACCTCCGCATTATTTCTCTTATCCGCTATTTTATCGAAGTAAGTTTCGTAGTATGGAAAGTTAGTTCCCATAATTCGATCCCAGAAGTTGAAGTAGAGACCGTAGTTGCCGTTGAATTTTTGGTGGTGAAGATTATGGTGAGTAGACGTGCTGATCCATTTGAAAAACCAATGGCTGGCAAAACCTTTTGGCATAAATTCATAGCCCGAATGCCACCAGATATTTAGGATCATTGCATAAAAAGTATGAATGATAAAAACCGGATAGTACATTGGAATTGTTAACGCAAAAATCACAGCATAGATTGCTTCAAAAAATGCTTCGATATAATGAAAGTGATATGCTGCAATAGGAGAAGGATTTACAGATTGGTGGTGAACTTGGTGAACATATTTATAAATCAGTTTGTGATGCATGAGTCTATGAATCCAATAAAAATAAGTTTCATGCCAGATAGTGATTAACACAAAAGAAAGAATCATATAAGGCATACCACCATAGAGACTAGGATCTCTATACATTTTAGTATGTAAAATTCCCATTCGATTCAAAATGAATATTGTAAATCCTATTGTTGCAAACATCACGAGGGTAATAGCAGATTGCCGCACCTCGTTCCAGATTTTGTCTGCTTTAGGATATTTTTCTTGGATACGAAATTTTGCGAAATAGTCTTTTTTCCAAATATAAAAAATGAAAAATGCTAAACCCGCAATTGGGTAATAACGCACAAAATTCATAAACAACTGGAATGCTCCAGCCTGAATCACACAATCTAAATTGAGTTCACATCCAAATGGCATAATAAAATCCTCCGTAAAACAGCTATACTCTAGCACATATCCTAAAACACTTCGACCGTCTCGATCGAGGCTTACTCATTTTTTAGTAAGACTTGATAAGTTTGGACTATTTTTTTGCCTGTTTTCTAAAATCGGTTGGAGTAAACCCAGTTTCTTTTTTGAAAATATCATTAAAAGAAGATTTTGATTGATATCCTACTTTATAAGCGATGGAAAGTATTGTTTCATCTGGGTGTGTTAATAGTCTTTTTTTTGCTTCTTCCATTCTGTATTTATGAATCAATTGGAAAAAAGAAATTTTTAGTTCTTGGTTTAGGTACTCAGATAATTGGTGATTTGAAATTCCAATTTGAGATGCAAGCTCGGTTAGATTGATATCTTCTTCCCTATAAATTTTTTCTATTTCTAAAAGGTTTTTTAATTTCTCTCCAACATTTTTTAGATTAATGGATTTCAATTGAGAATTTTTATACTTCTTCTCTTCTTCTACAATCATCCTCACCTCTTGGAAAATTTCTGGATTTCTAAGTCGTAGGATATATAAGATAATTAAAAAAGATCCAAATATATAACCGTTAGTCTCCATCCCAATAGGAGAGCCATAAAATGCAAAGTATCCCCCGATCATGATACCAACAAAACCTAAGATTAAAATTGCAAAAATTAACTGTAAAGTCTTAGAGGAATAAAGAGTAGAGCTTCGAAAAAGTTTTTTAAAACGAAATAAAAGGCTCAGAAAAAAATAAAACATAATTCCTATAATTACTAAAATTACAATTTTAGAACGAAGGGGGATTCCATCTCTATAACAATCCTCAATGTATTTTAATTTCTCTTCCGAAGATTTTAGATAAAGGGGAATACTGAGAGTAACCACAGTAATGAAAAGTATACACTTGATTAAAAATTTTTTAAAGGACTCGAACTGATTTTCCCACATCAATACCAGATACCTTTCTAGAAAAACTCCAATTAAAACAGTAGTAGGCAGGTGTATATGAAGTAGGTGAGGGTATAATTTTATTAACCCACTTGCCCATAAAAAAGATTGTAAAAGAAAAATAGCTAAAAATAAAAATACCCCACCCAGATACCAATTTTTTGAAGACTTGAATGTAAAAAATTCTCCTAGTGCAAATAATACAGCAAGTGCAGAACTAAAACCCAGAAAGAAAGTAGGAAGATTCATTCTTATTCTTTTGCATCATCCTCATATAAATCGTATGTTGTAAAACCTAATATAAAATCTAAAAATTCGGCTGGATTAAATCCGATGCGTAAGCCTCCGTAAATACCAAGAGTAAGTTCTATTTGGTAAAGATAAGATTTTGGATAACCATTTGGTTTAGGGTTGTCTTTGGGAAGATAGGCAAGTAACATTGGGTCAGCATTTGGATTTTCTCTCAATTTTTCTTGGATGATAGCATTTCGCGCTTCTTCTTTTTGGCGTTTTTTTCTATCTTTGGGTGGATCTACAAGTATCTTGATATATTTGAGAGAATGACTTTTGATATTGTCACGAGGAATTTTCACTAAAGGAATTTTATTTTCATAAAGCATTTTGCCATCGTCATCTAAATCCAACTCACCAGAATAAAAAATCTCCCCACCCATAAAACCAAAAACAAGTTGTTGCGAAGTGTAACTAGCAAAACTCCCACCGCGAAGTCCAACTCCAGAGCCTAAATCTTTTTTTCCAGGAACAGTTTCGCCACCAACAAATAAAAATCCAATATTAACAGGGGCTAATTTCAAATTAACTCCGTAGACAGGTTTTTCTAAACCTACAGTAACTACGTCTTGTAAATCCTTTCTTCTATTGTTCCAATACGTCGCACAATCTACTAAAAAAAAAATAGATAAGAGAAATATAAACGTTAGGCGAAATTTCATTTATCCAAAACTCCAGCGTCTTCAAAACCTTTTTTTCTAAGTAAACACGAATCACATTTCCCACAAGCCTTACCTCGAATTGGATCATAACAAGAATGGGTTTTGTGAAAAGGTACTTTTAGTTTTTGTCCAAGTAAAACAATTTCTTTTTTGGAAAGATGTAATAGAGGAGTTTGGATTTTGATTGTATGTTTTTCATCACCAGATTTGGTTCCAATGGAGATTACGTTTTGAAATGCTTTAATAAATTCAGGACGACAGTCGGGATAACCGGAATAATCCAATGCATTAACACCGATGTAAATTTCATTGAGTCCAAGACCCTCAGCGATAGAAGTGGCATAGGATAGAAAAAGAATATTTCTTCCAGGAACATAAGTGTTTGGAATTTTTTGAGTAGAAGAAAAGTTCTTTGGAACTTTTATTTCTTTATTCACTAGAGAAGTATTTCTAAAAATTGCAGGATTGATTTTTACAATTTGGTGCGGAATTTTTAATAGGGAACTTATTTTTTTTGCTTTTCTGATTTCGATTTTATGTCTTTGCGAATAATCAAAAGAAACCACAACTACTTTTTTGTGTTTTTGTAACGCATAATACAAACAAGTAGTTGAATCAAGTCCGCCGGAAAAAAGAACAAGTGCACCGTTGGGTTTCATTTTTTGGGACCGGTATATACACACGCGCTATTGCATGTTTCGTGCAAAGTGATTTTAGAAAGTAAAGGAAGGTCTGGTTTTAATTTATTCCAAATCCAGATGGCGATATTTTCACTCGTTGGATTTTCAAGTCCAGCTACATCATTTAAGTAGTAGTGGTCTAAAAAATTTTCAATCAGAGGTTTGACAACTTTTTTTATATCACCAAAATCCATAAGCCATCCTGTTTTTGGATCCACTTCTCCCGTTAAATGAATTTTAAAGTGAAATGTATGACCGTGTAAACGTTTGCATTTGTGTCCATCTGGAACGTTAGGCAATAGATGTGCCGCATCAAAACTAAAGGCTCTAATTAATTCTATTTCATCCATTGATTTCCCTTACTGCCGCAGGCTATTGAATTTATAAATTTCATTGAATATTCCCCAATTTCTTTTTGCATAGCATAAATTAAATTCGTCATAGTGAGCTTGTCGAACTATACTTTATAAAATAATTACCCTTTCCTTCGGTAAAGCTCAGGACAGGCTCGCTCAGGATGACATTTGACCAATTTTGCAACAAGTCTATTATTTAAAATCTATTATCATTCCTTCATAGGCGTGGAGATGAATGATTGGTAATTTTAAATTCTCCAGTTTTAATCTTTTAGTATTTGTAGAATAAAGGAGAGTTGCCGTTGTTTTAGGATGAGTTTGTTTTTCTAGATTAAATTCAGACTCATCATTCTTAAAATTTAACAGGATTAGCAATTTCTTTTTTTTGTAGATTCTAAAATAAGCTAATACATTTTCGTAAGGGTCTTCTAATAATCGAATATCACCTTTGCGTAAAATTTCTGATTCGCGCCTAATCGAGAGTAATTCCTTGTAAGTATTCAATAGACTATTTGGATTTTGTGACTGCGATTTTACATTTATAGTTTTAAAGTTTTTGTTCATCGGAAGCCACGGTGTTCCAGTTGAAAATCCGGCATTGGTGGAATCATCCCAACACATAGGAAGTCTTGATTTATCACGACCATTGAATATAGGCCAATACATTTTTCCAAGTGGATCTTGGATTTTGTCTTTAGGGACAGCTTGGTCTTCCATTCCAATTTCTTCGCCGTAATACAAAAACGGTGTTCCACGTAGGGTTAATAGTAACATAGCCGCAATTTTCATTCGAGGGATTGTTTCTTTTCCCTTTTCGTAGCGTTTAATATGGCGTATCTGGTCATGGTTACTCAGAGTGTAATTAGGCCAGTCTTCTGGTTTGAGTTCTTTCTCTAAGGCAGAAATGGCTTCTCTAAATTTTTCAGCATCCCATTTACAATATAGAAATGCAAAGTTAAAAGCCATGTGCAGCTCATCACTCTTATCCCCATAGTAAGAAGTGGCTAACTTAGGATTACCCGGTGGTTCAATGTAAACTTCTCCAACGGACATTCTATCTCCATCATACGAATCAAGAAGTTTTCTAAAACTTTTTAATACACTGTGAACTTTGGGTCTATCTCTATCATAGATATGAATTTGAATATCATAAGGACGCAAACCTTTGAAAAAATCCACAGGATTGTTTCGCAATTTTTTATCTTTAAAATAGTAGTTCACTACATCTAATCGAAATCCATCAACGCCCATATCTAACCAATACGAAATCATTTTAAATATTGCTTTTTTGACTTCTGGATTTCTCCAATTCAAATCGGGTTGTTCTTTGGTGAATCCATGGTAGTAATACTGTTTAGTTCTTTCGTCCCACTCCCAAGCATTTCCACCAAAGGCTGCCATCCAATTGTTTGGAGGTTTGCCGTCTATCGCATCCTGCCAGATATACCAATCCCGTTTTGGATTTTTTTTGGAAGATCTAGATTCTATAAACCAAGGATGTTGATCTGATGTGTGATTGATAACCAAGTCCATGATGATTTTAATATCTCTTTTATGAGCTTCTTTGAGGAGTTTTTTAAATGTCTTTAGATCACCAAAGACTGGATCAATGTCTTCATAATCAGAAATATCATAACCAAAGTCAACCATCGGGGAGGGGTAAATGGGCGATAGCCAGATAGCGTCAACTCCTAGTGAATCAGGACTACCTTTTAAGTAATCTAACTTGTCGATAATTCCTTGTAAGTCGCCAACTCCATCACCATTGGAATCAGAAAAACTACGAGGATAAATTTGATATATAACTGCTTCTTTCCACCACATAATTAACTCTTTACGCAAAATGCAACTGACTGACGAAATTGTATGAATTTATTAAACATTTTAATATTCAATGTAAGAGATTTCAGTTTTGATTCTTCTGGATGCTGCATTTGCGATTTCTTGTTCCATTTTTTTTAAGAGTTCCACATCTTCAATTTTATTTCCTGTAGTAGACTTAATATAAAAGGAGTCGTAAGCATAGTCCGCACTAGTAGAAACTCTCACAAAATGAAGTTGAACATCGAAAGAAAGAATTTGTTTGATAATACGATACAAAAGTCCAAGTGAGTCAGGCAGTAAAATTTCTAGTATAGTATACTCTGAGGATAATACGTTGTTAAACTCAATTTTTTCTGCAACCATTCCGTCTGGGATTTTATTGTAGTTTACCCATTCGATTGGAGAGCTTAGAAGATTTTCCACGTTTACTTTTTTTAGAATGACTGATTTTATATTTCCTTTGAGTCGATCCAATCTTTCTTGTTTGATGTTTCCACCACCAAAGCTATCTGTAATTGAAATTTGACTGATTACAAATCCATTTGTATTTTTAAAAGAGCGCATCCCTATTACGCTTAACGCTTCCGAAGTAACAGTCCCAGTTAAATCAGAAAGTAAGTATCTATCTTCCAAACTATAAACTGTGACAGTTACGTATGCAGGCTCTTTTTCAAATTCAATTTCTGGAATTTCGGAAGGATTTGATTTACATTGTAAATGCATTAAGAATTGTTGAACAACTCTTCGTGGTGTATTGTATCGGAGATAAGTATGAGGTAACATTTCAGCAGCAAAGAGCAATACTTGATTAGCCACTCCTTCTTCTAATTTTTCTTTTTGCAGTAAGTAATTTTTTAGAAGTTCCTGTTCTTTATTCGTTTGACTGGCTAATAGAGAGTTGTCCGAATTTTTTAATACTTCTAAAGTATTTTTGTAAAGAGTATATAGAATTGCTTTTTTCCAATTGGTTAAAACATTTGGTCCAACAGATTTTGTGTCGATTACTGTAAAAACATAAAGTAATTTCAACCGATTTTCTGTGCCAACTAAATTGGCAAAGTCTTTCAACAAATCAGGATCAGAAATATCTCTCTTAGAAGTAAGCTCTGACATATGAATATGAACTTCCACCAAAAACTTAAACAAGTCAGTTTCTTCATCATCCAAACCTAATCTTTCACCGATTGCAGTTGCTAACTCTGCTCCATACTGGCAATGATCACCCTGTTTGACTTTACCCGCATCATGTACAACTATCGCAAGTGCAAGAATATAAACATTTGCACATTCATTAAAAACTGTTTGAACTTCGTTATCGTCAAAAGTATTATTTAGTAAACGGTCTAATTCTCTGAGGATAAACAATGTATGCTCGTCAACCGGATATTGATGGTGATAACTAAATAGAGAAAAGTTTGTGCAAGCTCCAAACTCAGGAAGAAAGTGTCCTAAAATTCCTGCCCTGTGCATACTGGTAAGAATTTTTCCAATGTTTCGAGACTCTTTTAAAATTTTTAAAAACAACTCAATTGCCAAATTAGAATTTTTAAAATCCTCTTCTAAAAAATTAGAGGCAAATCGTAATTCGTTGATAAGACTAGGTGATAAATCTAAATTTAAAGTATGAGAAATGTAGAATATTTGTAAAATGTCTCCGTACAAAGTTTCTGGATCAGAGAATAGTTTACCAATCTTAGGCGGGTAGAGAGAGCCTTCTAGTTTTTGCAAAAAAAATTCAGACTTACCCAGGGTTTGCATTTGTGTCGGTTTATTCTTTTTGTAATCTAAGAAAATTCCCATAAAAGAATGAATTTCATTTTGATGTGTATAAAGTGTATTCATCAGTTTATCAATAGAGGTTACTTCTGTCTTTGCGCCAAATCCCATGTATTCCGCTACATCCGGTTGCAAAGTTAAATCAAGTCTATCTACTTTTCTATTATGAAGTGCGTGAAGTGCAATTCTTGCTCTAAGTAAAAAATCATAAGCACTTTCAATTTGTTGAACTTCCCCTCTTGTAAAAAATGGAATTAATGCCAAACCGCTCAATGATGGAATATAACTTGTAGATTTTTCAATCCAATAAATTGCTTGGATATTTCTAAGACCCAGATGTCCATTTTTTAAATCAGGCTCTGCAACAAGAAGAGGAAAATCAGAGTTAACCGTTGCTTGCAGATAATTAAGTTTATCCTGATTGTAATTTGTGATTATATCTAAAGGAAGATTTTTTAGGAAATGTGTTTCGTAACTAGTATACAAATCCTCTGAGCCAGCCAAAAATCTAGAATCAATCATTGCATAAAATGTATTTACATTATCAAGCTGATTTCTACACTCTTCGATTGTCCGACAGGCGTGACCTACTTCTTTTCCTGAATCATAGAGAAATGTATTAATTTTGGAAATGACTTCGGTTAATATAGTATCGCTTAATCCATTATGCAAATAAAGCAAATCAATATCAGAAAAAGGGGCTAATTCCATTCTTCCGTAACCACCAATAGCAACGATACAAAATCTCTCTCGAATTTCAGGAAAGTCTTTTTCAAGTAAACCATATAATCGTAAAATTTCTGCATCAACTATGTAAGTCAATTGCATACAAATGAATCGTCCTGAAATATGCCTACTTTTTTCAAGAGTTCTTTGGAATCTGGATTTTAAATCAAGGATGATGGGCATGATGAACTAAACCGAAAACTTAGGAGCAATGTCATAATGACGCACTCTAAAAGAATCTCAATCATTAAATTGAGAATAAATGGATTTCACCCGCGTTCTCTGCGGGTGAAATTAGACTTTACTTCTTCTTTTTAGTAGTAGTTTTCTTTGTTGTAGTTGTCTTTGTAACTTTCTTTACAACAGGTTTTTCTACCACTGGCTCTGTTTCTTCTTCTAGTGCTTGCGGAGTTTCGATTTTGGGAAGTTTGATTTCCTTAGGACTTGCGGGTAAAGCAGTATTATCCTTCATCGCTTTTTCTAACTCTTCATTTTTCTTAGCGTCAAACCACCAGTAGTCGGTAGCGTAGTCTTCCGTTCCATAACGTCCAAGAGGCATTTCAGGCATTCCAAACTTATTCCAATACATGAGTCTTATATTTGCTAAATGCCAAAGTAGAACATAAGGATATTCTTTGTAGATAATCGTATCAATTTTTTTCACCATTGTGTTTCTTTTTGCTAGGCTAAATTCTGATTTTTGTTTTTCGATTAAAGCGTCTACTTCTTTGTTTTTAATACCGGCTAAGTTGTGTTGTCCGTTCTCGTCAGCATATTTCGAAAACCACATCGGCTCTGGATCTTTAAACACTCCACTTCCCCAAGCAGCCCAAGTTAGATCAAAGTCGAACTTGTCGATTCTTGCACTCCAAGCCGCTAAGTCAGTTGTTTCAATACTTGCTTTGATTCCGAGTTGTTTTGCGGCTTCCATGAATACTGTGAAGTATTTTTCCGTACTTTTGTCTCTGTCTAGAATTGTAATAGAAAATTCTTTTCCACCTTTTTCTAAAATTCCACTTGCATTTGGTTTCCATCCCGCTTCTTTCAAAAGCTCTCTTGCTTTTTCAGGATCAAATTCGATTGCTTCGTTTGGATTTGTTTCTCCATTTAGATAGTAGTCGGGATAATAGCTATTAGTCGGTTCGTATTC
Organism: Leptospiraceae bacterium UBA2033; assembly: GCA_002333425.1. GTDB lineage: Bacteria > Spirochaetota > Leptospiria > Leptospirales > Leptospiraceae > UBA2033. The sequence continues at coordinate 40,332 of DDBL01000144.1, forward strand.
GTTATAGGCTAATTTCTCAATCATTTCTTTACGATTGACCAAGTGTGCGATTGCTTTACGAACTCGTTTGTCTTTGAAAATATCTCTCCTAGTATTCATCGCCCAACCTTGAAATCCAAGTGGCTTCTCGTTAAAGATTCTTTGTTTTACTATATAATTTTTATCGAATTTTTCTCCGACAGCTTCTGTTACCCACGTAGCCGCTTTGTAAGCAGGGAAAATATCCATGTCCCCTTTGAGCATTGCTTGGAATCCAATTGCTTCTTCGTTGTAAACTTTGTAGAATACGTCATCGAAATTATAACGACCCTTGTTAAACGGATAAGCTCTTTGCCAATAATCGCCGCGACGTACCATACGAATATAACGTCCGGGTTTTGACTCTGCTACTTTATATGGACCAGAAATCACAGGAAACTCAAAGTTCTCTTTGTTAAAATCTTTTCCTTCATAGTAGTGTTTTGGTAGAATATAAATTCCAGTTGCGATAGTATTGAAATTATCCCAGTGAATATTTTTCGCTGTGAATTCTATCGTATAATCGTCAATAACCACAGGTATTTCAAAACGAGAAAGTCCAATGCGGAAAACGGCTGTATTGTTCTTCTTATCCATGATGGTATTGAATGTAAAAAGAACGTCATGCGCCGTGATAGGTTTATCGTCTGACCATTTTGCATTTTGGTCTATGATGAAGGTAAATTTCTTTTTGTCTTTAGAAATTTTCCATTCTTTCGCAATATGAGGAATATTTTCTAGCGTTATAGG
>DDBL01000144.1:41146-44200 GCA_002333425.1 Leptospiraceae bacterium UBA2033
ATTCTCTTCCACTTTTTCTGTTTTTTTACAAGAAAAGAATGGATGAATTAATAAACTTAAAAGGAATAGGTTTAGAATTAAAATAATTTTTGGTCTCAATCGGGTGTCCTTATGAATCATAATAAACTTAATCAATTTTTTATTTATCAATTAAATACAAGAATTTTTTGTATTGAAAATGGAACTAAGCTTCCACAAACACCTGAGAGCTTTTTTTCTTCTCCAGATGTGCTTGCTGCAGATGCAGTGTGGCTTATGGGAGTTTGGTTTCCCTCGACTGCCTCTGTTAAAATCTGTAAATCTCACGAAGGACTTAATCACGAATTTCAAAAGAGTTTACCTGATTTGGTGGACACAGACATCATTGGCTCGCCTTATGCAGTATATGAGTATAAGCCCAACCCTATTATTGCGGAACACAATTTACAACTAAAACAATTTCGATATAAATTAAATACGATAGGCAAAAAGCTAATTCTAGATTTTGTTCCCAATCATATGTCTGTAGATTCTCCACTCATTGATTTATATCCAGATTTATTTCTCTACAAAAAAGAACCAGGTGCAGTTGTTTGTAAAAACTCTTTTCTGCATAAGAACGGTAGGATTTACTACCACGGGCGTGATCCTTATTTTGATGGATGGACAGATACAGTCCAGTGGGATTTTTCTAATCCTACAACTCTTACACTTCATACAAAGTTGCTTTTAGAATTAGCTGACGTTTGTGACGGGTTTAGATGTGATATGGCAATGCTTCCTTTAGAAGATGTATTCGAGCGAACTCACGGCATACGCGCATTATCCTACTGGAAAGAATTAATCACAAACATAAAAGAATTCCGTCCAGATTTTCTATTCATTGCAGAGGTTTATTGGAACAGAGAGTATGATTTACAACAATTAGGATTTGATTATACTTACGACAAAACGTTATACGACAGATTAAAGTATCGAGATGGAGAAGGAATTCGACTGCACCTAGAAGCAACAGAGGATTACCAAAATCATTCTCTTCGTTTTATCGAAAATCATGACGAAGAAAGAGCAACATTCACATTTGGAGAGTATGCGAATTCTGATTTTGCTTTACTTTGTTTTTTACCTGGAAGTATACTTTATCACCAAGGACAAAGAGAAGGACGAAAAATCAAAATTCCTGTCCAGTTAGCCCGTAGCCCCAAAGAAGAGAAAGATTTTCTCTCAGAGAATTTTTATGATAGAGCTTTTAGTATAATTCAGAAACGACAAAATCAAAATTTAGATTTAGAAATTTTTGAATTAAAGTCTTACGGCGAAGAATACTCTGTAAAAAATTGTATTGTAAGATCCATTCTAAATCGAGATAACAAACAACTAGAAATTTTAATTTTTAATTCTTATTCTCACGAAATATTGGGAGCAATGCACCTAACAGAGAGTATTCTCGAATTCATCAAACTTTCTAGTAAAAATGAATTGGTCTTAAAAGATATTTTAACCGGAGAATCCTATACTCGTGAAAAGGAAGTGTTAATAAGAGGAATGTTTGTTCGACTTGAATCAGGCAAAGCACATTGGTTTGTAATTGATGTGGGATAATGTTTATTACGCGCTAAATTCAAAAATTAGCATTTAAGCAATAAATAATTAACTTAGATAGAAAATTTTAGACTCTCATAAAAAAACCATTGGCAAAAAAAATACAGAATTTTAAAAAAATATTTTAGAAGAATTCTAGAAAATACGTTAATATTTAATTTCTTTTTGTGTACTTTTTTTGAATAAATAGAGAAAAATTTCGATAGTACTTGACTATAAAATTATACAAGTGTGAAAATAGTATTAGCTTAAAGCAGGAGATTGGAACTATGAAAATCAAATATACTTGGAAACATCTGGATCACTCAGCAGCAGCAGAAGAATACGCAACAAAAAAGCTTGAAAGAATTAATAAGTATTTACATAAAATAACTTCATGCGATGTGTCTTTTCATATGGTACACGGGGAGATTCATACAAATATGAATGTACGTGGCGACCAATCAAGTTTTAATGCACATAGTATTAATAAAGATATTTACGCCTGCATTGACGGGCTAGAGGATAAAATTGAGCGTCAGCTAAATCGTTTTCACGATAAAAAGGCTGCACATTCAAAAACAATGAGGTAGATGTTAGTAAAGTTTGAAGAAGGTAATTTTAAGTTAAAAGAAGGGGAATTTGAAAACGCAAAACGAATCTTCTTTGAACTATTAGACATTGACCCAAATAACCAAGAGTTCATAGCTGGGTATTATATATCCAGCTATTGGGACAACCGAATCGAAACGATTCTCGCCACCCGCGAAGGCAAAGACCGCGGAAACCTCCTAGTTGAAATGTTCAACCAATTCGTAACCGAAATCACCAAACGAAATTTCCCCAAAAATGAAACCTACGAATCTCTCACATTTTGTATTCTAAGCGAAGCCTCTACTCAATTTAGAATTGCGTACCAAAAAGAAGGAATGCATGGTCTTGATAAAAATGTTCTTTCCAATCTTGCGATGTGTCTCATCCGAATTGGAGATTATAAAAACGCGCGCGATATCCTCGAATATTCTAAAAAATTCCAAGACGTGTCGATGCAAAATTTATACTACGAAGCCGAATGTCTTTACCATTTGGGCGATCACTCCCGAAGTCGTNNATGCAACTTGGAGAACAATTTGAATCGCAAGAAGAGATTCGAGAAATCCTTCCCGTCTATTGTCTCGAAAAACATTTCATCACAGAAATCCGCGACTACAACCGCGAAGATGTAAACCAACTTTTCCTAGAAATGATGCGCCTTGAATCAAATCTAAACACAGAAAAACCAGAATTAAAATTCAAGCTCAACTGCCGCATCTTGCATATCGGACTTACGATTTTAGATACATTTCCAGGACAAATCAATTCCGAACTCACCAAAAAAGTAAAAAATAAAATCAATCTCATCGACCCAGAAATCTTAGACAGAAGAGCAGACAACAAAAGAGAAAAGGGATTGTAGAGACCTGTGCCGTAAAAACGTAAACGTAGAGACGTAGC
>DDBL01000118.1 GCA_002333425.1 Leptospiraceae bacterium UBA2033
TTGAAATTTTTAAAGAATCACGAACAGTGGAATGCTTGGTCAAAGAAAGATCCAGCTATGAAAAAAGAATTCAAAGGAACTGACGGAATGGTTGGTTTTATTTCTTCTTGGGAAAGTAACCACGAAGAAGTAGGAACTGCAGAACAAGAAATTCTAAATATAGTTGATGGGTTGAGGTTAGACACTGAGATTCGCTTCAAAAAACCATTCGAAGGTAAATTCAAATCTTACGTCACAACCGAATCTGTAAATGAAGATCAAACCAAAGTGGTTCTTGGAATGTCGGATACTATGCAGTTTCCTATGACTGTCATAAGCTTCATTGTAAATGTTTGTCTAGGCAATCAAAAGAAGATTGAGCAGAACATGGATGAAAGTTTGAATAATTTGAAAGTGCTTTTAGAAAAATAGAATATGGAAATTTCTTTCGATCACTTCCTACTTTATTCTATAAATCCAGAAAAAAATTTTGAAAGATAGTTCGGAAATTTATTTTGATACTTCTGGAATCGCTATGAATGTTTCTGTAAAAGAGAAAGGAGGTTGGGAAATTTCTGAATTTATATTAAAACAGGAAGACTTAAAAATTGACCTAATTGGGGCTAAAATACTCTGAATGCTTGACAAAAAAAATATATATATTAAGGTATATATATGAATCGAGCAAAATTATTTAAAAATGGTGATAGTCAGGCAATTCGACTTCCTAAGGAATTCAGATTTAAAGGCAAGGAAGTTTATATTCGAAGAGAGGGGAATAATATTATCTTAACTCCAATCGATGATGCAGTAGATCGGCTTTGGAATTCGCTTAGTCTGTTTTCTAAAGATTTTAAAATAGAAAGAAACCAGCCTAAGTTTTCTGATAAACGCGATTCTCTATGAGTCAGTATCTCTTAGATACAAATATATGCATTTATATTATTAACAAAAGACCAGAATCGGTTTATAAAAAATTTAAGAAAGTAAATTTAGAAAATATTTCCATTTCATCCATCACTGATTTCGAATTAAGATATGGAGTCGAAAAAAGCCAAAAATTAGAAAAAAATGTTCAGATACTAGAAGAGTTTTTAGGGTATTTAAATATTCTTCCTTTTGATACGTCAGATAGTATGATAGCAGCAGCTATAAGAAACCGCTTGGAGAAAAAGGGAGAGATGATTGGTCCTTACGATATTCTCATTGCCTCTCAAGCGATTTCAAGAGATCTAGTCTTAGTTACAAATAACGAAAAAGAATTTAAAAGAATCAAAGAACTCAAAATCGAAAACTGGCTATCTTAGAACAGTTTGAGTCTAATCCTCGTTAGCCACTATCCAATCAAGTGCGGCAGGCCAAGTCTCTGTGGGAGCGTTGATTCCGCAGAGAATATCCATGTGACCGTAACTTGTCTTGCTACCGTATTCTTTGCCGAATACCATGTGGCGGTTGCGGCATTTTAAATTAGTTGTAGTCCACTCAATTCCTTCTAGAGCGCATACCCAGTCTTTGTCGCCAGCNNTTCCATTCGAGGACGGCAATTCTTTGAACGGTTTGATCCATAATAGCTTCTTTCACGCGTGTATCTAGATTATCGGGATGCCAGAGAAACCGATTCCAGGGAGTGTTTTCATTTAGAAAAAGTTTGAGAGGTCGCCAGAATGTGTCCACAGGAAAATAAGGAAGAACAGTGATGTAATCTAGCCAAGTTCTAAAATGGTTGATGGTAGAATAAGAGTAAGTTAACGCTGTTGCAAATCCAGTGAGGCTTTTTAGATTAGCCGCTTTGTGCCGAATTTGATAGAAAAAACCTAAAATTCCACCGAGGCTATGTCCAACCCAGTGTAGATTTTTACTTCCTGTTGTTTCTAAAATGTATTCTACAGCACAAGGTAAATCGCAGAGCAGATAATCGTCAATAGACCATTGATTGCCTCGTCCAGTATGAGGACCGTCACTTCCAGAACGACCACGTAAGTCAATCGAATACACGTCAAAACCTTGTTCGGCAAGCCAAGGAGCAAAACTATATTCAGGAATTCCCATATCCCAAGCTGTGCTGTCAGAGGCGATTCCGTGAACTAGGAGAACAGGAATTTTTCTTGTGATCTTATGACCGTGGTAGTGGTAAAGAGCGATTTTCCACATGTCGGATGTGGTGAGTTCTAGTTTTTCTTTATTTATGGTGTGCATGGTGGTGACCTTGGTACATAGATTCAATTAATTGTTCGTATTTAGAATGAACTACATTTCGTTTGATTTTTTGTAAGTTGGTTAGTTCTTGTCCTACGAGCAATTTCTTCGGAAGAAAACGAATATGGCTTACATGTTCAAAAGATTTAAAACCATTTTTTTCATTTACTATTTCAGATAAAACTCCGCGGAAAAGATGGATTATCTCCTGTTTCGCATTCAAATTACAATTAGGGTCAAATTCATCTACCGCATAACCGGCATCTTCTAGTCTTTCGTAAGAAGGCCAGATTAATACACCTAGATTTTTTTTGTCCTGTCCGACTACAACTGCTTGTTCGATTAACGGGTGTTGTGTAAGTAATGTTTCAATCGGAACAGGTTCGATATTTTCTCCGCCCATTAATACGATAGTATCCTTAGCTCGACCGCGAATGCTCAAGTTTCCGTTTTCATCAATTCTCCCTAGATCGCCTGTATTGAGCCAGCCATCTTTTAACACATTTTCCGTGGCAGAGGCATTTTTATAGTAACCGCTTGTTACACCGGGTCCTTTTACCCAAATAACTCCAATACTTCCTTGTGGTAAAACTTTATTATCCTCAGAACGAATTTCTACTAAAGTCCCATCCACTATCTTTCCTACAGTGCCTACTTGAACATTGGAAATAGAGCGCATTGCAATCACTGGTGAACATTCTGTCATTCCGTATCCTTCATAAACAGGAATTCCAATGGCATTAAAAAATTCGTCAATGTGCCGAGGCAAAGCTCCCCCGCCGGAAATAGTTCCGCGTAATTCTCCGCCTAACATCGCCCTAACTCTCATTAAAAAGATTGGATCTAAATACATATCTGGAAAAGTTAAAGCCGCTTTTGTGGCGAATGATTTAAACAAATCACCAAATACTTCAGGAAGTTCTGGGAGAAACGAAAAAATCCCGTTATCCATTACCTGCTGAAAAGTATTCTGAATCGTGTTATTTGCTTCGTGTAATCCTTTTTTAATATCATAAGATAAATCAAATAATTCGCGGTTTAAAGCTTCTGTTTTGTCTACACGTTCTCTTAGTCTTTGGTAAATGGTTTCCCAGAGTCGTGGGGCAGAAGCCATAAGAGTTGGTTTTACTCGAATAAAATCTTCCATTAAATCTTTTGTGCTGGTGTAATATAGATTAGCCCCACCATGAATCGTACAATACAACATCAGTCGTTCAAAAATATGCCAAATCGGAAGAATGGAGAGGATACGATCTGTTTGCTCCAACTGAATTAAATTAGGAACAATACTTAGTTGGTATAACATATTAGAGTGTGTTAAAACTACTCCTTTTGGATTACCCGTAGTTCCTGAAGTGTAGATGATGGTAAATGGGTCTTTGCCGCTAATTTTACAACGAATTTGATAAAGAATATTTTCTGTTTCATTGGTGAGAGGCTTTGCATTTGTTATCAAGTCAAACAAAGTTTGCCCTTGGAATTTTGCCAAAGTATCTTTTGGAAATTCTGGATCTAATACAAAAACTTTTACCTTTAACTCGGAAAGTATTTCTGCAATTTTTTTATAAAGTCGTAGATGCTCAATGAAAACAATCTTTGCTCCACAGTGCTCTAGGATATAACGTATTTCATTTGCACTGGAATCACTCCCACGAGGAACACAAACTCCGCCGGCGATCTGAATTGCCATATCAGTGATGAGCCATTCTTGTCGGTTGTCAGCGATTACTGCTACGTTATCCCCCATATTGACACCCAGAGAAATTAACTCAAGTGCAACTAGTTTGGCACGACGATGTAATTCTGCGAAGGATGTGGAACGATAGTATTTATGTCTGTCTTTTGTGTGAAAAAATTGTTTAGGGTAAGAGACTGCGGCACGTGAAAATACATCTAGTAAAGTTTGGTCTGACATGAAGTTTTCCAATAACGGTTTGTAAAAATAAAGTTGAATTCAAACTCTATCGCACAATCCTTTCAGTCAAGTCGGAAAAATCCTTATTTTGCTCCTTGATTTAAAATCTGGACTATTTCATCCCACCATTAATATTCTTCAAGTCCACAAAAAAAATTAAACCGCCTTATTACTCTTAGCCTCAAATTTTTTTAAGGATTTGTAGAATAATTGAACAACTTACAACTTTTACAAAACTAAATCTAAAAATTTTACCTTATTTCGACAAATTACTATTAACCGCTCAAACTATTCTCAAAATTTTAATTTTTATTACATCTGCGGCAGTTAAATTGAACTACCGAGCAAAATAAACTTCCACTTTTTTTATAAAAAGTCTACTTTTTTTCGCACATGTTTTCTTTTTTGAACCTAATATTAGTATGATTACCTTTCTAAATAAAAATGAATTCGTAAGAAAAAATATCAACCTTGAAGAAAATAGCGCCTCCACTCTTCTAATTCCAGATTCTATGTATGCAGACTTCCGTCTAAAAACGAAAAAGCACAAGGGCAATACTGCCCTCTACCTCCATAGCTTACTTCGAAGATTTAGAACCATTACCCACTCCGGTATGATTCCCGAGCCTGAAAAACTGAAAACCTCTTACCAAGAACGTCATCTTGATTTAAAAAAAGTTAGCTTTAAACCGAAAAATCAAGACTGGATAGAACTAGGGGAGCTGGCTCTCATTTTTGGCAAATCTCGATGTTGGATGTTTGTCTTTCTTTTAAAACTAGATCTAGCGAATATGTGGCACTGTCTCGTAGAAGCTGGGTTGAAAAAAATAGTTCCTATGGTCACTAACTTAGAACTGAAGGTTTTTTATACACTAGATAGGTTTTCATTTACATTTGCACGAGGATATCACGTAAAGATTTAACAAAAGAACAGAAAGACCACAAAAAATGAAAAGGCAAACAAAAAAACAATAAAGACCGAGGCGGAGCTATACGCGCATAAACCGCAACAAGGGAAAAAGGTGGGGCAATAACGAGCAGTAGCGATCAACCTGGCATCAATAAATTGCATACAGTAGGAAACATATTTTCTTACAAGAAGATAACGATAGGCGGAAGACTGCAATTTATTGATGAGAAGGGCGAGCGCGACGGTTAGCTTATTCGTAATGCGAAAATATTTACTGAGAAAGAAAAGATATTTCTGATAGGGAAAAATGAATAAGCTAACCGGACTGCCCAGAAAGGATTTACAAGTTTTTTGTCTAAAGCCTGTTGAGAAGATCTGTTTTTTTGGCGTTAAATTCTGCTTCGGTTAGAACACCGGCTTCGTGGAGTTTGCCTAACTTTTCTAAAAGTTCGAGAACGCCTTCTGAATTTGGGTTGGTTGGTGGCTGGTAGTTTTGTGTTGGAATTGGTTGGGTGAAGTTGGGCTGAGGTTGTTCGATGAATTGGTTGGTAGGTGGGGGATTAATGAAATTAGCCTGTTGTTGATTTACGCCTGGACCTGAAATACGGGGAAGGCTATTTACGAAAATGGTTCCGTATTGACTGCTGAAAGTGAGTGATGCATCTCCGCCTTGTTGTTGGCTTACACCGCCTATGTTGTGGTCAAGAGTATCGTAGATGGTGACGGAGCCATTGTAGTCGATTGCCAGTCTGCGAGTTTGGGGAAACACCGCATAACGGATATTATTCTGTGAACCGCTAGAGGAAGGATTTCCTAATTCGGACGGATACCAGTTCGTTGCATAAGGACCTGAAGTGATGACTTCAAAAATTTGAGTGTTTGCGAGAGCGCTTGCAAGTTCGTTACAGAGGTTATCCACTGTATTCTTCAGTCCGTTGTTGAACATGTCGCCAACCATCACCATTCCGCCTCTCATCCATTGACCGCCGCCGCCGAGCTCTGGACAGTTGAATTGAGCCATACTTCCGCTTCCATTGTTTACAGCGATTAACATATGTAAGACTGCGTTGTAGCTCAGATTGTATTTTGAGCAGATTCTGTTTACTAGATTTTGACCGTTAGGTGTTAAGTTTTGCATTCCTTCACCTTCAAATTATGTTTACATTTGTCAAGTAGTATTCTTTTTGATTTCGATAAACTCATAGTATTGGGGCATTTGGTTGGGAAAATATTAATTGTAGTATAACCCCTAAGCGTGTACGTTGAAAAAATGAAATTTCTCGCCTTTTTATTTGCTCTATTTTTCAATTTTCAGCTCTTTGCGGAGTCTGGGGAGGAGCTTTTGGGTAGCATTGTTGGAACGATGAATAGTTTTGAGAGTTTTCGGGCGAACATATCAATAGATGGTTTATCTGGTTCCATTTCTTACAAACGTCCTGGCAGTTTAAATGTAAAATTTTCTGATGGTCGAATTCTTTCGGGAAATGGAAGATTCCTATGGATTTATTCCCCTGCGCGTGGGATTGCGGGGAAGCAGGATTTAAAGGGAATGACAGGTGGAATTGGGGGTTTACTTTCTGGGTATGAAAGTGTTACAGCTACAGGAAAAGTCTTGAAACTAAAATCCGATAATAAATATTATGAGGAAATTATTGTCAGCGTTACGCCGAATAATATAATAAAGTCTCTCAAACTGAAAGCAAAAGGCAGATCTGATTTTATGGACATTACATTTTCAGGAGTTCAGACCAATATTGGACTTTCTTCTAGCATATTTAATTTTCATCCGCCTGCCAATGCTCAAATTGTTGAGAATCCTTTGAATCAGAGGGAATAATTTGAATCCAGCATCCAGAACAGAAGCGCATAAAATCTTCGCCTCTTTGTATCGCAAGAAGCGTTCTCCCGAGCACCAGCAGTTAATTGATGATGCGATTACTCGCTCCAATGATGTGTTTATTCGAATTGATTTAATCAAGAAGATAGATGAGGAGCAGGAAAGAAAGGAGAGAATCAAAGAGGAGCTTCCTCAGACGGAAAGTAAACCTGAATCTTCTAAGCCTACATCCATGGCTGCCGGTGTAGGAACTCCAACAAAACCAATGGTTCCCAAGAACCAAACATCTGCTCAAATTCCAACTGTTACAGATAGTTCAGGTGGATTCATGGACAAACTTTTTGGTAGTGGAAACAATATCGCCAAGTTTGCAAAAGAGACTCGCACACTCGAATTGGGGCTATTCGCTCGTAAACCCACAATATCAAAGAACGTAGAAAAAATTTTTCGTTCTCTGAAAGAAGATGAGATTATAAGCACGATCCAAGCGCTCAAGTATTCCGAACAAATTGGTTGGAGAATTTGGACTCCATTAGTTTACAATGTTGTTTTAAATTACAATCGTTTTTTCAATGCGTTTATTTCTTTGGATAGTCTTTTTAGAGATGAAATTTCGGCAGAAGTATTTCTTGGTCGATCCACGAAAATGCAAATGTATTATGCGCGAATCTTAAATCGTCCAGACACAAAAGATATTATTTTAGATAAAGTTCCAGCTTTAATTAAATCAGAAGCAAAATTATATCCTAAGATTGAATCTATACTTTCAGGGTTAAATTATGGTTTGTCTCTAGAAACTCGTAAACCATCCCTTACAGATGCGATAGTCGCTTTCCATGTGGTAATGACTAAAAAATTAATTCCTTGGACAGAACTTGAAAAAACTCTAAACGTTTCAGTGATAGACGAAAGAAGATTCAATGCAACTGCTGAGGTAACAAAACAAATAGAATTAGCCACTGCCAAACTTTCTAATGACATCCAAGCCAAATTAAATATTAAAGATGAGTTAGATTTTTTAAAGAAAAATTATTTTTCTTTTGGAGAGGGTGGAAAACTTTCTTTTGAATTTTTAAATCAGATCATCGACGACTATGTTTCTCATTATTTTGCGGAGAATATGCAGACCGATGTTCTCAAATCAAATTTTAAGAATACTCCGCATAAACTTTTGCAGTTAGTTTGTCGCGACTTACAAAGTAATTATATACCTTTGGTGGAAGGTTACATTAAACTAGACTTAAATCAAGTCAAAGATGTTCTCATCATGCAAATCGGATTATTTTTCCCAGAGGTCGACAGGATAAATAATATTCTCCGCACTTTAGATAGTTTCAATCGTAAGTTTCCAAGCTTTCAATATAGTTTTCAAAATTATGGAGAACATCTTACAAAGGGAACACAAGATCAAATTGAAACACAATTGTTAAAACTTTTGACTGATGCGTCAGACTTCTTTCACAAATTTGCAACCAAAATGACAACTGTAATTGAAAATCACATGCTCGCTCAGAGTTATGAAGAAAACGGAACAGTGAATGAGAAAACGCTTGGAACGAAAGAAAAGGTAATCGAAGAAATCAAGATCATGCAAAGATTCATTCCATTTTCCGAAGGACGTTTGGTTTCGCAAAATAGATTAGCCGGAAAAACAGTGTTTCAGGTTTTGTTTGAAATGACTAGACTTCTTTATAATTATGCGGTGATATTTAAAGATGGTGCTCTACTTTCCAAATTAGGACAAAGTGCTAGAAACGAAATTGAATTACAAAAACTCTACGCCGACTACGAACGATTAACCTCAAAACCATATACACTAACAAAGGAAGATTAATGTGAGAATTCTAACCGGCGTACAACCATCGGGCAAACTTCATTTAGGAAATTATTTTTCTGTAATGGAAAAAATGATTCGTTACCAAAAAGACCATGATCTATTTTGTTTTGTGGCTAATCTTCATTCACTCACAACTTTCAAATCAAAAGAAGCATTACAAGATAATACATTCGATGCAGTTTGTGATTTTCTCGCACTAGGAATAGACCCAGAAAAATCCACTTTCTGGGTTCAGTCCGATGTGCCGCTTGTAACCGAGCTTACCTGGTATTTGAGTATGTGTATCAATGTAAACCAATTACATCTGGCACACTCTTATAAAGACAAAACGGCTAAGGGTATTAATCCTACGGGTGGTTTGTTTTTTTATCCAATTTTAATGGCTGCTGATATTTTGCTGTATGATACTCAGCGTGTTCCAGTCGGCAAAGATCAAAAACAACATTTAGAATTTACAAGAGACATTGCAAATAAATTTAATCACGATTTTGGAAGCACATTTTTAATTCCTGAGCCGGAGATAGATGAGGATACTGCCATTATACCCGGAACGGACGGCGCAAAAATGTCCAAATCTTACGGCAATACGATCAATTTTTTTGACAAAGAATCTGCCATTCGAAAATCCGTTATGTCTATCGTCTCTGATTCTGCCGGTATTGACGAGCCAAAGGATCCAGATAAAAGCGTGATATTTTCTATCTACAAACTTTTTCTAAATGAAACCGATTTAAAAACTCTTCGTACTCGATTTGAAACTCCCGGGCTTCGTTACGGCGACGTCAAAAAAGAATTATTCTCAACTATCATGGACTACTTTGCTCCTTATCGCCAAAAGCGAGAGGAACTTGTGGCTAATCCTGATTATGTGGCAGAACTCTTACGAAAAGGTTCCGGCAAAGCTCATTCTGCCGCAGCTCCAGTTATAGACCGCGTTCGTGCAAAGCTTGGGATTAAGAGAGGTTAAGAAAAAAGAATTACCACCGATTAAGACGATGAACACCGATTAAATCATTGACGATTCTATCCATTAACCGCAACTTGTAAGGCTATGGCACTTAGCTGGAATGAAATCAAAGAACGAGCAGTAACTTTTTCCAAAGAATGGGAAAATACGGAAAGTGAAGATGCGGAAGCAAAACCATTTCTCGAAGCATTTTTTTCTGTATTTGGTATTAGCCGAAGAAAGATTGCTACCTTTGAACATAAAGTTAAAAAGTTAAATGAGCATGATGGCTACATTGACCTTTTCTGGAAAAGTATGATGCTCGTGGAGATGAAGAGCAAAGGAAAAGATTTAGATAAAGCTTTCATCCAAGCCAAAGAATATACACAAAAATTAAAATCAGAAGAAATTCCCAAATACATATTAGTTTCTAATTTTGCCACTTTTCGGCTGTATGATTTAGAAGAAGAAAAGACAATTGAATTTCTCTTGAAAGACCTTGTGACAAATATTCAACACTTCGGATTTATTGCAGGTTACGAACAAAAAACCTACGAAGACCAAGACCCTGTAAACATAAAAGCCGCTGAACTAATGGGGAAACTCCATGACAGACTAAAAGAAATCGGATACGAAGGGCATCCGCTAGAAGTTTACTTAGTGAGAGTATTATTCTGCTTATTCGCAGAAGATACAACCATTTTTGAAAAACAATTATTCCAGGATTATATTGAGCAAAGAACAAGTGAAGATGGTTCCGATTTAGCAGGAAAACTGCAAGAAATCTTTCAGGTATTGAACACTCCACCGGAAAAACGGTTTAAAAATCTGGATGAACAATTAAATAAATTTCCGTATGTAAACGGAAAATTATTCGAAGAAGTTTTACCAATTGCTAGCTTCGATTCTAAAATGCGAAATGCTTTACTTGAGAGCTGTTATTTAGATTGGAGCTTAATTTCTCCAGCTATCTTTGGTTCTATGTTCCAAGCGGTAATGAATAAGGAAGAGCGTAGAAATTTAGGTGCACATTATACTAGTGAAAAAAATATTCTAAAACTAATTGAACCACTTTTTCTAGATGAATTATATGAAGAGTTTGAGTCAGTTAAGGGTAATCGAAATAAGCTGATAGATTTTCACAAAAAATTAGGCAATTTAAAATTCCTAGATCCTGCTTGCGGTTGCGGCAACTTCTTAGTAATCACATACAGAGAATTACGAATTTTAGAAATTGAAATTTTAAAAGTTCTGAGTCGAAAGGAAATGTTTACGAATATCAAAAACGTAGCACTTTTAGACGTAGACCAAATGTATGGAATCGAAATCGAAGAATTTCCTGCAAGAATTGCAGAAGTTGCTATGTGGCTAATAGACCACCAGATGAACCAAAGACTCAGTGCAGAATTTGGAATTTACTTTCTAAGACTTCCACTTCAAAAAGCGGCAAATATTTTACATGCTAATGCATTGCAAACTGATTGGGCAACTTTGATTAGACCACGAATCATCGAAACTTATTTTTACGATATGGGTAAAAAGGAAGTAGCCGGTAAAGTGGAAGCGGTAAGAGAGGATTATGCGTATATTCTTGGGAATCCTCCTTTTGTTGGAAAACAATTGCAGAATCAAAGACAAAAAGAAGATTTAGAATTTGTATTTAAAGAGTTAAAAGGTGCAGGGGTTTTGGATTATGTTGCCTGTTGGTATTTAAAATCTGCACAATACATCCAAAATACGACAATCAAAGTGGCTTTTGTTTCTACTAATTCAGTTGCTCAAGGTGAGCAAGTAGGAATTCTTTGGAATGAACTATTTAGCAAATATAAAATCAAAATTCATTTTGCTCATCGAACATTTAAATGGAGTAATGAAGCAAAAGGAAATGCGGCAGTCCATGTAGTCATAATCGGATTTACTAATTTAGATATTCCCAATAAAAAAATTTTTGAATATGAGGATATTAACGCAGATCCTCATGAAATTTTTGTAAAGAATATTAATCCCTACCTAGTGGAGGGGAAAGATTTTGTTATTTTGAAAAGAAATACTCCTATTTCTACTGTTCCAGAAATTTCTTTTGGTAGTATGCCGAATGATGGTGGTTACTTCTTATTTACTGATGAAGAAAAAAACGAATTTTTAAAAGTAGAGCCTAATGCAAAAAAATTTGTAAAACCAATATTAAGCACTAAAGAATTTTTAAATGGAAAAAAACGATGGTGTCTTTGGTTAAAAGATGCTGAGCCTAAAGAGTTAAGAGAATTAAAAGAAGTAATGAAACGAGTAGAGGCAGTTAAAAAAATACGAATGGAAAGTGATCGTGATGCTACAAAAAAATTAGCCGAGTATCCGCAACTCTTTGGAGAAATTAGACAGCCTGACTCTAGATATATTTTTATACCATTAACTTCCTCAGAGAATCGAAAATATATTCCCTTTGGTTTTTTTGAAAAAAATGAGATCGCAAATAATTCAGCCAGTTTAATTCCAATGGCTACTCATTATCATTTTGGAATACTACAATCAATTATGCACATGGCATGGGTTAGATCTGTTTGTGGTCGATTAGAAAGTCGCTACCGATATTCAAATGAAATTGTCTACAATAATTATCCGTGGCCTCTAAATCCAACCGAGAAGCAAATTAAGAACATTGAGACTTGCGCACAACAAGTATTAAATATTCGATTGGAGTTTCCAAATAGTTCTCTTGCTGATTTATACGATCCGACGACTATGCCACCCAAACTTGTCAAAGCACACCAAGAACTAGATAAAGCAGTTGATGCGGCTTATCGCTCTAAGCCGTTCGAGAGTGAAGCAAAACGTATGGAATTTCTGTTTGAGTTATACGAAAAGTATACTGCTGATTTATTTACAAAAGGGAAAAACAAGAAAAATCCCTAAATACTTCATAAACTATTCACAGTTTCGATTGCTGATAAAAGTGCTGCTTCCATCGTTCCATTGTGATTTCCGAGGTATTCACCCGCAAAGTGAATTCGTCCATGTTTACGAGCTAAAATAGATTTTACTTCATAGGTTCCTGGCGAATAAACGGAAGTAGCCCCTTCTATGAATGGTTCATTTTGCCATACGTTTAGATGGATTCTTTCTAATTTTAATGTAGAGAGTAATTCGATTGAATCTAGATTATTCTTAAAAAATGGATTCAAATTTTCAGAAGAAATTCTTGATATTACTTCCGAACGATCTCCTGTGGAAATTACACTGAGTATCCCCTTGTTTAAACTTTTGTTTTTGTTTGCATTAGAATAAATACTTTGAAAAATTCCATCCCCTTGGACATAAAGTTTGTCTCTTAGATAATCTGTTCCTTTGTATACAACAGCAGCCTTTGTCATTCTACTCATTCGTAACTGAAGAAGAGCTAATTTTTTATCCTTTGGAAGGTCTGGGGAAAATTTAATCGTGTTTAATTGATTAGAAGGAATTGCAAATATACAAACATCGGATTCAATTTCTCTTCCTGATTTAGTTTTCAGCTTAACGATATTATCCGCATCTTCGACAGAAACAACAGGGTCAGCAATAATAAAACTTACTCCTTTCAATTTATTCTTTAATGTATCAATGAGTCTTTCTGATCCAGATTGGATTTTGTATTGAAACGGAAATCCATTTTCGTGAATTTCAAATGCACTGATTGCTTTTTCTGCCGAAATAGTGCGAATACTTTCTCCAAATAGAACACTATATTTCATATCAAGAAGGTAAAGTTCGCTTTCGCTGACTCCTTGGTATTTCAAAAAAGAATAAATATCTAATTTGTCTAAACTTTGTTTTTTCTCATTTGACATTTTTTCATAAAGAGAAAGAACACGTTTAATAATCTCTCTTGTTTCAAAGTTTACTTTTACAAGATTGGACTCAATTAAGTTATCTCCAATTAAAACATCTTTCATAATCGGATACGTTTTTAATTCAATTCCCAATTCCTTGCAGAGACTCTTAATTGTGAAATGATTTTCCTGAATCCACTCTCCACCTAAATCTGCGGCTAACTGGGTATCCTCATCAAAAACAGTAAGTAATCTTCCACCAATTCGATTTTTTGCTTCTACTACATTTACTTCATATCCTGCATTTTTTAAAAGGTAAGCAGAGTATAATCCTGATAATCCTGCGCCAACTATCGTAACTTTTTTTATTAAAGAATTTTTCTGCCCTGGTGTTTGAGCAAAAACTTGTCCTAAAGAGCTTACGGCTGTTACCCCCAATGCTACTTTTCCTAAAAATTCTGATCTATTTAATTTCATAATTTACTATCCTAAAAGTCTATTGTTGATTTTATAAATAACTGTCTATCTCGATTGGAGTAAGAAACAATTCCTTGGTTTATACCAGTGTAAAATTGGTTATCATAAGAAGTTTTATTTGAAGATTCTCCATTCATATCCACATAATCTTTACGTCTCAAACCTTCTCTGTCAAATTGAATAAGTTCTATTCCACCTATTGAAAATCTGACCGTGTCACTATACATATATTCAATGAAAATGCTTTTTCTTGTAAAGCGCGATTTGTCCGCATTCACAGTTGGGGTAAATACGCCATTTACCCCGCGACCAGTTTCTCCCCGAAATACAATTTGAAAATCTGAATAGCCAAATCCCAACCAGCCATAAAATGCCCTATCTTTTAAGTCAGACTCATACGTTGGAAGTAAATTAGGATTTAATCTATCAAAAATTTTTCCTCTATATTGTTTTTTCCAGAGAACTCCTACTCCCAAATTAATATACTTGTCAAACAAAAGTGTAAATTCTCCACCCATAGACTCACTATATTGTGCTCTCAATTCTCGTTCTCTTCTTGTTAAAACATTATTATCAGATGGAAGACAGGATGTTTTTCCTTCCTTACATTCATCTCCTGCCACTCCCATAACGTTACCCGCTCTACCCAATAGATGAAAACCCATTTTTAATTTATTCAACTGAGGTTCAAAGGAAAAGCGGCTAACAGCATCATATCCGCTTGAGGTAGAATTTTGTAAGTCTCTATACCCTTCTCCATTCACAATTCCTACATGAAGATTAAAACTTTTCACCTGCATAAGAAAGGAGGCTCCTAAATCAGCCGCTTGTGGAGAAAATCCCAAAGATTCCATCGGGGATCTGTCGACATAACGCCATTTCCAATAGCCATTCCATTGAGTGTATACATGGGGAAGTTCATGGATGCCAAAGATAAAGGAAAAGTTAAACATTCCATATTCTATATTTTTTTTTACACTTGCTCGTCGAATTCCAAGTAGATACGCATTCGCTTTATTAGCATTATCCGCAGTTGTATCGGAAGTAATTACACTTGAACGTAAAATTTCGCCCCAGAACTCAACTGTAATTTTTTTATCTTCCCATTCTTTACTCACCATAAACAAAGTCCAGGGCATGGAAAAGCCAGTTCTATCATCTTTTTTTGCATTGGAAATTCCTGATGACGAATCACGAAGTCTATATCCAAAAGAAGGAGAGACTACAGCACCGACTTTTAATCCAAAGTAAGCATCTGGCAAATCATCCTTAGTCGTAACTACCTTCTCCGCAAAAATAGAATTAGCCACTATAAAAAAAAGTAGAACGAATATATTAAGTTTGTTTGTATACATTTTTAATTATTTTCTCGGTAAAATTTCATCTAGGCGCAAATGCAATAAATAACCAAGGAACAAGTGCAATACTATTTGCGATTTTAAAAACTTTATCGGGGGTCATAAAATTTCCTTTATTGATTATTAGATATGCTTGTAATGAATAGGATTTAAAATAAACTACTTTTTAGCTTTTAAGGAGGTTTCATGAGAAATATTGCACACAGAGGATTTAGCGGCAAATATCCCGAAAATACAATGTTAGCTTTTGAAAAAGCAATTGAGTTAAATGTAGATATGATTGAGCTAGATATTACACTCTCTAAGGATAAAATTCCAGTTGTAATTCACGATGATACTCTAGAACGAACTACAAATGGAAAAGGAAAAGTTAAAAACACTTTGTTTAACAAACTGAAAATGTTAGACGCTGGCTCTTGGATGCATAGGAAATACTTGGATGAAAAAATTCCTTCCCTAGAAGAAGTTCTCGCACTTATTAAAAAATCAAAAGTCCATTTGAATATTGAAATTAAATCTTCTGCCTTTGAAAAAAAACTCTCTGACTCTTCTATTGAAGTTCAAACTATTCGTTTAATTAAAAAGTATAAATTATTTCATCAAATCGTAATTTCTTCTTTTGAACCTAAGATATTGTTGCGGTTACGCAAATTATCCGCTAAAATAAAACTTAGCCTTCTAATTGAGCCATATTCTAAAAATTCTAAGTTTGATCCAATTTCATTTGTAAAAAAAATTCACGCTGTATCACTTAACATGCATAAGTCGCAAGTAAAAAGTAATTTTTTCAAAAAAGCAATAGAAGAAAAAATTCCTATTTTAATTTATACTGTTAATACAAAAAAGGAAATGCAAAAAATGAAAGAGCTAGGAATACAGGGAATTTTCACAAATTACCCAGATAAGTTAACATGAATTATTCCAATTCTATCATTATGTTTCGATTTAGATATTTTTGGGCTGATTTTTTGTTTGCGATTTTATTATTTGTTAGATCGATAAATTTTATTTCGGAAAGATTATCAATCCCTTCAATTTTGGAAATTTTATTATTACTTAAATCTAACGTTTCAAGATTTGCAAGAGAATCAAGTCCTTCTATTTTGGAAATTTTATTGTACCATAGTTTTAGGATTTTTAATTTGGTTAAATTAGTTAGTCCTTCGATACGTTGAAATTTACAAACTCCTAATTCAAGTTCTTCCAAATTCCTGAGATTTTCTAGATTCTCGATTTTGGAAAGTTCATTTTCATAAACATGGAGTATACGAAGATTAGCCAGAAACTCCATGTTCTCTAATTTTAAAATTTGATTTCTTTGTAAGTATAATTCTTCCAAGTAAGTAAGAGAATTTAGATTTTCGATTTTAGTAAGTTTATTGTCACCTAGTTCTAGTTTTTTTAGATTTTTCAGATTTTCAATTGCTTCGATTTTAGAAATTTGATTCATACTTAAATCTAATTTTTCGAGGTTCTTTAAACTCTGAAGTCCTTTTATTTTTTGAATTTTATGTTCTCTTAGAGATAATATTTTGAGATTAGATAAATTTTCTAAACCTTGCAAATTGGAAATCTGTTCGTTCTCTTCGTTTCCATGAATGATTAAAACTTTTAAATGAGTTAAAGCTGAAACTAACGAAAGGTCATTGAATTCAGTAAGATGTAATTTTAATCCTATGATTCTTCCTGAAACAGGATCGTAAGAAATTTGGTTATCATCTCCTAATTCCATTTTTTCCAAATTAGATACATTTTTTATATCTGTTTGCGAGATATGTGCATTCTTTAAAATTTCGGCAAGAGCAGTCCTATCACTTTTGGCATCCTCAGCGCTTAGGATAAAGTTAAAAGACAAGTATGATAAAAGGATTGAGATGAAGAAAACTCGCATAAATGCTCCTCAAAATCTTAATTTTAAATACAATTTTTCAATTACACATTGAATTTTGTAAAAGTATACTATTACAAAATCCTATGAAGCATTTTCGCAGGTAGTTTTCAATTCATTTGGGTTTGCTATTAAAATAGACTCATTTTATTTTGCAATCATTATACACCGAATGAATAAAAAACAAAAAGTGGAAAGTGTTTTTTTGTATGCCTTTTTGTTTTTCTTTTGTTGATTGAATAATAATGAATTACTTATCTTCTAAGTTTAATTTTGAAAGAGGAGAAAATGATTTAGCAAAGATTCTGACTGAAAGTAAAACTTTGCCAAATTTTATAGATTTAACCTCTTCTAATCCAACCTCTCTTTTTGTGTATGATTTGGATTTGATTCAATCAGCATTTATAAATCCATCCATAATTTCCTATAAACCAGATCCGCAGGGACTGAAAGAAACTCGTTTGGCTTTAGTGGACTATTATCAAAAAAAAGGAAGACTAATGGATGTGGATCAATTTTTTCTTACATCTGGAACTTCGGAAGCAATGAGTTTTATACTGAAAACAATTTGTGATACTGGCTCTGAAGTATTAGTGCCTACACCTGGTTATCCGCTCTATGATTTTCTTCTAGTAATGGAAAACGTCAAGTCAGTAAATTACTCCTTAGTTCCAAGATTAACAGAAAGTCAAAATAAACTCATTTGGGAAATTGATTTTGAAATTCTTGAAAGAAATATAAATCGGAATACAAAAGCAATCATAATAGTTGAACCAAATAATCCAACAGGCTCGCGCCTAACGGTCAGTGATTCCAAAAAACTGGTAGATTTATGTCAGCAAAAAAACTTAGTTTTAATTGTGGATGAAGTTTTTTCTGATTACTATAAAGAATATTATTTAAGCCAACCATTTACGAAAGCAAATTGTATATTTCTAAATGGTATTTCGAAAACGTTAGCTTTACCACAAATGAAACTATCTTGGATGTATCTTTCTGGCGAACCTGAATTTGTCGCTCAACTGAAAGAGGGATTAGAGATTGTTGCTGATAGTTTTTTATCGGTCAATATGCCTGTTCAACTTGGTTTAGGAAAATTACTCGAAGGAGCAGAGAAAATTCAATCTCAAATTCGAGAGCGTATCTACACAAATTGCACAAGAGTAAAACAATTATTAAAAAGTCATACCGAAATTGATTTCTTTTTACCAGATGGAGGATGGTATTTATTGTTAAAAATAAACACATTTTCGGATGATGAAGAATTCGCTTGCAAATTGCTGAAAAATAATATTACTTACGTGTTTCCTGGTTATATGTTTGATCTAGAAAAAGATTGTTTTATTGTGATTAGCCTCATCGTGCCAGAAGAAATTTTTGAGGAGGGGATAAAGAGAATCATTCGCTTTACGCAAGAGTCTAAGCAAGATTTGCCACAATCGAACAAAAAATATCACTAGCTGTAAATTAATTTATAAATTTTTAGTCTAGATATTAAAAGGTATAAAATGCATAAAGAACCACAAAAAATATCAATCCAAGAATTTCATAAAATCAATCAATATTTACAGAAAGAATCAGAATTTTGTATAGGCAACTACCTATTAAATGGCTATCGAATTCAAATTAGCAAATATATGCAAAGTGGTTCAGATCGAGTTATGTTTATTTTCAACAAACGACGCTCAAAAGGTTTATGTGTAGTATGCGAAAAACCAGTAAAAAGAATAAACAAAATAACTGGTAAATTATACAGACTCTGTGATACCCATAGAGCATCCGTTGACAATTACAAAGGTTAATAGTCTATACTGATTTCAAAAACTCTTTAGCCGGTCTCCTAAATAATCCAAACAAATTTACAAGATAAACTAATACTATCACTAAAACTGTGACAACAAAGAAAATAAAAATCTCTGATACAGGTATCGTATAACGTAAATTTAAGAAATATGTGGATAATACATAGTTTGCTCCTAGTGATAAAACTAAAGAGCATAAGAACGAATACACTCCGACGAAAACTCCTTCTAGTAGATACATTCTAACTACAAATCTAGACGTAGCTCCGATTATTCTTAATAGAGAAGTCTCTTCTTCTCTTTGTCGTTTAGTCGAATAAAGGGAAGAAATCAAAAGTAACATTGCAGACACAATAATAAAAGAAGTCATGAGTCCTATAATGTTTGTTACTTTGTCTAAAATAGATGTAAAACTTTGAATTGCTTTTTCCACATCTATAACTGTGACATTGGGAGCACTCGCTATCAGATCTTTTTGAAATTGATACCTATCATCAGCACTTTCAAGGAGAAATGCTGTCATATAATAAGAAGGAGCTGATTCTAACGTACCTGGCGAAAAAAGAACTACAAAATTTGGTTTCATGTCTGACCAATTTACACTGCGTGTATTCGTAATTTTTCCAGAAATTTCAATTCCCTGAACATTAAATTGTAAAGTATCACCCAGTTTTACGCCTAACGTTTTAGCGAACTCATATTCGATAGAAATTTGATCTTCACCTGTGTTTTCCCAAAAACTACCTTCTATTGTTTTTTCTGAGTCATACAAATCATTTCTATAGGATAAAAAGTATTCTCTTGTTCTTGCAGTAGAGCGCCAATCACGTTTTACCGCATCTTTTTCTGTGACTTCTTTGTTGATAGATTTATTGTTGATTCCAGAAAGTCTTGCTCCTATGATTGGAGCGATTAGGATTTGTTTAGATGGAAATTTGTTTTGAATATTTTTTAAAATAGGAAGTTGTTCAGATCGAATATCAATAGCAAATACATTTGGTCTTCTTTCGATTTGATTTGTTCCACTTAGATTAAGCAAACTGTTTTTCATGATTAGAGATAAAAGTAAAATGGTAAGTGCTGATCCAATTCCAATAATCGGAAGAGCTAAACCACCTCCAGTTTGATTGATTTTTTTTAATACAAGTCTAAATGTATTAGTAAATAAACCAAGATTTAGAAGTTTGAGGCTCAAAACACGAAATAGTTGGTAAAATAGAAATAATAGAAAAGGGAGTAATAGTATTACTCCACTTAATATAAAACCTTTTAAGAAAGATTCTGTTTCATAACTTGCAAGCGAAAAGAAAAGTACATAGATTATAATAATTTCTAATAACTGTAATTTATCTGGTAAAAAACGAAATCGAATTTTTTCATTTAATTCTAAACGAATTGCATGAAGAGGACTAAGATTACTAATTTTCAAAATAGACTCTAAACCTATGATAAGAGGAACGAGGATACCGATGAATATCCCCCAAGCCAATGATTTTAAAGTCAACTTTGGAGCTATTTCCGATAAAAATGCAGAACCAGTTAAATCAGGAATATAAAATTGGAAAAAATATCCGAAACTAATTCCAAGTATTGTACCAACTAAGGACAGTATAAATATTTCTCTTAAAAATATGGAAATATTCCACCTAGAAGAAGCTCCAAGACATTTTAATACAGCAATTTCAGTAGTTTTTTCTTTCAAGCGAGTTCTGGTAGATATTAGAATTGAAATGCTTCCTAAAAAAAATGCGGATAATCCAAGTAAGCTCATATAGTCAAATGTACTGTTGATAAATCGTTGCGAACCAGACCCAATTTCAGTATTATGGTAGAGAGTTAAATCTTCTTTGATGAAATTTTTAAAATTATCTTCTTTAAATTGTTTAGAATCTATTTCTGGCGGAAGTGCTACTAGAATATTATAACGAATTCTACTTCCTCTCGACTCAAGCCCTGTTTCTTTTAAACCACTAAGAGTTATAATTGCGGTAGGCGCCATAGAGGTAAAACTTCCAACCGAACCAGGCTCTTTTTTTACAAATCCTTTGAGTTTAAATTTCTTTGAACCTATAAATACAAAATCCCCCATTTTTAATTTTAAATTTTTGGCGAGATTTTCTTCTAAAAGTACTTCTTCTTTTTTTAAGTTTTTAAAAAGCCCAACAGGAGTTGTTTGGATTTCGCCGTATAATGGAAAGTATGCGTCAAGTGCTTTTACAGTTGCTAGAGAAGTTTCTTTAGAGTTTGTGTAAACCATAGATGCAAAATTTACAGAATAAGAAAGTTTTGCTTTTTTTGGTAAATGATTCATTACAAATAATTTTGTTTCATCTGAATAACTTGCCGGAGATTCAATCATTAAGTCTCCACCCATAATAGTACGAGACTCTTTTCCGATTGCTTCATAAAGATTTTGTTTATAAGAATTGATTCCAACGACAGAGCCGACACCAATTGCAATTGCTAAGATGAATTGAAAAGAATAAATGGGACGAGTAAATAATTCTCTCAGTATTAATCTAGATTTAAAAGTAAGTTTCATTTCTTACCTTTTTTCTTTTGGACAGGTTTCTTTTTTGAAGGTAAATTAGAATTAGCCGGTCTTTGGCGAATTTCTCCATTTTCCATTTCTAAAATTCTATCCGCAAGAGCTGCGACTTTTGGATCATGTGTTACAATAATTAAAGTAGAATTATTTTCTTTATTAAGTGAAACTAACATATCCATAACAGCATTTCCATTTTTAGAATCTAGATTTCCAGTAGGCTCATCTGCAAATAAAATTTTGGGATTATTGATAAAGGATCTTGCAATGGCTACTCGTTGTTCTTCGCCACCGGAAAGTTGAGAGGGAAAATGAGTCATTCTATGTTCCAAAGAAACCTTTTCGAGAAGTGTCATGGCTTTTTGTTTAATTTCTTTTTCGTTTAGCTTTGAAGAAATAATGAGAGGTAAAGATACATTTTCGATTGCATTTAACGTTCGAATAAGTTGAAAATTTTGAAAGATAAATCCAACTTTATTGGCTCGAAGTTTTGCAAGTTCATCTTCCGAAAGTAAACTCATCTTAACAGAATCTAAAACCACATCCCCTGTATCAGCACGATCAAGTCCAGCAGCTATCCCAAGTAAGGTTGATTTACCAGAACCAGAAGGTCCCATGATTGCAACAAATTCACCTTGTTCGATTTTGATGTTAATATTTTTTAAAACATGAAGTGAATGTTCGGGAGATGTATAATTTTTATTGATATTGATTAGCTCTAACAAGTAAGTTCCTCGATGATGTTGTTTATTATGACCTATCCCAATCTAAAAAGTTCCTAGAAATTTTCTACAAATTAAAATAGAAATCCTTGCCAAATGCACTTACCAAAGTAATTTGCTGAAATATGTTAAAGATAAAAGAAATTATTCGCCACATTTTTACAACCAGACTTCTTTGGGACTTTTTTATGCTTCAAGCTGTCATCCTAAATTTACACCTGATTGTTTTTGATCTTACTTATCTCACCCTCAGACCTTATTATCTAACTCACTTACCTGTGATTACTAAATTTTATGACCCGTTTCTTGGAATAGAACCTCATCGGACTACAGATGACTATTTACTTATGGTAGACGAATACTCTCGAATCTTAGCAACTCCCGATTCACAAGAAAAAACAGAAGCAATTCAAACGTTTTCTCAAAAACTCATAGAACAATCTGAAAAAATTATTTCAGAAAATCCATTTGAAAAAGCGGGGCTAACGGCAAACCTTCAACAAATCAAACATGAAATTAAAAAAAAATATGAGGGGGAAATGGGAATTAGCCCCGAAAAATCTTCTTCAAAGGAAGCTCTCACATGGTTTTGGACTTATGACCCTAAAAATGTAACACAACATATTGAATTTTTTAAAGAAGAAATTTATCCTTTAATCAAACCTAATTATTATAGACATTACGGACTTAACGGAAAATATAAAGATGAGTTTTTTAAATTAGATTTACCTTTCTTTCTTTTATTCTTAATTGAATTCTTGGTGCAATGGTGGTTAGCCATCAAAAATCGTGTTTATGTTGCTTGGTTTCTTTATCCTATGTATCATTGGTATGATGTGCTTGGTTTAGTTCCAATGGCTGAATTTAGATTCTTCCGATTGTTCCGTGTTGTCTCCATGTATATTATTCTAAAAAATAGCAATTTAACGAATGTGGGTAATGATATATTTACCCGCACCTTCGCCTATTACACAAACATTATCAAAGAAGAATTAACAGATATGGTAACAGTCCGTATTCTTTCTGAAATGCAAGAAGAAATTAAATCAGGTGCTTCGATCAATTTAGTTACTTCTGCAGTCGAAGCAAGACGAGAACAATTTAAAAAACTGATTATAGAGAATTTCAAAAAAGCCCTAGCCAATCCAAAAGCAATTGATACAATGAGAAAACTTCTAGCAGAGGCTCTTGTTAAATCATCAAACAATGCCGCTACTCTTCAAATGGTTCCGTCCATAATTAAGGAAACGATCACAAAAGATATTGGACTTGCTATTTTTGATTCGATGAATGAAGTCATTTCTTCAAAATTAATCGGAGAAAATGGAGAAGAGAATATGAACCTTTTAATAGATAATATTTTAGATGATGTAATCCTTGGTTCTCAAGACAGCGAGTTCAACAAACTCAGTGAAGATATGAGTATTGAAATTATTGAAAATATGAAAAAAGCAGTATCAGTCAAAAAATGGGTGAAGGCAAAATTGTAAGATTTTTGACGTAACAGGGATTCAAAATATTTTTAAAAGGAAACAACATCAATGAAAAATTTATATCAAAACTTGAATCGTAAACTCCTTTGGCAGATACTACTGATTTACCTTATCAGTATAAACTCTTTACAAATTGTTGCTGACAAATTAGATTTAAAATCTGGAATACAGACTGTATGTCTTCCAAAAGAGGGAAAAGAGACTACTCTTAGTTATCCTCCATGCACAAATAAAATTCCAGTAGATGTATACACACCGGAGAACAAAAAAATTGTGGCTAATGTACTAGTCCTCAACGGATGGAGTTTCCCAAGAGATGATTGGCAGAAAAAAACCCGAATTCTAGCAAGCGCAAAAGAGAAAGGATTCAGATTAATTTTTCCTGAAATGGGTAAAACAAATTATGAGTCCGAATATTTTCCTGAAACTAAGTTAAAATGGTCAACTACTCCAGGAGGAAAATGGGTTAGAGAAATATTGATTCCTTCCTTTCAGGAAAATGGAATTCTAATGAAGAATGGAAAAAATTTTGTAATGGGATTATCTACAGGTGGACGAGGAGCGGCTATTCTTGGTTTTACGCAACCAGATATTTTTGCGGCAGCAGCCTCTATTTCTGGAGATTTTGACCAAACGACTATGCCCAAAGATAGACTAATGACAGGCTCTTACGGAAAATACGATGAGAACAAAGAAAGATGGGAAACGATAGACAACGTACATCGAAATGCGAAAGATTGGAAAATCCCTATTTACCTCGGGCATGGACAAGCTGATAAAATTTCTCCTTTTATCCAGACCAAAAACTTTTACTTAAAACTAAAAGAACTACACCCTAATTTGAAAATTGTTTTCAACGATCCCAAAGATGCTGAACATGACTATAAATACTGGGACTCAGAAGTTGACCCTATCTTTGAGTTTTTCGCAAGCATTAAGTAAAAATAGAATTAAATTTGCTCTAATCAAATACTTTTTAACTATCAGGGCTTTTCCGATATTGGAAAATAACGGTATAGATAGAATTTTTACGTGATAGATACACTTTTGCGGACAAATCAAAATCGGGGGACTGTGAAATTCCTACAGCCCCCAAGAAATACGAGACTGTTTGGGCAAAATCTACAAAGTCTGCGATCAGCAGGTATACCAAGAAAGCCGAGATTGACATCCCAAAACTGATCCGGTAAAGTTTCAACTCAGCCCAGTCATCCAACCTCGGACGAAACGCTACACGAATCAGATTCTGGTTTTTCTCTTGGTATTTGGTTGTATGATTGCTATAAGGCGGGACAAGACCATTTGCGATATGCAGTTTGTATTTAAAAAGTAAATGCGCCACATACCCTCTAACGCCTTGGTGGCTAACAATTTTTTCCTGAAACTTTTCGTAATACTTTTCAGGAATGAGTAAGGTCGAACTTATATCAATATAAGGATCTTTTTCTCGTGGATAATCTTTAGTATCCTCAGAAATTTCCATTCCATTTTCATAACTTTCTGCTTGTAAGCCCCAGAATTTTTCTTTATGTTTTTCCAGTTCTTCTTTTAGATATTCTTTGTAGTCCATATGCACACTCCTATTTGTATTAGGTTGTAAACCATACTAATGTGCACTTTTTTTGAAATTTTTTTCGTAGTTTAACACAAAACTTAAATTGATAAATACTTCCGTAAAATGAGTTTAATCTGTGCTCGGTGCCAGCAAAACTAATCTCTATTTTATTTTTCAACAACTCTATTCTAATATTTTTAGATATTTCTTCTAATTTGTTACAAAGAAAGAGAAAAGTCTAATTTATCCCACTTTGTATTATTTCTAAAAAACAAAATCCTATTTACACAGAAGTATATATTTTATTTCTAGTAGATAGGATTCTGAATAAATTAATTTAGAGTAAAAAATCTAATCTTAGATTGATAATGAAAACCATAAACGAATACTGTGAATTTTTACTTCTTTCAGATAGACTAGAGGATAAATTAAAGTATCCTCCCGATGACTTAATTGACCTTAAAGGGTTTAATAAAAAAATTCCGTCTCTACCTGCTCGCGAAACAAAAATCCAAATATCAGACCAAAAATCCAAAATACCTAGATTAGAACATTTACACTTAAACATAAACCGTGGAATAGCACTTCATCATTTTGCAAATCACGAGTTAATGGCAACGGAAATTTTTGCATGGGCACTTTTAAAGTTTCAGAATATTTCAGATAGGTCAAGACAAGATTTATTTAGTAGTTTAAAGGAAGAACAAAAACATTTACGATTGTATATTGAAAGAATGAAAGAATTAGGAATAGAATTTGGCGATCGTCCTTTGAATGGAATTTTTTGGAAATATATTTCGTTCATGCAAACATTTGAAAAATTCAGCGCAATCATGTCATTATCATTTGAAGGGGCTAATCTAGATTATGCTACAATTTATCAAAAAACTTTTTCCCAGTTTGGAGATTTAAAAACTGCAGAAATTATGGAGACTGTTTTTCTGGATGAATTAAAACATGTAAAAAGAGGCTTAAAAGTCATCCAACAAAGAGAAAACACGACTATATCTGAATGGGAATACTACCGTTCTTTGTTAGATGCACCGTTTACTCCGAGACGAGCAAAGGGATATTTTTATATTCCTGATACAAGAAGAAAAGTAGGTTTCACGGAAGATTTCATTCTTGAATTAGCTAAATATAAAGATGAATT
Organism: Leptospiraceae bacterium UBA2033; assembly: GCA_002333425.1. GTDB lineage: Bacteria > Spirochaetota > Leptospiria > Leptospirales > Leptospiraceae > UBA2033. The sequence goes on from DDBL01000118.1 coordinate 26,420, forward strand.
TTCCAACAGAAAAAAAGAAATTATACCAGAGGAATTAAAAACATGGGGAATTTATACAGATTAAACTCACTTTTTGAATTAGAAATAAGTCAATTTGGAAATTCATTAGAAATAGAAAAAGCACTTCTTGATAGAAGTACTGCATTAGAATATTTATTTTTACTTTTATCAAACCAGAATGATTATACTATTGTAAGTGAAAAACCTTCTAGTGAATTGTTAGAATACTGGGAAGCCAATAATATTCTATTTGGAAAAACTATTCAAACGGATACACCATATTATGCGGAAACACTTACATTAAATAAAAATTTTCCAAAAGACACAACTCTAATTGAGTGGGGAAATACTTCAGTGTTAGATGCAGAAAATGGAATCCTATCAAAAAGAAAACTCTTGATTTCACGTTCATCTGGGCGAAACTCTAAAATCAAACAACTCAACTGGAAAGAAACACGCAAACAAAACCAACTATTAAGTATACTCTGTTCAAATAAAATGGAATTAGAATATTCTTTCCACACCTTTGAACTGCCAATAGTAATAAAAACTGAGTTTGGATTTTCGGGGCGAGGACATTATATTTTAAAAACAAACCAAGATGTTCAAGAGATCACCAAGAGATTACCCGATATTTTAAAACTCAATCCAAATGGAGTGATTGTTGAAGAATGGGTAGAAAATAAAAAAACACAAGACTTCAGCGGCTTATTTGATTTATTCCATAGAAAAAGTGAACTTATCGCCATTACAAAAATGTTGATAGATAAAAATGGATCTTATAGAGGATCAGTTATTCAAAAAAACTTTGGCAAAGAATTTGCAGAAGGTATGAGTTCAATTATCAAGGACTATACTCACAACAGTCTCTCCTATAAAGGAGCACTTTCTCTAGATGGATTCACATTTGAGAAAGATAATGAAATAAAAATTCAATACATGAGCGAAATTAATTTTCGTTATTCTATGGGAAGAGTTTTGTATGAGCTCCATAAAAAAATCGGACATGAAAATGAAGATTATGCTTTATTCTTTTTCCCTGTAAAAAATAAAAATCTCACCTTCAAAATTCTTACAACAGGATTAAGCAAAATCAAAACAGAATTTAAAACAGACTTACTATTATTGACACCACTAACAAATGCAAATGCTCAAAAAAATCCTTTCTTAGTTTTCTATGTTCGAAATCAAAAACAATTGCCACTAATCATTATGGATGCAATCAAAAAACTGCTTAGTTGATCCAATTAATAATTTTCTGTCTTCTCTGATCCAAAATCTTGAAACAAAGTCTTTTGATTACTATGCTTACTTGTGTCAAAGTCAATTGGGTATTTGCCGGTAAAACATGCGTCGCAGTAATTGGAATTCTTTGCGTCTTGTTCGACTGACTTGTGAGTGGATTCCATGCTCAGATAAGCAATCGAATCCACACGCAGATACTTGCGAATTTCCTCAATTGTATGTGATGCCGCAATTAGTTCGCTATGTGTCGGAATATCAATCCCATAATAACAAGGCGAAATTGTAGGAGGAGCCGAAATACGCATGTGAATTTCTTTTGCACCAGCATTACGAATCATTTTTACAATCTTGCGACTTGTGGTTCCACGCATGATGGAATCGTCAACGACTACTACTCGTTTGCCGTCAATGACTTCGCGGATAACGTTGTATTTGATCTTTGCTCCGAAGTCACGAATCTTTTGGTCTGGTTCGATGAAGGTTCGACCAATGTAGTGAGAGCGAATAAGTCCAGTTCGATACGGAATTCCAGTTGCTTCCGAATAACCGAGTGCGGCGATATTCGCAGAATCAGGAATGGGGATAACAACGTCAGCCTCAACAGGAAGTTCACGCGATAAGTATTCGCCTAATTTTTTTCTTACTTTATAAACGGATTCACCAAATATGTAAGAATCAGGACGAGAAAAATAAATGAATTCAAATATACAAAGACTGTTTTTACGCTCTGTAAAAGGGAAATAAGACTTGGTTCCAAAGCTATCGACTACAACCATTTCACCCGGCGCGACATCTCGCACATAATGCGTGTCCGTAATATCGAAAGCACAAGTCTCAGAGGCAAATACGATTGTGCCGTCATTTTTTTGACCCATCACAAGCGGACGAAAACCGTTTGGATCTCGAACAGCGATTAGCATTTTGTTGGTTAGGATTAACAGGGAGTATGCACCTTCAATTTGGCGGAGTGCTTCGGCTAGTGCATCCAAAAGAACTTTGGATTTTGATTTTGCCATGAGGTGAACGATGACTTCGGAATCAATCGTCGTCTGAAAGATACTTCCTTCTTCGCCGAGTTTTTTACGAATATCGTAGGAGTTGACCAAGTTCCCATTGTGTGCAAGGGCAATTCCACCTAAATGGGACTCCACTCGAACAGGTTGCGCATTTCTGAGGAAACTATCTCCAGTAGTAGAATACCGATTATGTCCGATAGCGGCGTAGCCCTTTAATTCTTTGAGTTTCTCTTGGCTGAATAGATTTGCAACCAAACCCATTCCGGCATAACGATATAAATGTTCACCGTCTGTTGAAACAATACCACTGGACTCCTGCCCTCGATGTTGCATAGAATAAAGCCCCAAATAGGTAAAATTGGCGGCTTCACTATTATTATACATCCCAAAGATCGCACATTCGTCTTTTGGTTTGTCATCTTTGGTTGTTATATTATTTTGGATAGAATTGAGGGTTTTAAAAGAAGAACTCTTAGAATATTCCATAGGGATACAATTTTACTGTATTAAAAACATGCAAATCAATTCCAAATATATACTCGTCGATAACAAAAAGAGTTTAGAGCTGGCAATCGTCACTCTAGCGACTTCCAAAATCATAGCAATTGATACAGAATCCTCTGGCTATTACACTTATTTTTCCAAAGTTTGTTTGATTCAAATTTCAGGAAATGGGAAAAATTTCATCATAGATCCAATGGCTCAGATTGATGTAAAAACCCTAAACCCTGTTTTCAAAAATCCAGCTATTTTAAAAGTATTTCATTCTGCCATTGATGATATTAAAGCCTTAAAGCGTGATTTTGGTTTTGAATTCAAAAATATAGCGGATACTATGTATTCGTCGAAACTCCTTGGACTAGAACACAATTCTTTGAACTATCTAGTGGAGTATTACCACAAAATATTTCTATCCAAGACTGAGCAAAAATCCAACTGGGAAAAACGTCCCCTTGACCGTCACCAACTTCAATACGCCGCACTTGACACAGCCTACTTAGAATCCATCTGGACAACCATGCAAACGGAGTTAGAAAAAAGAAATCTTCTAGCTGAGGCATTTTCTGAATTTGAAAAAATGGCAGACGAGCCTTACGTAGCCAAAGAAGTCACAAACGAAATTCACTGGCATAAATTTCCAAACATTGATAAATTCACACCGGAAGAGAGAAGGAATGTCTGTGATATTCTCCAATTTAGAGATGAAAAAGCCAAACGTATGAACAAAGCTCCCTTTCGTGTAATAAACAACGAAACAATCGAAAAAATTGTAAAAAAAGAATTAACTGAGGATAATCTAATTACTCTGCTTGGAAAAAAAGACGGAGCCGAACTTCATAAAATTCTTTTAAACCCTGTTGGTCCACCACTAGAAAAAGTAGATACTCCCAAATTGGATTATGACTTAAAACCAGAAGAAGAAACTCTTTTCAAAAATCTCCGCAAATGGAGAGATAGAATTATGAAAAAAAGAAACATAGATCACACTATGCTTCTTTCTAACAAGAATCTAATTCTAATTATCCGCTCAAATGTTAAAAATCTGGATGACTTACGAAAACTCTCTCTCATGTCAGAATGGAAAGTTTTATACTACGGTCCTTCCATATTAAAAGCACTCAAGAACGAAAACTATGAGGATTTATTAACCAATTTAGTTCCACTTAATCGTGTCAAACGAACCAAAAAACCAGAACCACAAAAGCAAAAATCCAATGGACAAAAACCAAAAGAAGTTAAGACAGTAGAACCTAAAGAGAAAGTCATAGAAGAAGCAGAAAAAAATGAGGTATTAGAGGAGTCACCAAAAGATCCAAGTGAAAATTCCGTTTGATAAATTAAAGGACTTACTGGCTAATTCTGAGTTTCCGCAAGTCTCGACAAGTGGATTACAGGCATCATCCGTACTAGTTCCTTTTTATTTTACAAATGAAAATAAACCTGGAATTATATTGACTAAACGAAGTGAACATCTAAAAAACCATCCAGGACAAATTTCATTTCCTGGTGGTAAGTTTGATGAATCAGACAAAACGTTACTCGAAACAGCTCTTCGAGAATGGGAAGAAGAAACCGGCGAAACACGTGAAACACTTGAAATCATTGGATCATATCATAGCCTTGATACCGGAACTGGTTATCATATAACTCCGTTCATATCCATTTATAGAGGAAATTTTAATTTTAGCCCAAACCAAAACGAAGTCGATTTTTTAATTCATTTAGAATTGGAAAAACTTTTATCTAGTCCATTTTACACAATGGAATGGGAGAAACATCCTTCTGGAAGATTTCATATTTATTATTTTGATTTGCCAGAAGGTTTACTTTGGGGAGCTACTTGCCATATTCTGCTGCAATTTCTAAAAGAATTTTGTGAATTTAATAGAAAACCACAATTAGTAGAAAGAAATTTAAGTAAGGCTCCGTTCTTTTCTCCACCGAAAAAGACTTGAATTATTCTATTCCTTTTCTAGTCTTACAAAGATTAGTCCCCCAAAAGAGAGTTTTTTAGTATGAAGAAAAAATACGATGTATTCGGAGTAGGAAACGCGCTTGTTGATACACTTGCAGCGATAGAACATGATTTTTTACACAAAGCACAGATCAAAAAAGGTGTAATGACATTAGTAGACACAGAAAGTCAAAACAAACTTCTAAAATTTTTAGAAGAACATAGATTAGAGTTACGCTCTGGCGGAAGTGCGGCAAATACAATGATTGCGCTTGCGAACTCTGGGGGTAATGGTTGTTATACCGGAAAAGTTGCTGACGACGAACACGGCAGATTTTACAAGAAAGACATGGAAGATGCAGGAATTATCTTTGACGTTCCTCCTGCAAAAGAAGGTAAGACTGGAACTTGTGTAGTGTTAACCACACCTGATGCAGATAGAACCATGCTAACCAACTTAGGAATTTCCACAAGTTTAACCAAACATGACATTCACGAAGAAAGACTAAAAGACTCCCAAATCGCTTATGTAGAAGGTTATCTCTGGGATGGAGAAAACACAAAAGAGGCATCTATTCACACAATGGAAGTTGCCAAGAAAAATGGAAGTAAAGTTGCGTATACCTACAGCGATCCATTTTGCGTTAACCGCTCTAGAGAAGATTTTATCAAACTAACTCAAGACTTTGTTGACATTGCTTTTTGTAACCACGACGAAGCAATGGCTCTCACACAGACCGATAACCCAGAAGATGCAATTATGCAACTTGGAGCCATGTGTAATTTAGTATTTATGACATGGGGATCTCGTGGTGCGTTTATCGCTGTAGATGGAATTGTTTCTCCTGTAACTGGTTATCCAGTCTCCAATCCAGTAGATTCGAATGGAGCGGGTGACGCATTTGCTGCGGGTGTACTTTATGGTTTGACTCATGGTTATTCGATTGCTAAATCTTGTAAGTGGGGAAATTACGTTGCATCGAAAATGATCATGGAAATCGGAGCGAGACTTTCCATTGCACTAAAAGACCACCACCACGTTCTGACTGGTATAGCATAGTTGCCGATAGGCTTCTTTCAATTCTCCTTACTCACAAGTGCGTAAGGAGAATTATTGATTTATTCTTGTTAAAATAAGAATTTTTAAAAATGTGGTAAATTCCAGTACAATAATATTATCTTTAGAGGAAAAAAATGGCAGTTCCCAAGAAACGTAAATCGAAATCGAAAGTAAGATCACATAGAGCACATCATGCAATCGGGAAGCCAAACCTAGTTCCTTGTTCCAACTGCGGCTCATTCATACTTTCCCATAGAGTTTGCCCTGCATGTGGTTTTTACAATGGTAAACTAGTAGTAGCTCCAAAAATTAAAAAATCTAAACAAGAAGAATAAATAACATGTGGGTCGCCGTTGACGCAATGAGCGGCGATTACGGACCCGCCGGTCTGGTCGAAGGGTCAGTGGATGCCGTTAATCAATATGGTTATTCCGTAGTTTTAGTTGGTGCAGAAGAAATTCTCAGCGAAGAACTTTTAAAATACGAATACGACCCAGACAAAATCAAAATCGTTCATGCTCCTGATATAATAGACATGAACGACTCACCATCTGTTGCAGTCAGGTCAATGCCTGAGTCTTCTATTGTTCAATCTGTTAAATTAGTTGCCGATCGGGAGTGTGTAGGAATGTTTTCTCCTGGAAACACTGGTGCCTCTATGGCAGCATCCCTTTTGTACCTTGGTCGTATCAATGGAGTACAACGTCCCCCAATTGCAGTCCCTCTTCCACAGGAAGATGGTTCTCCACTTTTACTTTTAGATGGGGGAGCCAACGTAGATTGTAAACCAGAATACCTTGCACAGTTTGCTGTCATGGGTGAGATTTATGCTCGCGAAATTTTTGGAATTCCTGAACCCAAGATTGGAATTTTATCCAATGGGGAAGAAGACAAAAAAGGCAATGCCCTTTCTCTAAAGACTTTTGAAATACTAAAAAAAATTCCTTTTAAATTTATTGGTAATGTAGAAGGTCGAGACTTATACGGTTCAGGTCGAGAGGTGGACGTTGTTGTATGTGATGGATTTGTGGGCAACATAGTATTAAAAGCTACAGAGGGTCTATCAAAATCTATCTTTAACATCTTGAAAAATAACATCGCAGAATCAAGCATAGCTAAAACGGGCGCTTTATTGCTTAAACCAACATTAAAAGCTATGCGAAAACGAATGGATTATGCAGAATATGGTGGGGCAATTTTACTTGGTGTTAATGGAACTTGTATCATCGGACATGGTTCCTCTTCCGCGTTGGCAGTAAAGAACGCAATTCGAGTTGTAGTTGAATGTGCCCGAACAGAAGTGAATATTAGAATTGAAGAAAATTTAATTAAATATGGAATATAAAATTAGGAGAGTAAGATGATTGATTTTAAAAATAAAAGCGTGATTATTACCGGTTCAGCAAGAGGAATCGGAAAAGCGATCGCACTAAAATTTGGTAGTCTCGGAGCTAATCTAGTTATCGTAGACATGAACGAAGATGCTACTAAAGCAACAGCAGAAGAATTAAAAGGTCTTGGATACAATGCAATTGCAGTTACATGCAATGTTACCAAAGAAGAAGATTGTGCAGCAATGGTAGACGCAACTGTAAAAGCATTTGGTTCAGTTGATGTACTTATAAATAATGCAGGTATTACAAAAGATACACTTCTCATGAGAATGAAAAAAGAACAATGGGATGCTGTAATCGCTGTTAACCTCACAGGAACTTATAATGCAACACAAGCTGCAATCAAAACCATGATGAAACAAAAGAGTGGAAATATCGTTAACCTCACTTCCGTAGTTGGAATTGATGGAAACGCTGGTCAAACAAACTATGCTGCTTCTAAAGCAGGTGTAATTGGTTTTACAAAAGCATGTGCTAAAGAATTTTCTTCTCGTGGAATTCGTGTGAATGCTATCGCTCCAGGATTTATCGAAACTGATATGACTGCTGCAATTCCTGAGGCAATGAGAGAAGGAATGAAAAAAGCAATTTACCTTGGCAGAACAGGAAAACCAGATGATATCGCAGGAGCTGCTGCATTCTTAGCATCCGATGCTGCCTCTTATATCACTGGGGTAATCCTCGAAGTTCACGGTGGTGGATTCAAAGCAGGCGCCGGAGAGTAATTATAATTTCCTGCCAAATGTAGAGACAGGTTTGAAACCTGTCTCTACGTCTCTACATTTTCAATAACGACAAATTCATAAATAAAATATTTATCTAATTTTATCAAACCCACCTTTTTCTCCTTGCTGTTTTTTCATTGCAAAATGCTAATGTTACCAAATAAATAATAGAATTGTTGAAAAATAAAATCGAGAGAGTGCTTTCACCCGCACCTGCAAGGNNACAATCATCGATGCTTACGAAAAAGTTACAGATTTAAGTAAAGACGATTTAATCGATGCCTATAAAAATATTTCTGCAGAAGAAACAGTAAAAAATTTTGCCAGAGAAGATTTAATTAACGTTACTACTTCATTAGAAGAACTAAAGGGGCGCGAAACGAAAATCACAGAAGAGATTATTAAAATTTTAGATGAAGATCTCACAAATGAAGAATTGATTCTCCATAAGTTAGAGGCTCTGAGTAAAAACTCCTCTGCCGGATTTTTTGCTGATTTGTTTTATGTGATCGCAAACTTAGAATTATCCGAAGAAGAAGCAACTCAGTTCTGGAAAGATATCTATGAACATACTCTCATGATGTGTGAAAAAATGGGTAGAAACGTTAGTTTTAGAGTAGCATTACTCGATCACATTTTAGTAAATAACCGCGTAATAAAAAATCCTAAAATCATAGAACTCAATCTGTTTGATTCCGTTGTAAAAAATTCTGTGATAGATGAACTGACAGGTGTATACAATCGCAGATATTTTCAACTTGCGATTAAAAGAGAAATGAAAAGAGCAAAGAGGTATGAACGCCCCCTTTGTTTATTTTTATTTGATGTAGATAATTTTAAAACGTTTAATGATAATTTTGGTCATATAGTCGGAGATGCCGTATTAAGGATAATAGGCGTTACCCTCAAAGATTCATTTCGTCAAGAAGATACAATTTGTAGAGTGGGTGGTGAGGAGTTTGCAATAATTCTACCTGAAATAGATATGAACTCTGCGTTAATTGCATGTAAACGATTTGCGGAAACACTAAAAATCAATTCAAAAGAAAACCTGAATAATATTATAACTATTAGTGGAGGTGCTACTGAATTTCCTATTCACGGGGAAACTTCAGAAGAACTTTATTCAAAAGCAGATGTTGCATTATACAAAGTTAAAAACTCGGGAAAGGATAATATTATAGCATATTCAGAAATGAACAAAGAATAAAATGACTAAAGGTTTACTTGATTTTATTTTTTGTTAATTTTGCGGTTTGCCTTTGATCTTTTCTAAAATTATTTTTTTCTTTACCCCACGGGTCTGCCATTAGAAAAGAAATTGCAAAAACCAATAGAATGATAGAAGTTAAATTTGCGATATATAACATTTTATAATTACCTCTTTATTTTTTAAGCACCAAACACTATTTCATTCAACAATTAAATCAAGAAATTTTTCTCTGAGAGTTAAATATTTTTCAAAATCTTCCGATGAGTAATTTTTATTGATACTTATGAGACATAGATAATTGCAATAATTAGATAAAACTTAATTTTTGAATATGTTCTTTGAAAATTGGTATACTAATTTTATACAATCTAGTATACAGGTGTAGTAAAAAATTCATTTGGAGTATTAAAGCAATTATGGACAGAATCGAAGACATTTTAAAAACTATTTATCTTTTTTCAAAGTTCAACGAAAAAGAACTTTCCTTGTTAGCCGCTAAAATCAAAAAAGTTGATCTAAATATTCACGGAGTTTTATTTAACGAAGGTAGTGCGGCTACTTCTATGTATGTCGTAAAATATGGAACTCTAAAAGTTACAACTAACTCTAAAGAAGGAGATGATGTGAAGCTAACAACAGTTGCCGCAGGACAACATCTTGGAGAATTTCCATTTCTAGATGGAGAAAAAAGATCTGCCAATGTAGAAGCTATCGAAAAGACCGAATTACTAGAATTATCCTATAAAGATTTAAGTGAAATTCTTTCTGCAAATAAAGATATGGAATTGAAGTTTTACAAAGAACTTGGTTTCTTTTTAGTGAAACGTCTACGTGTTCTAACAACTGACATTACCCAAGCAAGAGATATCAAAAAACGATATATGTAAAAGATTTGCCACAGAGACACTGAGTCACAGAGGTTTTAAGATGTCATATATTTATTTCTATGCATCATATAAAAAGAGAATCTGGATTAGAGATTTCGTCCAAAGAAACATAGACTTAAAATAACAGAATACATAATAGACGAGCAAGTTTAAATCTTTCTCTAAGACTCTGTGTCTCCGTGGCAACTTAGCATTATTCCCTTACATACTTGATACATATATCTCCCATTTCGATATTGTCATTGTGTATAAGTATGTAGGGGATACCGGGAGCTAACCTCTCTCCATTCAAAAAAGTTCCATTCTTAGAAAAGTTATCAATCAAATAATAATCTAATCTTCTCTTTTCGATTGTCGCATGAACTCGGCTTAGCTCATTTGAATTGAGTGATATTTCACTCGTTATATCGACTCCTCTTCCAACTTGATACATCTTTTTTCTTAATGTTTTTAAGGGGATAATAGATGTTCCACTTTCTATATAAAGTTTATTTTTCTTGAATAGTTTTTCAAATAATAATATTGTTCCAAACTTGAGTTTTAAAAATTTTAATTTCATTGTTATTTTGATTATCGGTAAGTTATAGATTGATAAAAAATATTAATATTGAATTCTCTTTAGCGGATAATCACAACCTGGCGTTACATCACCGTAACATTCATCGTAACAAGTCGCTCGTTTGGCTTGGGTAATGGCGACGGTTAAAGCAAAGATAGAATTATTGATGTCATAGTTTTTATTACAATCACTCATACATTTGGCAAGTTTGCTAACACAATTGTTTGGTGCAGGTCCATGGATTTCATCCAACGTTTTGATTCGATACATACCACCTCCACTTGAAGAAACTGGACTTTTTGCCTTTTCTGCTTTCGTTAAATTTCCTTCGTGGATATGATCATAAGTTAATATACGTTCAGGTTTACCATTATTATCCCAATCAACTCGGGCGGCACAACTTAGAACGAGTAAGGATATGAATGTAAATAAAATTCTCATACTTGTTAGTCACCTCATTCTAATGAAAAAATTAAAAGAGAAAAATTAAATTTTCCTATCGAAAAATCCTATCCAATCTAATATAACCTCAGAATATTTTACGACAGGAGAAAAGTAAATGAAAATTGATATTGGAATTTCCGACGCACATAGGGAAAATATTGCAGAAGGACTTAAAGGTCTACTTTCTGATACTTACATGCTATATCTAAAAACACATGGATACCATTGGAATGTAACTGGTCCTATGTTTGATACTTTGCATAAAATGTTTATGGCTCAATACACAGAACTTTGGAATGCAGTTGATCCGATCGCTGAACGAATTCGCTCTTTAGGTTTTTTTGCCCCAGGAACTTACGCTGAAATGTCTAAACTCACAAAAGTCAAAGAAGACACTGGTGTTCCTAAAGCACAAGACATGATTAAAAACGTAATCCAAGGGCATGAGACCGTTATCCGCACAACTAGAGAAATTTTTGATGAAGCCGAAAAAGGAAAAGATCAGGCTACTATGGATTTGCTTACACAACGCCTAGACATTCATGAAAAAACTGCATGGATGTTACGATCACTCTTAGAATAAAAAATCTCATGAGCTGGGGTTTTGTAAAAGGTCGAAATCAAATTTATTTCTAGACCTCTTCTTTACCAATTTAAATATCTACTAATGGAACTTACTTTACAAACCCCTTCTCTTTTATTTCCGGCAATCTCCCTTCTCATGCTTGCATTTACGAATCGTTTTCTAAGCCTTGCAAAATTGATTCGAGATTTATATACACAATATGAAAAATCTAAAGAACAGAAAGTATTTGTCCAAATAAAATCATTACGCCTAAGACTTACACTAATTCGAAATATGCAATTCTTTGGAATTTCTAGTTTGCTCCTTTGCGTAATTTGTATGTTTTTTATTTTTAACGGACAAACTGAGTTTGCGAAATATATTTTTCAGTTGAGTTTATTACTTTTAATTATTTCTCTATCTCTCTCTGTTTGGGAAGTTCAAATTTCAACCAATGCATTATCAGTCCAACTCAGCGACATGGAAGACTTAAATTTAAAAAAATAAAATGAATGCTTTTGTTTAACTGCAAAATAATTTAGTTGCATTCTAAAACCTTTTGGATAAAAGTTCAGGAAAGGAGTGAACCTTGTCAAAAAATACAGAAGCAGTTGCACAAATAAAAAAAATCAAAGAAGAAATTCATAATGGAATTGTGGGACAGGAATCGTTAGTCGATGGTCTGATTCTAGGACTATTAGCCGATGGGCATATTCTAATTGAAGGTGTGCCAGGACTTGCAAAAACAAGAGCAGTAAACCTTCTTGCGAATATTTGCAATGTAGCATTCAAACGTCTACAGTTTACTCCTGATTTGCTCCCAGCCGATATTGTGGGAACTAGAATTTATAATCAGTCCAAAGCAAACTTTGAAGTTAATAAAGGACCTATTTTCGCAAACTTCATATTAGCCGATGAGATCAACCGTGCTCCTGCCAAAGTCCAATCCGCGTTACTTGAAACCATGCAAGAAAAACAAGTCACAATTGGAGATGAGACGTTTCCCGTTCCAAAACCTTTTTTTGTATTTGCTACTATGAACCCAGTAGAACAAGAAGGAACTTATTCTTTGCCGGAAGCCCAGTTGGACAGGTTTCTCATGAAGCTAATCGTGACTTACCCCACCAAGAAACAAGAAGCAGATGTAGTGAAAATGGTAATCAAGGAAACCAAACTACCGGCAGTGCAACAGCTTATGAATGCAGAGGATATTTTGGGTCTCCAAAAAGTGACACGGGAAATTTTTATAGAAGACAAAATTATTTCTTATATCACCGATCTAATCCAGGCAACCCGCGATCCTAAAGCTTACGGTCTAAGTCTAGACAATGTGATTCAATATGGTGCTTCTCCTCGTGCTTCTATTTCGCTTGCCTTAGTTGGTCGGGCGCGTGCTCTTATGTTTGGAAGAGATTCTGTTTTGCCGGAAGACATTAAAGCTATAGCGCACAACGTTCTTCGCCATAGAATTATTCCTACTTACTATGCAGAGGCGGAAGGAATTAAAACGGAGCAGATAATCAACGAAATCCTCACCAAGGTAAAAGTACCTTAGAAGTCCTTTTATGTCAGTTGTTGATTTACTAAAAAAGGCGAAAGAACTTGAGCTGATTGCGAGACGTAACGCACACTCTTTGTTAGCCGGTGATTATACATCCACTATCCCAGGTCGTGGGTTACAATTCCATGAAGCTAGAAAGTATGTTTATGGCGAATCAGTGCGAATGATAGACTGGAATATGACTGCTAGACTCGGTGAGCCTTATGTAAAAACTTTTTTAGAAGAAAGGGAACGAGAAGTGTTCATTGCACTCGATGTCAGCCCTTCCATGTTCACAGGATTGCAAGATAGAACCAAAATTGAATTTGCAATTGAAGTTGCGGCTACTCTTGCGTATTCCTCGATTCAATCTAGAGACAAAGTTGGATATATCATTTTTAATAACGAAGCCATTGAAGTTGTGAAACCAGCTAGTGGTAAATCGCAATTATTCCGTACGATTAAAGCATTTTTGACCCACTCCGAAACTATTCCAAATAAAGATGCTCATTCCGATATTCGCTGTGTTTTACACGCACTGCAAAAATTCAAACGAAGTCATTTTATACTGTTTATCATTTCTGATTTTTTAGACCACGACTTGCCGGAAGATTTAAAATTTTCTAGAGTTGAGCATGATATTAATATGCTTCATATATATGATCCAATCGAATATGAATTTTCAAAAGAAGTTTTTTTCCCATCCATTTCACCTGAATCTATATCTGGAAAAAAGAATTCCGGCCTACTAAGTCCGGGTGAACTTGGTAGTTTGGAAGAAATGAATGCCTACTTAAAAAGTGCGAGCGTTAAATATCGAATATCCGTAAATAGTATGAGAACTACTCTAGATGTAGGTAGAGCACTAAAGGAATTTTTCCATTTGAAAAAGAGGGTAATCGTTTGATTTTTCTACTCGCAGAATTACCAAATGGAATTGCTCCACCGGTTCATATCTTCGATTGGAGATACAACCAAGAAATTCGCAATTGGATCCTTCTTCCGATTTTACTGATTACGCTGTATTGGTTGTACAGATACTTTAGAAATATGCAAAAGGAAATTATAAAACGTAAACCTAGACCTCCGGTTGAATCTATTGAGGCGTTGAAAGAAAAAATCGAAACGGTTGAGAGAAATTATTCTAGTAATTTTATGTATAGAGACGGATTACACGAATTATCCTCTATTGTGAAGGCATATTTTGAATCAAAAACAGGAATGGAAATTGAGGAAATGACATCTCATGAAATTTCTAAACGAATCAAAGACAAAAAAGTCGGAGAGTTTTTTTATAATCTTTCGTCCTTGCAGTTTGGTAAAAACAATCCGTTGAAATCTGAATTTGATGAAGTATTTGCTGAGGCAAAAGTAGTGACTGGCGTAACACAAGTTACTAAACCAAAAGTGAAAGTAAAATCAAATGAAATCGTGAGACCAGAACGATGAGCGAAATTCATTTTTCCTATTCTTCTCTACTTTGGGCTTTGTGGTTAATACCAGTTTACCTTTATGGCAGATTTTTCTTTTTTAAAAAGTCAGTATTATCCTATGCTCCCTTACAATACAAAACTCCTCAAAATAAAAAAATGTATTTTTTATACTCGGAGTATTTTTTAGAATCTCTGCTATTAGCTTGTATTATAATCGGAATAGCTGATCCACATAAAGTGACAGAAAGAAGTATGATAAAAGAAGATGGGCTTGACATTGCACTTGTTCTGGATGTATCCGCAAGTATGCAAGCAGCCGATTTTGAGCCGAATAGACTTGAAGCAATGAAGGTTATCGGAAAGGATTTTATCAAACGAAGTGGTGGCAACCGTATAGGCATATACATATTTGCCCAGGACACGTTTACGCAAACTCCTCTCACCACAGATCATGCAGTGCTATTGGAGCTAATGGATAGCATCTCATTTCGAGTCATCGACCATTCGGAAAGTGGTGGAACTGCAATTGGGGATGCGTTACTCGCCGCAACTGACTCACTGCAAAAAGCAAAGGTAGTAAAACGTGACCAAGTGATAATTCTAATCACAGACGGAGAAAGTTCTTATGGAGTTGATCCGATATTAGCCGCAAAGTACGTAAAGGAACTTGGAATTAAACTATATATCATTGGACTTGCTGGAGAAGAGCCGATTGAAGTGTATGCAGAAGGAAAACCATTCCTCACTCCAAGCGGAAAAATACTAGTAACCTCTCTCGATGACAAACAACTCAAACAAATCGCACAAACTGCGTCAGGCAAATACTACCGTGCCAAAAATCAAAATGTACTCGCTGAAGTATTTTCAGAGCTTAGCGATTTATCTAAAACCCCTCTTGAGATAAAACAATCCAAACGAAAACTTTCGTATTCTCGTTATTTTGCCTTTGCGGGAATGCAAATTTTCTTTCTGTGGATTTTAATAGATGGTCTGTTTGTAAGGAGACCGATGCGATGATTGAGTTTGAAAATATCTATCATTTATATTGGGTTTTGCCTTGGGTTTCTTTTTTACTTTATTTGTATCGCAAACAATCGAAGGCATTTCTTTGGGTTTCAGAAAATATTTCCAAACGATTTACTAATTCGATTACAAAGTACAACTCTCTTCTAAAAATCAAACTCCACTTATTTTATTTGTTTTTGCTGGGTTTACTCTTGATTATCTCCGCCGCAGGTCCATACCGAGAAGGACTTGTAGAGGACGTTTCAGGGAAAGGGAAAATTATTTTAGTATTAGACGGATCTTTTAGTATGCTTGCAGGAGATACTAGTCCTCATCCGGTTACTTCTAAGTATCCACAGGATCGATTCGCCGAAGCACAGACTTTTTGTGAAGAGTTAATTGATGAAAATCCTGATTTTGCTTATGGGCTGATTAGCTTTAGCGGCAAACCAGCAATACACTCAATGCCGACCAATGATATTATCACTATCAAAACTTTTATCCACACTTTACTAGTTCATAATTTTGAAACTACTGGATCTAGTTTTAAATCTGCGTTACAGGAAATACTCAGACAAGTCTATGAAACAGAGGGAAGAATACAAGTTATCCTCTTGAGTGACGGAGAAGTCCCTGAAGATAAAGAAGAAAATTTGACCGAAGAAATTGAGCTGTTAAAACGCAATAATGTTACAGTTCATACTGTCGGAGTGGGGACTAACTCTCCGGGCGGCTCTGTGAATTTTTATGTTTCGTATACCGAAGAAGAGAAAAAAGCTTTAGAAAGTGAATCCACGGACGATTCTACTGGAACAAAAAAGAAAGAAGTAGACCAAAAAATTATCAAGAATATAAAAACTTATCGAGAAGACAAACTTCTTCGCAATTTAGCAAAAGAAACTGGTGGACATTATATCGTTATCGAAAAAAAACAATGGGTAAAAGATTTAATTCCCTTTATCAAAGACACTGGCTCTCGAAACAAATCCAAAATCAAAACTAGCGGCAAAGAAGACTTATCCGTATTTTTTCTTATCGCATTTTTAGTTGGATTCTTGTTTGATGGACTTTATTTATTTAGAAAGTAAAAATTGGAAAGAATTGTAGTTGATTAGAATGAGATAGGAAGTAGTTTTACAATATGAATTTCATTAACTCTTTTTATAAAAAAATTTTACCTAGTTGCGTTTTATTTTTTTTAATTATAAATTGCGAATACTACAAGGCGTATAAATACAACGAAGAAGGAATTAAAGAGTTAAATGAAACAAAATTAGAAGACTCCAAAACTTCTTTTTACAAAAGTATTTCTTATTCTTATAAATCTTATATCCCTACTTACAACATTGGAAATACATTACTACAAGAAGATGATTTTCCTGCGGCTCATGAAAAATTCCAAGAGGCAATCGAAGCAAATCCAGAATTCAAAGAAGCACTTTACAATGATGGTCAGGCTCTTTACTTTTGGGGCAAAAAGGAAGTAAACCCTGAGACTTGTAATACTGAGCGAGCAAAAGTTTTATGGGAACAGGCAGCGAATCGTTTTAAGGAAACGGCTGATTTACAAAATGCGGGTGATTATAGAAAACCTTCTTTAGACAATGCAAAATTTATCGAATCAGAAATAACAAAGCTCGATCTACTAAAAGAAAATGGTTGTCAAAATCAAAATATCCAGTCGGAAGAAAAGGAAAACCAAGAATCTGACTCAGGAGAAAAGAAAGACGACCAAAAGAATCAATCCGAGAATAACCAAGCAAATAACCAGGATAATCCGCAAGACAAAAAAGATTCTGAGGATAAAGACAAATCTGGCAAAGACGGTAAGGAATCTAAGGATAAAAAAGATTCAGGTAAAGACGGAAAGAATTCCAAGGACAAAGATAAATCCGATAAAGATGGAAAAGATTCTAAAGACAAAGATAAATCCGGTAAAGATGGAAAAGATTCTAAAGACAAAGATAAGTCCGGTAAAGACGGAAAAGATTCAAAGGACAAAGATAAGTCTGGTAAAGATGGAAAAGATTCAGAGGATAAAGATAAATCTGGCAAAGACGGAAAGGATTCCAAGGACAAAGATAAATCTGGTAAAGATGGAAAAGATGGAAAAGATTCAGAGGATAAAGATAAGCCTGGTAAAGATGGAAAAGATTCAAAGGACAAAGATAAATCTGGTAAAGACGGAAAGGATTCTAAAGACAAAGATAAATCCGATAAAGATGGAAAGGATTCAGGGCAAGGAGATGATTCTGAAGACGATAAAAATAATCAGTCTGGAGATAATGGCTATTTGCCGGCAGATGATGGCGGAAGTCCAAAACCCGTTCTAACTCCAGAAGAACAAAAACGCTTAAAAAAAGAAATGGAGCGAGTTCAAAAAAGATCTGGAGAAAGCAAAAGTCATAAACGTTCTCGCCACCAACAAGATAGAACAATTAAAGACCAAGAAGAATTAGAAAGAGGCTTAAAAGAAGCCTTGTGGTAAGACTACTCTTTTGCGCCAGCTCGTTTTAAAAGTTTAATCATTACATCATTTCGCCAGAGTTTTGCTAGGCTAAGGGCTGTTACCCCTGACTTTGTTTTTACGTTTACGTCTGCGCCATTCTCAATTAGAATTTCTACAACATCTTCATGATCGGAATCTGCAGCAAAGATAAGTGGAGTCCAACCTTCCGTTCCTTCTGGTCTGGTCATATTTCCTTTCCAATCGTCTTGTGAGTTAATTTCTGCTCCACTTTCAATCAAAAGCCGGA
This sequence comes from Leptospiraceae bacterium UBA2033, assembly GCA_002333425.1. Lineage (GTDB taxonomy): Bacteria > Spirochaetota > Leptospiria > Leptospirales > Leptospiraceae > UBA2033. Next base: position 44,717 of record DDBL01000118.1, read on the forward strand.
CTATTTCTTTTTTTCCACGCGATGCAGCCCACATGATTGCAGTGCGACTTGGAGTTTTTCCATACCCAGTTTTGGCATTTACCTTTGCTCCATTTGATAAATGATGTTTCACTGATTTAATATCACCTACCATACAAGCTTCAATTAAATCTTCAGCAATATCCTCTGCTGACTCTTGCGCTGAAATTCCAAACGAAATAAATAAAATGAACAATATACGTACTAGTAGAAACATAGTAATCCTCTAAAATGATATTTTGAAAAATTTTCTGTTCTCATTCTCTCAGGGCAAGTAGTTTTTTGGGAGTCAAGAAATTATATATTCGTCGTAGAGACAGGTTTCAAACCTGTCTCTACTCGTACGATGATGTAATCGAAATATACCGGCAACCCGACGGTTGGAAATTCGCTTTCTGGGAAAGGGTAATGAAATAATTTGTGTTCTGTGGTTTATGCAGTTGTCCTTTTTCTATTTTGTATTCTTTCATCGTACGCGGAAGAAATTCATCCTGATACAAAAAAGAAATTACCATTTCATTTAGATGAATCTAGAAAAATTGAAGAAGAAGAATTAAAATCAAAACGAGAAGGTTCATTTATCACAGGGCTTCCTTCTATTAGCTCTGATCCTGTAACTGGAATTTGGTATGGGGCAGGCATTGATCTTCCTTTCTTTAAAGACACGCCTTATAGAATCAATTTATACGGTTTTTACGATAGAAATTTACGAGGACAATACTTTGGAGTAGGTGAATCCACACTGAAACCACTTTCTTATCATCCGAGAAATGATGTTTCACAACCACTGATTACAAATGCAGAATTCGACAAACGTGAAGAAGCACTTTCTTATCGAAGACCAAATCGATCTGCACTTGGAAGTGATTACGTTACCGATCAAAGATACAATGAGTATGATGCGGAAAATTCTGGTTTTACTTTGAATGTAGATAGAACTTTTTGGGGAGCGTTTCGTTTTGCGCTCGGTGCAGATGTCTCACGAATGATTGTAAGAGCTTATGATGGAAAAATTATGAAAGCGAAAGATCCATACTTTGGTGAAACAGATTTTTCTTTTATCAATGTAATTCTTCCTACACCCAATGCAAAAACAAAACTTACAGAAGATAAAGAAGCAGAAAAGATAAATGGATACAATGGTGGTTATACAAATTATCTTAAAACAGGAATTGCTTATGACTCAAGAGACTTCGAACCGAATCCACGCAAAGGAATTTTTGCTGAAATCAATTTTATAAAGTCATCTAGAGCTTGGGGATCGGATTTTGATTTTCAAAGAGGATTCGTTCAAGGAAAATTTTTCTATCTTCTCTTGCCAAAAGTATTTTCTGAGTTCATTTTAGCAGGAAGAGTTGCATTCACGCGTATAACAGGCACTATCCCCTTTTATTTATTTGGAATCAATCAACTGTAATTTCTCTCGACTATGCAGTATCGCGTGAAGACAAACAGTTTTTTATGAATTTGAATCATAGTTTTTAACCTGTATTTTATTGATTCAAATTGATATGGCAAAAAATTTCAAGATTACCACGGATGAACACAGATGGACACGGATAAAGTATTGAGGATTATTAAAAGCATCCGTGGTGAAAAAATCGTTAAACAGTAAAATATCATTTTCCTATCATCCAAATCTATTTTTGATTCGTAAAGAAAGATTGTTAGAATGATTTTTTACTCTTAGCTTGTCATAAAGATTGATTTTTATTTTGTATTGTATCTTTTTTACAACAAATTAGATGGTGATACAAAATAATTCTGTTAGTAAAAGTGTTTCGCAAAGAAAATTCTGTATGAGTTAGATTCAATTTACGATTCAAACTTTTATTCTGCTGATTGATTCTATATTTATTTAATCTGCGCATTAAAAAAAGCAATGTATGATATGATTTTAAATTTTAAAAAACAAAAATCCTTCCAACTGAATGTATCTTAGAGCGAATAAACATGATTTATCTCTACTTAAATATATTTTAGTTAAAAAAAATTTTTAAAATGCTCTTATGAAATAAATTTCATAATTAGTATTAATGAATTTTGTACTTTGTTGCGATATTCTTTGTAGAAGTAAAAAATATTTTGTAAAAAATAAAAAAATACTTTACATAATTTCCTAGTCGTATTAATTATGTCACTAACATCTATTGGTCGGATTTAGAAAAAAATAAAAAAAGACCAAAATCCTAAATGGAGGCTACATCAATGGTTGCAAAAAAGAAAGCTGCTGCTAAGAAAAAACCTGCTGCAAAAAAGAAACCTGCTGCAAAAAAGAAGTAATTAAACTTCTTTAAAAAAAATAGATCAATTTTTTTTAAAACTAAACCCGCTTAACGGCGGGTTTTTTATTACCCACACACACCAAAAAACCCTGATTTTATTGGTTGATTTGAAGATTACCACCGATGAACACCGAGAGCACCGATAACAAAGCGATGTCCATTAGATTAAGTATATTCTTTTGCGTTTCTTAACGTGCGTCGTTTAATTCCATATTATTCAACCCCCATGACCATAATAAAAACAATCGTTCTTTTATCGGTGTTCATCGGTGGTATTCTTTTTCAACCCGGATTCCAACCATTTTATGTATTCTTCATTACCATTTTGAATTGGAATAGATAAAATACAGGGAGTCGTATACGAATGAATCTTCTTTACATGAAAAATAATTTCATTAAAGAGAGATTCATTTGTTTTTGCGATTAGAATAACTTCTTCTGATACTTCTAATTGACCTTTCCATTCATAAATGGAAGTCATTTGCTCTAAAATATTTACACAGCCTGCAAGTTTTGAGGTAACAAGTGATTTACCAATCAGAATTGCTTCTTCTTTGTTCTTACAAGTAATATAAACAAAAATTAAATTCATAATTCGATTACTTTGCTTTTACTTCCACCTCAGGCAGAGTAGATCTTAGATAACCACTTTGTAAAACTCCTTTTTGTCCAGGTTCACTCAGTATATATTTTACAAACTCATCAACTTTATTTCCTGCTTTATCAGATTTATAAAAAAGTTTTAACGCACGCGAGAGTTTGTATTTTCTTTGAATGATATTTTCAATTGTAGGAAGAACTGGCTCTTCTTCTTTCGTTCTAGAGTATTTTAAAAGCTTTAATTTACTTTTGAAATGCGCAATTCCCATTCCCATATAAGCAATGGAGTCAGGATTTTTATTTACAAAGTCTATAATTTCTTCATTGTTAATCAGTACATTTGCTTCTTTTGAATAATCATTTTGTTTGTTTTTAAAATAATGACTCTGCCCTAAATCAAGTTGTCTTACAACATGTTCTTTTATGTAGTGCGCAGTTCCTGAATAACTGTCTCTCACTACAACTTGAATTGGTTTGTCTAAACCACCGACTTCTTTCCAGTTCTTTATTTTGCCTGTAAATATATCTGATGCTTGTTCTAGTGTGATATTATCAATAGGATTATTCGGATGCACTATGAAAGCAGCGCCGTCATAGGCAACAACGAGTGATTCCAATGTTTGATTACGATTTAGTTTTTCAAATTCAGCCTCTGTTAATTCTCTTGAGCTAAGAGCGATATCTGTTACTCCATTGATTAACTCGCTAATTCCTTCTCCAGAACCACCACCGCGCACATCAATCGAGTAATTAGTATACTCTTTCATAAAATTATTTGATACGAGTAAAATCATCGAGTGCATTGTCTCGGATCCTGTGATAACAACTTTTTCTTGCTTCTTACACTGTGTAAGTAAAATGCTAAGAACTAATAAAATACTATAAGTAAATTTCATGTAATCTTCTCCATTTAAAATGTTAGAGTTGTTGCGAAATAAAATTATTTTTTCAACTACTTTAGTTCACTAACAATCAATTATAATTCATTTCGTAAACCTAAGTTTATGAGTCAATAGTTACATTTTAATTACAGGAATAAAGTAAATTCTAATTGATTGATTGTGTGTTATCAGTGTAATGAGCATTTAAGAATTATTAATTTAGGTTTTGTTTTGAAAAAAGTTTTTATCTCAATTAATTCTGGAGTTATCATGCAAATTGGAATTCGCAAAAAAATAAACTTCCTTTTATTTCTAAGTATGCTTGCTGTGGGACTGAGTATAGGACTTACTTTCTATTTTAGATATTCTGATTACATGATGAAGTCAGTCGTTGATAAACTCTACAATGGTTTATTTTCTATTTACAACATTGTAGACATGGACGAACTTCCAACACTTGATCGAGATGGATACAAAACACCGGAGTATATAAAAAATTGGAATAAAATCAGAAACATCCAAAAAGAATTAAACCTTGCTTATGTATATTTAGTTCTAATGAACAAAAAAAACCAATTTTACTTTTTGTATGATACGGGAGATGATCCTGAGATTACAGACAAAGAAGATGACTACTTTACGATTTATAATGATGCTCCACCAGAAGCTTACGAATGTTTTAAAACAGGTAAAATGGTTGTGGTTAAAGGGCAGTATACGGATAGATGGGGGACTTTTAAATCTGCATTTTATCCAATCAGAATCGATGGAAAGATTGTAGGAGTCATCGGTGCTGATTATAATATTTCTGATATCTTAGAACTCAAAAAGCAAGCCTTGATCACACTCTTTTCTATTTTACTCGTTGGAGTATTTGTGGTGATTCTAGTTGGAATGGTAATTAAACGACTCATAGTAAATCCAATCATTCAACTAAACGAAGGGGCGAGAGAAATTGCAAATGGCAATTTAGATTATTCCATTGCTCTCAAACAAAAAGATGAAATTGGAGAACTGGCAAAATGTTTTAATACGATGGCACAAAATTTAAAAACAAGTTTTGCAACCATCAAAGAACACAACGAACAACTAGAAGAAAAAGTAGCTTTGCGTACAGAAGAGTTACAACAAACACTAAACACAGTCCAAGAACTAAAAGTGCAACAAGATGGTGATTATTTTTTAACCACTCTCATCACAAATCCTCTTATGCAAAATCGAAATAAAAGTTCTTTTGTAAAAATAGAATTTTTCACAGAACAAAAAAAGAAATTTCAATTCAAAGGAAAAACTCACAACCTAGGCGGAGATATTAGCATTGCGGGTAATCTAAATTTCCTCGGCAAACAATATACAATGTTCTTTAACGGGGATGCGATGGGTAAGTCCATGCAAGGAGCTGGTGGAGCACTTGTGATAGGCTCTGTTGTAAATTCTATCATGGCAAGATCTGCTGCAAATAAAAAAGTAATTACCAAAGATCCAGAGCGATGGTTAAAAGAAACTTTTGCAGAAATTCAAAATGTAATGGAAGCATTTGATGGTTCTATGTTGGTTTCTTGTATTCTAGGAATCATAGAAGATGAAACTGGAATACTACAATTCTTTAATGCGGAACATCCACTCAGTGTTTTATATCGAGATGGAAAAGCTAACTTCATCGAAGACGAAATCACAGCGCATAAACTCGGTATGCCGTTCAACTCGCAAGTTGGTTTGATTCGATTTCAATTACAACCAAACGATGTAATCTTTTGCGGTTCAGACGGAAAGGATGATTTGATTTTGGAAAGAATTGAAAATGGCGGGCGAATTGTAAACGAAGATGAAAATTTATTCCTCCAAGTGGTCGAAGAATCCAGAGGGGAATTAAATAAAATTTACAACAAGTTAGCCGAAAAAGGAGAATTCTCTGATGATCTTTCAATTGTTAGAATTTCGTTCAAAGAAGAAAAGTCTGAATTAACTTATGTGAGTGAAAACACCCTTACAAAAATAGATTTTGTTGCAGAGTTAATGAAAGAAAAAAGATTTTCCGAGGCTTACGATGTTTTAAAAGAAGAAGCAGACGAAAACAATATTGTAAATCTCTATCGCAGAGCATATTGTCTGAATAAACTTCATATGAACTCAGAAGCAATAGAACTTTTAGAACAAGCAGACAGACAAATCAAACAACATACAAAAATTCTAAAACTCCTTGCTAAGATGTACTATGAAATGGGAAAATTGGAAGACGCAAAGGTATACACCGATAAACTCCTAGAATTAAGTCCAGAAGATGCCCAAGCTTTGTTGCTAAAGGAAAGGCTTAGCTCACGTAGTTGATTTATTTTTTTTAGTTTTTCGAGAAAAGAGAGTCGAAACATAATCATGTACGAGAATCTCAACTTGATCAATAGGTTTCCATTCATTCGTAGGAGTAAGTGAATTATTTTCAAATTTTATTTCAGGGTAATTTGGAATAAAACCGCAATCTTTAGGATTTTTACAGGCTTTTCGGGTGCATGAAACTTTATTTTCTTTTTTGATAGCAATTTTTTTAGAAGGGGCAATGAATAATGTATTAAAAATTTCTTTTTTAAGATCACGCCCTTTAAAATTTTTGATAAAAGAAATTTTAGTTAAAGCAGTGCTAAACACAAACTTACCCTCCGCATCCGTCTCATAAAAAGCATTTCCAATAGATGTTATGATAAAGTCAAAACTATCCGGCGTATATTGATCGTTATGCACTTGTAATTGTTCTTCAGGAATTCCCATCACTGGGGCAAGTTTTTTCACCATCGACTCTCCTAATGTTCGAGAGCGCATACATTTAACAGCAATTGTGGTTGTCTTACTATCTGATTTAACTCTTCCTTTGGCAGCTAGTTTACATTCTATATTTATTTTTGTTTTACTCTCTATATGCTCTATACATATATCTGAATCATGAAAACCTAACTGTGGGTTGATAAAAGGTTTAGAAACTTTTCATACTTTGGGATTTAGTAAGGACTGCAATTTCTCTAATACCGTATACTCAAATGCTTTACCCCTAATCATTGGAATAACTTTGGGATCATTTAATGTTTCTGCTAAATAATAAAGTGGTAAATTAAAGTTCTCGCAATACTTTTCAATCTTTTCTTGCCAAGTTAGTTGTTTCATTTTATAATCCTAGAAAGTCAATAACGGCTGATTCATATTATCCGAATAATACTTCTCTTGCTTTAATCCTTCTACCTCAGTTTGAAGATAGTTAGTTATAAATATTTCTTTTCCTTTTTCTCGTTTTCCAATATGACCATCACTTAGTTTTAAATTTCTTTTTTGATCATCTGTTCTGGCGATAGTATAATTCCATTCTTTATTCAAAATATCATTACACCATGAATAAATTTCACGTATCTCATCGCAATCATCATAAGTTATTAAAAATTTGAATTTATTGTTTAGCTTTTTTAATGTTCGAGCTAACCGATAATGATCTTCTTTTGAAAACATACAATTATAAAATTTATCCTGATCAGCATTGAAATAAGGCGGATCAATGAATAAGAAAAAATCTTCTTCTAAATCATAAAGTAATTCTTCAAAATCTAAACATTCCAACTTTGCATTTGATAATTTTTCGCTGCATGTTCTTAAATGGTTTGGCCAATTTTCTGGTCTCATTGAATATTTGTCTCCATAACCAAAATAACAATTCGCTGTTTTCATAATTCCTGAATAAGAAGTTCTATTTAAATAATAATACCTAAATGCTCTCTCCAAATTATTCGTTGGTTGATATTCATTCTTGTAGTAGGAGTGTAATTCTTTGGTTGCTGGAATCCCATTTAAAAGATAAATGAGGTCTTCAACATTATCTTTAATAATTCTATAACAATTAACTAATTCAAAATCTAAATCATTAAGCACATTTTGCGACACAGAACTCTTAGCAAAAAAAATAGAAGCTCCACCAGCAAAAACTTCGCAGTATTTTTCATGTTTAGGAATACTTTCTAAAATTAATTTTCGTGCATAAAACTTTCCGCCTGGATATCTAAAAGGTGAATTATTTATTTTTTTTGGTGCCAAAGCAAACCTCTAAATGAAATAACTTCATATGTTACACTTAACATATGACACCTAAAATAAGCAAGTATTTTATCTCACTTGCTATTCGAAACCACACTCCACTAATTTTCCAGTAGGCAGCTTATAACTAGAAAGAGTTCCGATAACGCAAGCGTCATATCCTTGTTTATGCAATTCCGATATACATTTATCGGATTGTGTGCTCGGTAACGAAAACAAAAGTCCACCCGAAGTTTGTGGATCGAACAGTAGCGGATAAACAGGATTAGTCTTATCACCTTGAAAAAACGAATCGAATGATTTCCAGTTAGAAGGAAATAGACTACTTTGAATTTCAGGATTTTTTTCTAATAGAATTTTCAACTCAAATAAAAGAGGGATTTTTTCTAAATCTAATTTCGCATTTAGCTTAGAAGCTTGTAAAATTTCAAGCAAATGTCCCGCAAGTCCAAACCCAGTGACATCCGTACACGCACCCACTTTGAAATTTTTTAAAATTTGCATCGCAACAAAATTTGATAGCAGCATAGAATGAATAGCCGCATCCACCAAAAGAGGGCTGACTTTATTTTGCATTTCTGCGGCAAATACAAGTCCCACTCCAATTGGTTTTGTNNTGCCCTCCAAGTAACTCGACTCCTTCTTGTGAAAATACATACGAAGCACCTGCTAGTAATTGAAACAAATCTTCTTCGTTTGCATCCTTACCCAGACTTACGATTGCTTGCGCCGAATGACCATTTACCCCTTTTGCATACAAATCATTCAATGCGTGGTTGGCTGCAATTTTACCTGCGATAAATAAATCATCCACGATTGGTTTAAAATAATCCACAGACTGTACCAAGTTTGACTTTTTAGAAATCTGAATCAAAGAAGAGTCTTCTCTTTGTTTTAATCCAATGATAGTTTTTGCTAATTTTTGACTTGGATGTTTTGGTTTTTTGAGATTGGATAGATAAATTTCTAAACGATTTAAAGCAGTCCGCAAAAGCTCAGAGCTAGCCTTAGAACCACATCCACGGCACTGCAAAATTTCCTCCGTATTTTTACTCATGCTAGGCTCTGCCATTTTCACAGGAAGATTTTGAAATTTTAACATAAAACTAGTATCAATCCAATTTTTCCAATTCCAAATCCACTTAGAAGCGCCTAACGAAAAGTATCCCCTAGATGCAATTGCTTTCCCATCTCCTGTATTTAGAAGTGTTAAATAATTTTCTTGCGGACGAAATTTTTCTAAAGTTGTATTTTCTAAAGAGTGAAGTATATTTTTATATAGAGGCAAACTCTGCCTAACCGCAAAAACTCCCGCCTTGGGACGTGGATATTTTTGCATACTTGCTATATCTCCTACCGCAAATACATCTGGATGAGATATAGATTGTAAAAATTCATTTACCAAAACAAATCCACTTTCGTCCTTTGTAAATTCAGACTCTTCAATCCAATCTAAGGTTTTAGCTTTTACCGCCCCAACTATAAAATCGAGATTTAACAAATTTCCATGAATTGTTTTTCCTTCGTAGTAATTTTCCTTTTTAAGAATCTTAGACAATTCTTCATTTAGATGTAAATGGATTTGTTTTTCTTTGAGAATTTTAATTACTTTTTTTTTGGATCTATCATTTAACCCTGTAAGAATTTCTTTTCGTCTCTGAAAAATATGAATTTCTGGATGCGGGATAATACTCTTTAGCCTCTTATGCATAGTAAATGCAATTTCAATTCCACCAGCACCAGCACCCAAAATTCCTACTCTAAAACGATTTCCAAATTCTCCATTTTTAATTCTTTCAATAATATCCATCCATTTATAAAAAAAAGAAATCGCTGGTTTAATTGGGGTTACATACTCTTTGCCTACAATACTTTCTAAATCAGGAACAATTCCAACGTTAAGCGATAGAATATCATAAGGAATAGGCGGACGATTTTCTAGAATGACCAATTTATTTTTTAAATCAAGTCCAACTACATTTCCCTGCACAAATACTGCACCTGCATACTTAGAAATATGCCTGAGATCAATCATACATTCTTCTTTTGTATAAGTGCCTGCAATATAACCAGGGAGCATTCCAGAATACGGAACAATTGAATTGGTAGAGATAAGTGTAATTTTACAATCGGTGTGAGGATTCATTCCTAGCTTCTTTAAAACAGGAGCATGGGTTTGTCCTCCACCAACTAGGACTAGATTTTTTTTAGATGAAGCAAACATTGATTTGATTCTAAATGATAAGTTAGTTTTGTCACTCAGGAAAGTGATAATCTTCAAATATTTTTTTTAGGAGTTCGTCTGTAATTTTCTTCGCACCAGTTACTGTGAGGTGAATATCATCATCGGCTCGCATAAGAGATCGTCTTCCTAGGTATGGAAGATATTTTTGATAATTTCCTTTTTCATCGCCTAATACATGCGTTGTAGAAATATACGAAAACTTTAGTTCATCGGCAACTTCCTTAAAACAAGAATTAAGAAATCTAGTATCAATATGATATTTTTCCGGTCCCATTGGCGGAAGTTCAATCCAATACAGATTCATCTTGGCTTTTTGAAATTTTTCTACAATTGCCTTTATCCGCTCCTTGTATTCTATTTTCCAATTCTCTGTTCTAAAAGACAAATTAGAAGTATCCGTAGTCATACTTTGTGTATCGTTTGCCCCAATCAAAACGATTCCTAGGTCATATTTTTTTTGAGATAAAAATTCTTCTAATTTAAGATGCCAGTTATAGGACTTTGGATAACTTAAACCAGTGGAAACCTTCGCAAAATTATTTAGAGTTAAATGATAATTATGCTCTACAAATTCATTTAATCCCCAAGAAATAGAAATCCCAACTGAGTCACCAATCACTATAATTTTTAATGGATTGTGTTTTGTATGTATTGGCTTAGTTTGATTCAGTTTATCAACTTTATTTTCTTTTTTTCTTTGTTCCAATAACCATTTGATAAAATTAGAATCTTTATAGGTCTGTGTCCATGCATCATGGTTTGTGTTTGGATAAATGGTAGATTTCACATTGGGATTACAGTAGCGTAACCTCTCGACCATTTCTATCGTCTTTTGCGGCAAAATCAAAGTATCCTTAGCACCATGAAATGCCCATACGTTTGTATCTTTAAGTCTACACACTTGAGATACATCACCCCAGCCCGAAATAGGAACCACTGCTGCAAATTTTTCAGGAAATTCTGTTGCAAGTTTCCAAACACCATTTCCTCCGAGGCTAATCCCTGTTAGATAAATCCGACTTTTATCCACTGAATACTCATCCTCCACTTCTTCCAAAAGAGTGATAATATCTTTGGTATGCCACTCTTCTTCAAATTCAGAAAGCTGTGGTGCTAGTAGAATGAAAGGAAACTCAACATTATCCTCCGAAATCATTTTTGGAAGCGCTTGTCTTTTTAATAGATTGATATCGTTTCCTCTTTCTCCTCTGCCATGCAAAAATACTACAATAGGAAGTTTATTTTTCTGCCCCTTGTAATACGCATTAGGAAGATAAAGGAGATAGGGAATTTCCTTATGAGATTTAGATTGAATCGAAAAAGATTTTTGAATTAGACGATCTTTAGGAATAGGAATTTGACGTGAAACACAGTTAGTAATTAAAACAAAAAATAAACTTAGAAAACCTAAGCATTTGAAGTTCTTAGTACAAATAAAAGAATGCATAGGGCAAACAAACCTTTGCCCTTATTCTAAAGGAATCTACCATGAAATAGCAAGTATTTTTTATCCAAAATGAATTTTTGTATTGAAAAATAGCAGGAAAGAAATCTAATTACACTTCTCGAAAAACGATAGTCGCTCATATGCATGTTCATAACATTATCGCATCGAAATGTGCGAATAGGCATTTTTTATTAGTCAATATATTTCAGGAACAACGAGGAATTCAGTGAAGATTTTTCAGAAATTTTTCAATATTACTTTTATTTTACTAATTAGTTTTACATTTTCAAATTGTACGGCTTGGCCTGCAGTTGCAGCACTCATCGGACTTACAAAAAAAACAGTCGGTATCGCCCCTGTCATTGTATTTCCGCCTAACGGTAATTCTACAGAAACACCAACCAAACCAAGTGAAATTCCAATAGAAGGGCAAGTGCCAGTAAGTAGCAACATTCTAGTTTCTACTACAACGGTTTCAGGCTATTATCCCGCGTTAACAATAATTGATATTAAGGTAAAATTTGGAGAGCCAGTAGTAGTAACCGGAACTCCTAGGTTAAAGTTAAATAATTTAGTAAATGTAAATTATACGTCAGGAACAGGAACTGATACTTTGTCATTTCGTTATACAGTGCAAAGCGGAAATTCAGAAGATGTTATTGGACTAGATGCCGCAAGTCAAACAGCTCTTGAACTAAATGATGGAACAATCAAATCAGTTGCGGATAATAAAGATATGACTCTAATTCTTCCTTTCCCTGGAGCAGTCAATTCGATGGGTCATGGGAAAATAATTGTAATTGATACGATTGCTCCTTCTATAACGAATATTACCTCAAACAAGACAAACGGGACATATGGAACCGATGCAAGTATTTCTATCCAAATAGTATTTTCTGAGACAATCAATGTTCAAGCGGCTACTCCGCAGTTGACTCTTGAAACAGGAGATTCAGACAGAATCATAAATTGTAATTCTGGAAGTGGAACAGATACTCTGACATGTGTTTACCAAGTTCAAGAAGGTGATAGATCATCCGATTTAGATTATGTTTCTACTAACTCTTTGGTTTTAAATTCCTCAACAATTAAAGACGCAGCAGGAAACAATGCAAATATAACCCTTTTTGCACCTGGAACAACAAATTCTCTCGGATCAAATAAAGATATTATAATAGATACAACTCTACCTACAATTTCCTTCACTTCCACTTCTTCGAGTGGTTTAGAGTCCGTAGCTTCTCCAACATTTTCAGTAACTCTATCCACAACACCAACTAGGAATATTACAGTTCCTTATTCTATCACTGGTGGAACTGCTACAGGTGATGGCGGAGATTATCTATTAGCCGCAGGAACTCTCACATGGAACGCAGGCGACGATACTACTAAAACAATTTCCCTCACTGTTATCGAAGATGGAATAGATGAAAACAATGAAACCATTATTGTTAGCCTCGGGTCTCCAACGTCTGCCAGTTTAGGAATCAATACAAGTCATACTTATACTATCATAGACAATGATCCACCTCCAACTGTATCCTTTGAGTCAACCGGAACCAGTGCTTCGGAAGTTAGCACAAATGTTTCGATTCCAGTGTCTCTCTCTTCTGTATCCAACTTTGTGGCTACTATTGATTATTCTGTAACAGGAGGAACTGCAATCGGAAATGGAGTAGATTACACATTAGCCGCAGGAACTCTTACGTTTCCAGCAGGTACGACCACACAAAATATTTCGCTAGTTTTAAATAATGATTTAATCGTAGAAGGATCGGAAAATTTAGTAATTAATCTAAGCAACGCGGGTAATGCNNACAGAAGGTGGGGCTACTGACTCTTATGCGATAGTATTAAATACACAACCTAGTTCTAACGTAACAATTACATTTAATACTGGAACTCAAGTAAATCCAATTACAAATATTACATTCACAACCGCAAACTGGAATTCCGCCCAAGTAGTTTTAGTAAATGCTGTAAACGATAACATGGTAGAAGGAGCGCATACTCAGAATATAACTCATACTGCTACAAGCTCTGATTCGAACTACAATGGAATAGCAGTAGCAAGTATTCCTGTTAATATCACGGACAATGATATTGCAGGGGCAACAATCACACAAAGTGGAGGAGCAACAAATATCACAGAATCAGGTGGAAATGATACCTACACAATTGTATTAAATACCCAGCCTTCATCCAATGTAACTATTGCCTTTGGAGTTGGAACACAGGTAAGTGCAATTACAAATCTGACTTTTACAAATGCAAACTGGAATACACCGCAGACAGTTACCGTAACTGCGGTTAATGATGATATTGCGGAAGGAGCGCATACACAGAGTATTACGCACACAGCTACAAGTGGAGACGCGAACTACAATGGTATTTCAATTGCAAATATTACTGCAAATATTTCTGACAATGACAGTGTAGGTGTAACTATCACAGAAAATGGAGGATCTACTAGCATTACAGAAGGAGGCTCTAGCGACACTTATACAGTAGTATTAAATACCCAACCAACTGCAAACGTAACAATTTCCTTTGCAGTTGGAACCCAAGTAAGTGCAATAAGTAATTTAACTTTTACAAATGCAAACTGGAACACAGCACAAACTGTAAACGTGAGCGCGATAAATGATAACGTAGTAGAAGGAACGCATACTCAAAGTATTACTCACACTACTATAAGTACTGATGCTAACTACAACGGAATTACAATCGTTAGCGTCACAGCGAATATCACGGACAACGACACTGCGGGAGTTACAATCACTCAAACTGGAACGACAGACATTACAGAAGGTGGGGCTACTGACTCTTACACGGTAGTATTAACTTCGCAACCAAGTTCGGATGTGACAATTTCCTTTGGAACAGGAACGCAGGTGAGCGCAATTAGCAATTTAACTTTCACAAATGCAAACTGGAATACAGCACAGACTGTTTCTGTGAATGCGATAAACGATAACGTAGCAGAAGGAGCGCATACTCAAAGTATAACTCACACTGCTACAAGTGCGGATACTAATTACAACGGAATCACAATCGCTAGTGTTACTGCCAATATCGCAGACAACGACACAGCAGGAGTTACGATTACGCAAAGCGGAACAACTGACATTACAGAAGGTGGGGCTACTGACTCTTACACGGTAGTTTTAACTTCACAACCTACAGCAAATGTAACTATTTCCTTTGGAGTTGGAGCACAGGTGAGTGCAATTAGTAATTTAACTTTCACAAATGCAAACTGGAATTCGGCACAAACTGTAACTGTGAGTGCGGTAAACGATAACGTGGTAGAAGGACCGCATACTCAAAGCATAACTCACACTGCTACAAGTGCGGATACTAACTACAACGGAATTACAATCGTTAACGTCACAGCCAATATCACTGACAATGACACAGCCGGAGTCGAAATCACCCAATCTGGAACGACAGACGTTACAGAAGGTGGGGCTACTGACTCTTACACGGTAGTTTTAACTTCACAACCTACAGCAAATGTAACAATTTCCTTTGGAGTTGGAACACAGGTGAATGCAATCAGTAATTTAACTTTTACAAATGCAAACTGGAACACAGCCCAAACTGTAACCGTGAGCGCGGTAAACGATAACATGGTAGAAGGAGCGCATACTCAAAGTATAACTCACACTGTTACAAGTACAGATGCTAACTACAACGGAATTACAATCGTTAACGTCACAGCCAATATCACGGACAACGACACCGCCGGAGTCACAATCAATCAAAGTGGAACAACAGACATTACAGAAGGCGGAGCTACTGATTCTTACACGATTGTGTTAAATTCGCAACCCACAGCAAATGTAACGATCGCCTTTGGAATTGGAACTCAGGTAAGCACAATAAGTAATTTAACCTTTACAAATGCAAACTGGAACACAGCCCAAACTGTGACTGTTAGTGCGGTAAATGACAATATAGTGGAAGGAGCGCATAATCAGAGTATTACGCATACAGCGACAAGTGCGGATACCAACTACAACGGAATAACAATCGCTAGTATTATTGCAAATATTACAGATAATGACATTCCTGGAATTACTATAATAGAAAGTGCAGGCTCAACTAATATCACAGAAGCTGGCGGAAGTGATAGTTATACTATCGTTTTAAACACGCAACCAAGTTCAGATGTAACGATTTCCTTTGGAGTTGGGACACAGGTAAGTGCAATTGGAAATCTAACTTTCACAAATGCAAATTGGAACACAGCACAAACTGTAACCGTGAGTACGATAAACGATAACATAGTAGAAGGAGCGCATACTCAGAATATTACGCACACTGCTATAAGTGTCGATACTAATTACAACGGAATTAGTATAACAAACGTTACAGCCAATATCACGGACAACGACACTGCGGGAGTTACGATTACGCAAAGCGGAACCACAGACGTTACAGAGGATGGGGCTACTGATTCTTATACAATCGTTTTAAATTCTCAACCAACGGCAGATGTAACAATTGCATTTAATGTGGGAACGCAAGTAAGTGCAATTACAAGTCTCACATTTACAAATGCAAATTGGAACACAGCACAAACTGTGACTGTTACCGCAGTAAACGATAACGTGGTAGAAGGAGCGCATACTCAAAGTATAACTCACACTGCTACAAGTGCGGACGGTAACTACGACGGAATTAGTACAACAAACGTTACAGCCAATATTACAGACAACGACACTGCGGGAGTTACGATTACTCAAACTGGAACGACAGACGTTACAGAAGGTGGGGCTACTGACTCTTACACGGTAGTTTTAACTTCGCAACCAAGTTCGGATGTAACAATTTCCTTTGGAGNNTAACAAGTGGAGACTCTAATTATAATGGAATTGTAATTCCGAGTATTACCGTAAACATTGCGGATAATGAATCTTTACCCACTCTTCAGTTTGCAGCTACAACTTCTAATTCCACCGATGAGTCTTCTGCGACTAGAAATATAACAGTCACTCTCTCTAATGCAGCCTCACAGAACATCACTGTGACCGTTACAGATACTACAGGTGTAGGAGCTGGACTTGCAATCTCTAACATTGATTATGCGACACTCAGTTCACCTTTCACTCTAACTTTTTCTCCAGGGACAACAACGCAAAATATAAGTATTCCGGTAATCCAAGATTTAGAATTTGAAGGAAATGAAACTATACAATTGACATTATCAAATCCTTCCAATGCGACCCTTGGAACTATAACAGGTCATACGTTTACACTCATGGATGACGATGCAGGAGTTTTATCTGCAGAAACAATGGATATAGATAATAATGGAAAAATTGACCATTACAGAATTACATTTTCCGAAGCAGTGCAAGATTCTACATTTCCAGGGTATATAGCAAATAGCCTCGGAACAGCACAAGTGAATTGGAGAGTTGGAGGATCTACAATTGGTGTTGTTTTATCAAATGGAACAGCAGAGCCTGTGCTTGGAGACATTGCAAATGATGAAGTAATTTATCTCAAATTTACTGAATCAGGTTTCTATGATACAGACTCTAAACCAGAGATAACAACAAATGGAAATCCAACTCTAATAACTGTTAGCTCTAAAACGATAGGCGTAATATATACTGCGACAGTATCAGAGGCTGACAGGGCGAAACCGGTAATCGTTAGTAATTCAGGAACTACAAGTAGTACAAATCTATCAGTAACTTTTTCAGAGCCGGTTTGGGGTGCGATTAATATGCCAGTCTGTGGATCTGGAGGGGAATTATTTGCTGCGTCCATTACATACACCAATACCAGTGGAAATGGAACATCCTCCATCGTTGGCATGGGATCTGACTCCTGCGGAACAGATGCAACTGCAATTTTTACAGCAGACACAGCTTTTATAAGTCCTGATAACGCCACTGATACAATAGCGGGTAATGGCAACTTATACGATGCAGCAAACAATATCGGAAACACAAGGTCGATTCCTATTTCTGTTTCTGATCCCAATATTACAAACATCCAGCTATTTGACACAAACAAAAATGGAAAAATAGACCAATTGCGGATAACGTTCTCACTGAATATGAATGATGGAACTATAGATGACTTTGATGCAAACCTATTTATGATAGGTGGATCAATTGGAACAAAAGTAGACACAGGCTCTGGTGGAACAGGAATGATATCTTCTCCAAATACAGACCCTGGTTTGATTAATGATAACATCGTTACCTTGTTTACAGATGATAGCAGTGTAAGTGGAACCGATTTGAAATCAGTTAGCTTCACGATGAATCCAAGCAGATGGTTAGGAAGTAATGGAGTAGAACTTCAAACAATAGCAAGTCTTAGTGCGGTTACTCAAGATAAGGCGCCACCAGTGATCCTAACTGCGGTTGCATCAGATAATACAAATCTTGCGTCCGGTGTAGATAGTGATGATACTCTGACTTTGACTTTTTCAGAAATAACAAATAAACCGATGATTGACTCTTCTAATATTTCTTCCATTTTTGGTTTGAACAATGGACATGTTTGGGGAACCATTATATCTGCTACTTGGAATCCGGCAGGTGATATTCTTGTGCTTGTTTTTGCGGGTTCAGGAAGTAATGTAGCTGTTGGGGATACAATTACAATTCTAGGGACGTTATCCGATATAGCATCTACGCCAAATATATCATATAATATTCCATCTCTAAATCCAATCAGTGGAACTTTTTATATGGTGGATACTTCTACTCCAACAGTAATTTCTGCGACTTCTATCAATGCTACAACTGTGCGTGTCACCTATTCAAAAGCGATGAATGTGACAGATTCAACTAATCCAACTTTTTATAAAATTGTAGCTTCTCCAGGAACAGGAACTTGTGCGGATAATACGAATTATACCGGAGGAACTAGTAACCTTGCAATTTCTGCCGTAACACAAGTTGATACGAAAACATTTGACCTAACCACGGCAGCCCAATCTGCAATTAGCTATACACTACTAGCAGACAAATCAAATATCAAAGACTTACAACCTGTAAACCTTAACTGTCCAAATAATGCAGATTTTACAGGAAACGAAAATATCAAAGCCTCTGCTGCAGTCTGTAGTAGCACAAATGAAATTGTATTTACATTTTCAAAACCAGTCAAAACAGGATTAGACGTTGCGAATTCAGCAGAGTGTTCAAATGCAACCGAATGCGCAAAACGTTATTATATCACACCTGCAACACTTGGATCCATTACGTCTGTTAAAATATTAGATGGAATTAACTGTTCTAGTGCTGCGGCTAACGCAAGTAAAGTATGTATTACACATACTCTTGTGCAAGGTGGAGGCAACTACACAGTAATCGCAGCAAACAATGCTGATGGAGATGGATTTGACAATACTGGCTGGGGAGCACTTCAAAATTCAACAACACCCATTGGAGACTTACAGACAAGTCCAAAAGATCGCGTAAGTTTTACAGGTTGTGGAGCGGGTATTCATAATTTTACCGACGGACCAATCAGTACAGATCCATTTGGGGATAATGCCTACTTTGGATATGTGATGAGTTACTTTAATAAAATCTATGTAGGACCAAACACAAAAGGAAATGCGGCTAGTCGATTTAACCCTGATGGCTCAAGTCCAGAAACAATGTCATTTGAATTTAGCAAAGATACAACTGGAACCGGAGTTTCCAACAATAGCGCAGTTAACAGAGACGGAGGAATTGTTGTCCCACCTTTTGTTACGATTGGACATACTGGATGTACTTTAAATTCTGCAAATATTGCAACTGGTTGCGGACCGAATAATGAAAATGGACGTGGGCTTTTTGCCTCTGGAATAATTTCTGGAGCAGAATACCTATTTATCACAGGAGCTAGATCTACGGGTAATGACGATTATCTCTATTACACATCAGATACAGATACAGCGCTTAACTTCAATTATCTGGATGCATCCGCAACTTTTAATGGAGCAGGAATTGCCGGAAATAGTGGGACAGAATCAATCATTGTATTGAACAATAAAGTTTATTGGATGTCTCCAGGAAATAGATCGGCTAGACCTTACTTTGTTAAGATAAATAATTTAAACCAAGACCAAATCGCAAACACTGACAGCGTATTCATGAATATGCGTCATATGACAGGCTTTGGGGGTAATTCGACTATCGCACCAAATAGAGCAGATAAATTAGGTGGGACTCTCTTTGGATTCAATGATCGTATTTATCTTGCCAATTCAGGATCAAACTCAACTGATAGTGCGACATGCGATGCAGGGTCAACCTACTCTGCCTCTGCTACAACCAACATCAATAGAAGTGGAACATTAGCAACTAGTGGAGGAAATAGAAAAAAAATAACAGGACTTTCTACAACTTCTGACTTGGTTGTTGGAATGTTAGTGACTGGAACGGGAATTGCGGCTAACACTGTTATAACCACTATTGATTCGGGAACGGTTGTTTCTGTTAATAATAACTCTACATCATCTGGATCTCAATCCTTAACTTTTTCAATCACAATTGGTGGCTGTGAACAAACTGGTGGAATTATTCGAAGCACAAATAATGATCCCGCAGGTTGTAGCGCTTCTGACACCTGTGCAAATTGGGTTGATATAACTCCGAATTCTGCAAAATTCAAACAGTATTTCACAATCGTATTACTCAAACTATCAGATTTAATTCAAGCGGAAAGACCTGTACCAGGATTTGAATCCTTTCATTCCAAACTGTATATGATTCGAAATGCATGTACCACTAGACTACAAAACAGATCTTGTAATAACGCCGCACCTTGTGAGGATGATGTTGTTTGTCCAGCAGGAAATGAAATTCCACAAGTTTGGAAATGTGACCCTACTAATTCAGGGGTAGACACAACTAATCCAACAACTTGTGAGTCGGGTGAATGGTCGTTAGTCGCTGAGAATGGATCTAGCGGTAAAACAAATATGAATGTGGACACAAATAAAAAAGTTTCTCTATTAGTAAAAAATGGATCTCAATTGTACGTTGGATATGACAATGCAACACTAGGTATTCAAATGTGGCGCACAAAATCAGGAGTAACCGATCCAACTAGTGAATCTGATTTTGAACAAATTGGTGGAAATGGACTTGGAGATACTTTGAATAACTTAGAATTGTATTCTGCAGTTTCACTCGAACAGTCTGGCTCTTATTATCTATATGTTAGTGCAGGAAGACCTGGAACAACTCCAGTTCAACCTTTACGAGTTTACAGACAAGTAAACAACGGACCACTTGCATTTCTAAGCTTAGAATATGGAAGCGAATTACTTGCCTATATCAATCAAGAACAAACAAACCATTACAAAATTGGTTTAATTGCCTTAATTATTTGTATACTTTTGATTCTAATTATAAAAAGATACATGCAAAGAAAACGAAGAAGGAAAGAATAATTATATGAAGAAAGTAAACTTAAAGAGTAAAACTATTATTTTGTTAGCTAGCCTAAGTCTGGTTTTGCTTTCTTGTGCTGGGGATAATGATAATAGCGAAAAAAATGATGTTGATAGTAATTCAGATTCGAATAGCAGAGCAATTTCTCCACAAAAAGAATATACAAAAGATAAACCCGCCGAGTGGGAAGGAATTGCAAACGAACATTTACCAGAAGTGAAATTTGATAAATCTAAAACCAAAGACAATATCAAAGTAGAAGTTTTAGGAAGAAAATTCACAGAAAGACATTACATCGAAGTTATTGGAATTATGGATGAAAGGCAAGCAGATCTCGATGTAAAATATTTGAAACGTGGCGATAAACCGACTGTTATCCTTAGCTTAAATACAAAAGAGAATGATCCAGAGAAAATAAAAGTTTTCGTAAAATGCAACTTACACGATCTATGGACAACTCCTCTAATTGCACCGGTAGAGTAATTTAATTTTAAAACTGAAAATAGAAAAACTCTTTACTTTCAAAAACAGAAAATAAACAAAACTGAATTGAGAATAAGAGAAGTAATCCGTAAGCTAGGACTGGAGAAATTTTAGAAGAACTAAAATATTCTAAATCTTTACTCCAAACTTGGAGACTATCTAAAATTAAAACTGGGGATATATAAAATAAAATTTTTCCAATCAAAACCCAGTTCAAATAGATTCCATTCATATTATCTATTAGCCGCATAAGGTGAGTTGGATTCTCAACACGAAAAAGTAAAAGTCCTAAACCAAATAACATAAAGGTAGTGAAAATACTTACGGCGGTTGTAAGTAAAGATTTGCCACAGAGGCGCTGAGACACAGAGATGAGAGGATTCTTCGAATTTTGCGTTTGAATTCCAGCAGAAATAGAATTTGCAGAATGGAAATACTTTGTTTTTATCTCAGCATACATATTGTAAATCACAACTTGTAATCCGCAATAAACACCCCAGATGAGATAACCATAAGTAGCCCCATGCCAAAGTCCACCTAGAATCCAAACTATCATGAGATTTCTATTTTGCCCCCATATTCCATTTCGGTTTCCACCTAGAGGTATATACACGTAATCCCTAAGCCATGTGGATAACGAAATATGCCACCTCTTCCAAAATTCAGATGGATTAGTCGAAATGAAAGGCAAATTAAAATTCAAAGACAACTCAAATCCAATCATCCTAGCCATTCCACGAGCCGCATCCGTATAACCACTAAAATCAGAATAGACTTGAAATGCAAATGCAGCAGCTACAAAATAGACAAGTCCGGGTGGAATAGACTCTTTTGGATCAAGTGCTAGATTTACAAAGGGAGCGAGATTATCAGAAACAAATACTTTTTTGAAAATTCCCCAGAGAACAAGAATCAATCCAGATTGAAATTTTTCTGAAGTAAGAGTTCTTTTGTTTTCAATTTGTGGGATAAGTTTTTCAGCTCTTTCAATCGGACCCGAAAGTAACAGTGGAAAAAATAAATCATACACTGCATATGTCAAAAGATTTTTCGTAGGTTTAATCTTTTGTTTGTAAACATCATAGATATAACTAATATTATGAAATGTATAAAAAGAAATTCCAATTGGTAGAATAATATCAATTAGAGTAATTTTTAAATTTCCACCGGCTAATCCAGATAAGTCGTTAAAGGATTGAATTACAAAAACAGTATATTTAAAAATAAATAGAATTACTAAATTTAAAATAATTGTTAGAACTAAAACTCGCTTTCGTTTAAATTCACTGCTAATTTTTTCTAATTGAATTCCAGCCAAAAAGTTAAAGTAAATACAAAACAACAATAGAAATGTCATTTTGTAATTCCAGAAAGAATAAAAGATAATTCCACCCAAAAGTAAAAGCCAGCTTTGGAATTTTAAATTTGCCTTACGATAAATTAGATAAAAAATAGAAAAGAAAATAAGAAAGTTAATCGAGTTAAAGAGCATAACTCAGTTAACCCTAAGTTTCTTCCATCATCTCTATAAATTTTCTCTTATCCTTCGCTTGCTCTGGGTAAGTTAGAGAATAAATCTGAATAGAAAGTTTAAAGTCCCGAGAAGGATTATGAAATAAAACTATTTCAGATTTGATCTTAGAAATAAAATTTTCTGAATCAACTTTACTATTTTCCTTTAACAAAATAGCAAACTTACCCTGACCAATTCTTGAAACATAGTCAGAGGATTTAGTATTTTCAAATATTTTTTTCGAGATAAACTCCGAATACTCAGAGAAAAAATTAATTCCTAAAATATTTAAAATTCTTGTTACATTTAATATTTTTAAAACTATCAAAGTAAACTGTTTGTTTTTTGTTTCACTGTATTGAATTTCTCGTTCTATCGTTTCTTGTAATGGATTGAAAGGATTTCGAAATAGACTTTCCTTTTCATTCTGCATAATCATGTTTGCAATGATAGGAGCAACCACATTAGACAGGGAAAGTATTGTTCGTTTGTAACCGGGACTCCACTCAGTAGAAATTTTATGTACGATAAAAAAGCCAAACATTCTACCAATGTTAATTAAAGGAATAACAGTAAACTCACTCATCGCAGATAATTCTTGTTCTGAAATATAGGCAGTTAATTCTGTATTAGCCTGATAATTGTCTAAGCGGTAAACATCACTTACCTGCGAAATCATTGTAATAATCTTGGAGTCTTTATTCAGTTTAAATTTTCCAGATGTATCAGGAAGTAAAAAATTAGAACCAAAAACTTTGTAATCAGAAGTTTTAATATCCAAAGTCATAAACGTAAAACTGGAAACCTTAAAATCATTCATGAAATTTTCTGAAATAACATCATACAATTCGTCTAACGTCTTACAAGTGTAAACTCTATTTGTAAAATCTGTAATACTACTTGTTGAATTAATAATTTTATTAAGTTCCGAAACTTCATGACTCAAATTTTCGGAATCAAAAAGTTTACTCAAAAAATTTCCAGACACTTCAACTAAAATTTGCAAAAACTCAAAATCTTTTTCAGTATATTCTTCCCCGCTTATCATTTTCCCCGCGACAATGAATCCAGAAAATTGATCCATTACACGAATAGGAATTAAAATCTCAGTAAGAGGATTTTCCAAAAGAACTCTCTCTCTTGGCTTTAAATCTTTTTCTAGTAAATCTTTTGCAAATACAACATTTTGTTCTGACTCAAGGAGTGAATAAAGAGTATCCCCTTTTTTGATTACATAGTCAGGCTCTATATCAATTCCTTCATGTGCTACAATTTTCATTTGAGAAAAATTTCCATCTCTAGAAGAGAATATAATCATGATCTCAGGTCCAACTTGACCTATGATCGAATACATTAAGTTTTCAAAAAAGTCATCAAATGATTTTGATTTTAGTAGTTCCTTTGTGATCTCGAATAAGACTAAATAATTTTCTAATTTTTCTTCATAACCAGATTTGAATTGTTTGGCTGTTTCAAATGCTTCTTCTACATTAATATCAACAATAGGATCTATAGCATCTGTCGGCTCTACGTCGGAGTTTTTTTCCTCTAACTCGTCTAGTATTTCTTCAGCCTTATCATCCTCTTCAAGAAAAGGATCTGAAAGAGACTCTGCCATTGCATCTTTTTCCCAATCTTCTAAGACAGTAGAGTCATCGCTATTAGGTGATGTTTCGTTTTCAGCAATATCAAGAGACAAATCGACAGTTTCCGTATCTCCTGAAAACTCATCTATGGTATCTGATTTTATTTCTTCAAAATTCTCCAGAGAAGATACTTCTACTACCTGATCATTTTCAGGTAACTCTTGAGTAACCTCATTTTCCTCTAAATCTAAATCGACAATTAATTCATCTTCGTCGTCATAATCGACTGGGACGATTGGCGCAGAAACAATATTATCCTCATCCGAAGAGAATTTAGAAACTAACTCAGGACTTATTTCTTGTTCTTGGAAAAAATTTTCTTCTTTGGTTAATTCGGCAGAATCATCAGAAATCTGATCCAGATCAATCTGAATCGAGTCAGTTTCTGTTTCAATGTCATTTTGTTGATTCGGAGAAGATGTTAAGTTTCTAAAGAAGTTTTCTGCTTCTTGTAGAAAACTCTTTTTTTTTTTATCTTTTACTTGGAAAGGTTCGTTTTTTAAATTTGGAAATTCTTGTAATACTTTTAGGGCTTTTTGTATGAAGCTCATTCTTACAGTTCCAACTCATTCATTATCTTTTTGTATAACTCAAAATATTCAGAGCTTGCAAATTCTTTAATATAAGAATCCGGTAAACTTCCAAGCAATTCATCCATATAAGAAATTACCTTCTTTAACTCTTCTTTTTTTACAGATCCAAATTGGAAAGAATCGAACCTATCTGTTGAATCACTTAGATCCTCAGGGGAAGACTCTTCCAAATTAAATTCTCCTAAATTGGCAAGAGAAGAATTATCATCAATTTCAAAGTCATCATCCCCAATGACCATTCCTGAATCTATTGGATTAGTGAAGTCATCAGCTTCTTCTCTTTCAACTTCGCCACTTTGTAGTATGTTATCTAACTCGTCTCCAGAAAGTGCAATTTCTTCGTCTGTCGAGTCTGTTGATTCACCAAATAAATTAGTTGGTGTGTCAAAATTAAAATCTTCATCCGATTCAGGTAAATTAAAATTATCCTCAGGGAGAACAGAATCTTCAACACTATCAATTGAATCTAATTCAAAATCTTCTTCGGCAGTTATATTTCCTAACTCATCTGGAGAAAGCGCAATGGAATCATCTTCCTCAACATTCTCTTCAAATAAAGAACTTCCCATTGTATGCTCTGCTTCTTCAGCCGCAACTTCACCACTCTCCAAAAGATTGTTTAACTCATCTCCAGAAAGTGCAATTTCTCCATCCTCATCAGAAGAATCCTCATCAAAAAGATGGGAAGACTGCTCCATTTCAAAATCATCATTTGATTCAGGTAAATCAAAATTATCCTCTTGCAGCACAGAATCCTCTGCACTGTCAACAGAATCTAGTTCAAAATCTTCTTCTGCTGTAATATTACCTAACTCATCTGGAGAGAGTGCAATAGACTCATCTTCTTCAGAATTCGTTTCAAATAAAGAAGACCCTAGCGAGTCAGCTTCTTCAGTTTCAATTTCGCCACTCTCAAGAAGATTATTTAATTCATCCCCAGAAAGCGCAATTTCTTCGTCCTCTACAGTATTTTCCTCAAAGAGACTTGGAGCTGATTCCATTTCCAAATCTTCTGTTGCTTCCGACAAATCAAAATTATCCTCATTTTCTGTAGACTCAACATCCTCTGAGTTAAAATCCTGTTCTGCAGTTATATTTCCTAACTCGTCAGGCGATAGAGCGATAGAATCATCCTCTTCTTCTGAATCAAAAAAGGATTTTGCATTTTCTTCTGCTGGTTCGTCGTAAGTATCCCCTTCAACTTCAATTTCTCCAGTTTCAAGAATATTATTTAATTCGTCTCCAGAGAGCGAAATATCTTCGTCCTCTTGATCACTCTCTTCTCCAAAGATATTGTCAGTAGAAACTCCATACTCGTTTGATTCGATACCGGAACTTAAATCGTCCGTTTCAATTCCATCTTCTACTTGGTACTCAGAATCTGTAATATTATTTAATTCATCTGGCGAAAGTGCAATCGACTCATCGTCCTCTTCTGGCTCACTATCAAAAAAGGATTTTGCTTCACCGTCTTCAAAATCATCTTCGTGTTCTTCCGCATTTCCACTTTCTAATAAATTATTGAGTTCATCACCGGAAAGTGCGATATCACCTTCCTCTGACTCGGTGTCTTCAAATAAATTAGTTGGAGGGTCAGAAATAAAATCATCTGTTTCAAAATCAGCAGTGTCAGAATAATCAGAATCAGTAATATTATTTAATTCGTCTGTTGAAAGTGCAATTGGTTCATCGTCTTCTGTCTCACTATCAAAAAAAGATTTGGTTTCAAAATCATTTTCTGTTTCTGGTTCGTCATCTTCATCTGGGTTTAGAATTTTATCTAACTCGTCACTTCCAAGAGTAATATCCTCGTCATCCCCGAGATCAGTGTCATACGTATCATTTAATTCATTCGAATCAAATGAGTCATTGGTAAATGATGTGTTGCCGCTACTTGACGGAGAATATTCATCATCAGTTGAGTAATCAGAATCAGTGATATTGTTTAATTCATCAGAAGAAAGAGCTATAGGTCCATCATCTTCAAAATTAGAACTTGATTCATCCTTGAGTAAAATGTCATCTAAATCATCTTCAGAAAAAACTTTTGTTTCTAACTCAGGATAATCATTCGTATCCTCTTCATTGAAAGAACTTAAATTTAATGGAATTGGTCCAGGGGAGTCTGAACTAGGGTCAGTAAAATGAACTACATTTTTAGAAGATTTACTGTCTTCATTTTGAGGAAAATCAGAATTAGCCTCTGCTATTAGAGGAATATCATCAATATAAATATCAAAATCTAGAGACTCTTCGAGATCGGAATAATTGTCTTCAAGAGACAGGCTACCAATAGAACGATCGTCTTTTGACAAGTCGTTTGTTAATCCAGATTGTTTACTCTCTTCCGCCATTTCCTATTCCTTACTCTATACTGATAACCTGACCGTCTAATACTTCAGTATCTAAAATTATATTGGAATTGTCAATAGAACTAGTTAGGCCACCTGCTTTTTCGACCAAATCTCTCACTTGATTACCATGATCCATTTGATAAATACCAGGATTCTTTACCTTTCCAGAAATTTTAACATGAATTTTAGAAGGGGAATAAATTTCCTTTAGCCAGTCCCTATTTTGCCTCAAATATATTCCAACTAGGATTAGAATCAAGGCAAATAGCAAGATTGGAAATTTATTTTTAATAAAAATTCACCTATTCCTAAAATACATTTTCGGCTTTTAAAGGGATTCTATGGATTAAGTTTTATGAATTAATACTCGAACTTTCGCTTTTTTTATATCTTCGTTTCTTGTCTTAGAGGTAGACGCAATCGCTTTTTCTAGATCAACTGCAGCACGATTCGGATCGATTTTTTCTTGTACGTCCCCACCATTCGTTAAGATTTTGACTTGGTTCGCTTTGACTTCTGCGAAACCACCATCTACAACGATCTTGAGGATTTTTCCATCATGTTTGATTTCTAAAATTCCTACATCCAATTCGGAAACGATAGGAGAGTGATTGAATAAAACACCAAAGTAGCCCATCGTGCCTGGAATATTGACATACTCAGCAGGACCAGAGAAAATTTGTTTCTCTGGCGAAATTACTGTTACTGTTAATTTACTTTCAGACATTTCTCTATGCTCTTAGCTTTTTAGCCTTTTCAACAACTTCATCAATAGATCCAACCATGTAAAAAGCTTGCTCTGGTAGATCATCATACTTCCCACTAATTAGGTCTTTGAACGAACGAACTGTATCCGCTAACTTAACATATTTTCCAGGAGATCCAGTAAATACTTCCGCAACGAAAAATGGTTGAGAAAGGAATTTCTCAATCTTACGTGCACGACCAACTAGGATTTTGTCATCTTCAGATAACTCGTCCATACCTAAGATAGCAATGATATCTTGTAAGTCCTTATATCTTTGTAGAATACGTTGAACCTCACGAGCAACTGTGTAGTGTTCTTCACCCAATACTTCCGCATTTAATACACGAGAAGTTGAATCTAATGGATCCACAGCAGGGTAAATACCTTTTGATGCAATGTTACGAGAAAGTACAGTTGTTGCATCCAAGTGAGTAAATGCAGTTGCAGGAGCAGGGTCAGTTAAATCATCCGCAGGAACGTAAATCGCCTGAACTGATGTAATAGAACCATTTTGTGTAGATGTAATACGCTCTTGTAGACCACCCATTTCTGTAGAAAGTGTTGGTTGGTATCCCACAGCAGATGGCATACGACCAAGAAGAGCAGATACTTCCGATCCAGCTTGAGAGAAACGGAAAATATTATCTACGAATAATAGAATGTCAGCATTCATAGAATCACGGAAATGTTCAGCCATTGTAAGAGCAGATAAAGCAACACGAAGACGCGCTCCAGGAGGCTCGTTCATCTGACCATAAACAAGAACTGTTTTGTCGATAACGCCTGATTCTTTCATCTCACGCCAAAGGTCATTCCCTTCTCTTGTTCTTTCCCCAACACCGGCAAATACGGAGTATCCACCATGTTGTTTAGCGATATTGTTAATTAATTCTTGGATTAATACTGTTTTGCCCACACCAGCACCACCGAATAATCCTGTTTTACCACCCTTAATGTAAGGAGCAAGTAAATCGATCACTTTGATACCAGTTTCAAAGACTTCTGTTTTTGGCTTTAAGTCTTCGTATTTAGGAGAAGGCATGTGGATAGAACGTCTTTCTTTTACTTGAATCGCTGCACCTTCATCAATAGTCTCACCTAAAACGTTGAAAATTCTACCCAGAGTAACATCGCCAACTGGAACACTGATTGATGCTCCCGTGTCACGAACTTCGAGTCCTCTAATCATCCCATCAGTGGAAGAGAGTGCAATCGCTCTAATTGTATTGTCCCCTAAATGCTGTTGAACTTCAGCGACAACTTTCTCTTTAATCCCATTTTTGACTAAGTCTATTTCTAATGCATTGAAGATTTCTGGTAAT
This sequence comes from Leptospiraceae bacterium UBA2033, assembly GCA_002333425.1. GTDB lineage: Bacteria > Spirochaetota > Leptospiria > Leptospirales > Leptospiraceae > UBA2033. Next base: position 74,342 of record DDBL01000118.1, read on the forward strand.
TGCCCGTTCTCAAATGTGATATCTAAAACCGAACCAATGATTTGTTTAATTTTTCCAACGTTACTCATATAATATACTCCCTTAACCTATAACTCTATTTGAGTGAATCCGCACCAGCTACAATCTCAGAAATCTCTTGGGTAATCTTAGATTGACGCACTCTGTTGTATCCACGCACTAATACTTTTATCATATCTGTTGCCGCATCTGTTGCGGACTTCATTGCAATTCTTCGAGCGATTTGCTCAGAGCAAACTGCTTCTAAAATCATTTTATACATCGCTGTTTTAATAACAAGAGGCAATAGTGAATTCAAAATAGCCTCTGGATTTGGCTCATAAATCACTGAGTCATTGACGTCCTTAGAACCTGTAGGTGGCTCAATTGGTAACACTCTTGTAATTTCAGCTCTTTGGTCTGCAGAGGAATGATATACTGTAGAAATTACTTCTAAGCCATCAATTTTCTTTGCAGAAAATTCATCCATAAAAAGATTCGCGAAAAATTCAGCTTCCTTGTAACCAGAATTATCATCTATATTTACAAAAGATTGAAGTACTGGTTCTTTGGCAAACTTGAAGAATGATATACCTTTTTTACCAATTACATATAAGTCATAACCAATTCCTTTTGCCTTTAATTCAGTCAAAAAAGAACGAGTCATTCTGAGAATATTGCTATTGTATCCACCGCATAATCCTCTGTTAGCCGTAATAACCAATACAGCTATCTTTTTAGGATTATCTTCTATTCTCAGAAGAGGACTTTCTACTTTACTTGCTAAAGAAGATAAAGATCCAACAAGCTCCTTAATCTTATCCGAAAAAGGTTTAGAAGCGTTTACTCGATTGCTCATTTTTTTGGACTTGGCAGTTGCTACCATTTCCATAGTACGAGTAATCTTCTTTGTGTTCGTTACAGAAACGATTCTCTTTTTAATTTCTCTAGGTGAAGCCACTCTAAGACCCTTTTATTTTCGTAAGAAGTCTGCAACGACTTCTTTAACGCGCTCTGCTAATAAGTTTTCATCCTTAATGTTTTTCTCATCACGAATCTCAGTTAAAACTTCAGGGTGATGAGATTTTACATGTTCTAATAAATAAGTTTCAAATGCACGAACCTTATTCACAGGAATCGTATCCATTAAACCACGAGTAACCGCAAAGATTACAAGCACTTGCTCTTCAACTGGATAAGGATTTGATTGTGGTTGCTTTAATACTTCAACGATTCTATTACCACGATCCAACTGAGCTTGTGTCGCTGCATCTAATTCAGTTCCAAGTGAGGCAAATGCCTCTAATTCTCTGAACTGTGCGAGATCTAACTTCAAAGTTCCAGCTACTTTTTTCATAGCCTTAATTTGAGCAGCACCACCCACGCGAGATACAGAAATCCCTACATCGACAGCAGGACGGATACCTGATGCAAAAAGGTTTGATTGTAAGTAAATCTGTCCATCTGTAATAGAAATAACGTTAGTAGGGATATAGGCAGATACTTCCCCTTCCTGTGTTTCAATAATTGGTAATGCAGTTAAAGAACCACCACCATATTTTTGATCAAGCTTAGCTGCTCTTTCTAATAAACGAGAGTGTAAGTAGAATACGTCACCAGGATACGCTTCACGACCTGGAGGACGACGAAGTAGTAAACTCATTTGACGATAGGCGACAGCTTGTTTGGTCAAATCATCATAAACGATAAGACAAGCTTTTCCTTGTTCATACATAAAATATTCAGCCATTGTACAACCAGCATATGGAGCAATGAACTGTAACGGAGCAGGATCAGATGCACTTGCGTTTACAACGATTGTGTAACCCATAGCACCTTTCTCTTGTAACTTTTGAACAACGCCTGCTACTGTAGATGCTTTTTGTCCGATAGCGACATATACGCATATAACGCCAGAACCTTTTTGGTTAATAATTGTATCAATTGCGATTGTTGTCTTTCCAGTACCGCGGTCTCCAATGATTAACTCGCGTTGTCCACGACCAACAGGAATCATTGAGTCAATAGCTTTAACACCTGTTTGAAGAGGCTCAGTTACCGGATAACGTTTTGAAATACCTGGAGCCAATACTTCGACTGGTCTAACTTTATCAGTTTGGATAGGACCTTTCCCATCAATCGGTTCACCAAGTGGGTTTACAACACGACCGAGCATTCCTTCGCCGACAGGGACAGAAAAAATAGTTCCAGTTCTTTTAACTGTAAAACCTTCTTCTATGTGTTTATACTCACCGAGAATAACCACCCCAACAGAATTTTCTTCCAAGTTAAATGCTTGCCCACGAATGCCGTTCTGAAACTCAACTAACTCGCCAGCCATTACATTCTTTAAGCCGAAAACTCTAGCAATACCATCTCCGATTTCGATAACAGTACCAACTTCGTCGATTGCTAGATCTTGCTTATAGCTTAGTATTTCTTTTTTGATTAAGGAAGTAATTTCCTCAGTTTTAATTTTCATAGTATGCCCCACCTAATTTGCTCTGGAGTAAATTTTTCTTAATAGTCATCAACTGGCTTCTCATAGAGCCATCAATTAAGTTATCATTAAATCTGATAACTAGTCCGCCAATCAATTCTGGCTTAACAAAATTTTCGATGATACATTCACCCTTATATTTTTGAGAAAGGGTCGATTGAATTTCTGCAATTTGGGAATCACTTAGTTTATTCGCCGATTCAACGTATGCACGAATTCGACCTTTAAGTAGATCATTCCCTAATGTAAATTGATTAGCAATTTCTTTGATAAAATAAATTCTATCGTTCTTCAGAAGAAGAAATAGAAGAGAGTTTATAGTATCAGAAAAAGTTGTTTTAAATGAATTTTCAACAGCCTTGATCTTTTGCTCTTTGGAAATTTTGGGAGACAAAAAGAACTCCCAAACTTCCGCATCATCACAAAGAGCCTTTACAACTGCCTGTAATTCCTGTTCAATTAATTCGGAATTTTTCTTCTCTACAGAAATTTCGAGAAGTGCTTCCGCATAAACTTTTCCTACGTGAATGTTATCCATAGTTACTACACTTTAACGTTTTTAAGCTTAGCTATCTCATCTTGTACGTATTTAGAATGATCTTCCGATTTTAACTTTGTTTGTAAAATCTGACCAGCGATAGTAACAGATAAGTCGACAACCTGCGCTTGTAATTCTTGCAAAGCTTTCGCTTTAGCCAGCTCAATGTCTCTCAAAGATTGCTCTTTCAAAGACTTAATTTCATCTTGCGTTTCTTGCAATGTCTTAGCTTTAAGCCTCGTTGCATCAGCACTCGCCTCATTCACAATTGCAATTGCTTCATCCCGCGCTGCAGTCAGTTTAGCATTGTAAGATGCGAGTAAGCCTTCTGCGTCTTTGCGAATTTTGTCCGCTTTCTCAATATCGCCGTGAATCTTTTCAGCTCTTTCATCAAGAGCATGAATAATCGGATTCCAAGCAAAAGTTTTTAGAATGAAAACTACAATGAGAAAGGTAATCAGAGTCCATATTAAAAGACCCGGATTAACATCCAGTAGTCCGCCTGCCGCTAGATAAATCAAATTACTTGCCTCTTACTTATTTAGGTTGCTCAACAGCAGTGTGTGATTTGATTGAATTAGGAAGTTCTTTGTTTAAAGCACCACCCGCTTGGAAAGCAATCACTAATGCAAATAAAGCAGCACCTTCAATAAACGCAGCAGAAATCAACATAGCAGTTTGAATCTTGCCTGCAACTTCTGGTTGACGGCTCATACCTTCAACAGCTTGACCACCGATTCTACCAATACCTAAACCTGCACCTAAAATCGCAAGTCCAGCTCCAATACCAATACCAATATATCCTAAACCAAAGTCCATATAATCTCCTATTTTAATTCAACTTTCAATAAAATAAAAACAATTCTAATGTCTATGCATAGACGACCCAACGAATAGTGAGGTCAAAAGCGTAAAAATAAACGCCTGTAAAAATGCCACAAATATCTCCAACATATAAATCGCAGTTGCTCCCAAGACAGAAATAGGCGCAATCGCAAAAGATCTAAATTCAAAGATAAACCCAAGTAGAGCTAAGATCACAACGTGACCAGCAGTCATATTTGCCAAAAGACGCACTGTAAGAGCAAATGCCTTAGCACAAGGAGAAACAATAAACTCCAAAGGCCAAAGTAAAGGATAAAGTGCCAAAGGAACTCCATTTGGAACAGAGTTAAAAATAAACTTAATACCTTGGTAAATAAATCCTGTAATATAAATCAAAACAAGTGTAATTCCGGCAAGAGTAACGGTTACAGAAACGTCACCCGTAACAGTAATCCCACTCCAGATTTTTGGAAAAATAGAGTGATGAGGGTCTTGCATACTTACAAGAGCAAGAACTTCTCCAACAGATGGAATTAGACCAAAAAGGTTACAAAATAGAATAAAAAAGAACAGAGTAAACATGTAGTGATAATAGCCGTGTCCGTGTCCGTGCATGTTTGGATCAATTACTTCAGTTCGTAAGAAATCCAAAACAGATTCGATCACACCAGTAAAACGAGAATGAATTTTCAATGGATTCTTTGCTATCATTCTAGCGGCTGGGATAAACGTAATGAGTAAGAAAAACGAAACTATCCACATCATGGTCACACGTTTAGTGATATGCATGTCGACACCACCAACAAAATGGTATCGTTTGTTACCGTCGTGGTGGTCTTCAAAGATGGCTAAGTTGGATTTATCAAAAGTAGATTCACCTTCGTAAACTTTCACGCCACCGATGTTGAAAGGAAACTCAGCATGGTCAGAAAGGTGATGTTCAATTACTTCAGAAAGGTTAAATGCTTCTGAATGAGAGCTTTCATTTGCAAAAGCTACAGTGCTTAGGCTTAAAAATAGTACAATAAAATAAATCTTTTTAATCATTTTTTTTAACTGAAAGATTAGTAATAAGTGCAATGTTTAAAATATTCAAATTATGCGCAATAAAAAACCCAAAAATCAGGCTAAAATTATTCACAGAATAAAGTAAATAAACAATCACACCAAAGTTTAAGATAATAGATAAAAATGCCGATGCAATTTGAATTTCACCGGAATACTTAAATTTTCTTTGCATAAGAATAATTCTAATATTCAAAATAAAAAACTGAATTACAAGCCCCAAAAAAACACCCGTTGTAAATCCAAACTCTGATTCAGTAAAAAAACGCCTTTCTAAATCAAAAGAGATTAATAGATAAATACCGGCTAATAAGGTGTAATACCCATTAAACTTCAAAAGTCGGACTTGTGTTAAGTCAAGAGCATTCATGTTAGTGGATAGTTGATAGTTGATAGTTGATAGTGTCAATCAGAACATTTATCTATTAAGTCGTCCATCACCGCTACACCTGCTGACAAACCTTGCTGAAAAATTTCTAACTCTTCTGAGGTTCTCCTCCTTAGGTTGTTTTTAATCAGGTTATGCGACAAATCCATATATGCCTCAAAGCTCATTTAGTTTGTATAACCTTTATTTTCGAAATCTCACTCTTTACGAACCGTTATGTCTGTAGGAGAGTTCTCCCCACTTTGCAAAAACAAAAAGTATTTCCCTGCAACTTTAAAACTATAGGTTCCAAGATTGCCAGTTCCAATATAAGATACGTCTGAAATTTGCGCACTATCTGTATAAACCGAAGGATTGCAAAAATCATAAGTAAGATTTGGTTCGCCTTTTAAAAGTTTGGGAAAGATAGGTGAGACAATGCCGATAGCAACATCTAAATCAGATGTCACTGAATTAAAAATCACTTTTTCTCCCTCTTGCACATTCATTCGAACCAAACCTAGGCTTTGATAAATTCCCAAAGGAATATTAGAGCCACCAGAATGTGAGCAGGATACAAGCTCCATTTTTGTGAATGGAACTGTTTGTGTTGTAGAACTTGCATCAACAGGATTCAATGTATAAACCGTTTGTGGATTTGGTTTCGGGGCAAACAGGCTAGTAACTGCGTTCAAGGCAAAAAGTTTAGAAATATTATCTTGTTGTTTTTGTTCTTTGCTATTATTGCAATTGCCGACTAAAATCCCAAAAAGAATCAATAAAATTAAACTTTGTTTTTTCATAATGCGTACACTCCTGAATTATTTACAACCCGTTGGCTTCGGGCTATGGTAACTAACGTATGTGGGGTTTAGTAAATCAAAAATATTATTTTCAATTGTACCACATTCAAAATCAGCTCTATGAATTGTGTCAAAATGAAATAAATAAGTATCGCTTATCGGAAATCCCATTTGACCGCCAGGTCCACCAAGCTCTTTATACTTTGCAGAAACAACACCGGTTAACAAATATGCATTCCCATATCTGGAATCGCTTGAGGCTACTGGCTCGTTGCCTTTAATTTGTTTTAAATAAATCGTTGCATTATTAACTTTATAATCTCTATAGTAGCCCCCATAAGTGCCAGAGCCTGTTTGGGGATTTTCCTTAATCGAAGGAACTTTTACATTTAAGCCCGTAGTCTCTTTTCCTTGTAGTGAACTCGCAAGGGCTTTTAGGCGTATTTTCTTACCAGGACCATCATTGCTTAAATCAATCACTGGATCAGGAAGTTCGCTTTCTGACGGAGTTTTATTCCAGCCCAGTGTTAATAACCTTGGAGCAATTTTTTCTGCCCAGAGTTTGTATCCATGAGGACCTATATGAATAGGGTCAAGAACCCTACCGTCCATTTTTGAATAAGCAAATCGAAAGGGAACCCAATAACTAGAAGCCAAACCATTACCGCCAGAAACTGCAAACTCGTTATACAAAGTCCAATACTTTACATTGCTAGGGTATGCCATACTATAAATAGGACCGAAGTCATCATGAATTCGATCGTTAATACAAGCTTGATTAATACTCGCTATTGATAAGGGCGCATTCAGTCCTTTAAATTCCCCGCCCCCCGATATAGGAGCCATATTCAAATTATGATAAAAAGTTTTAATATCTTTTAGAGTCTGCTGATTGTAATCAATGATTTTTTTTACTATACCAGTGCATATTCCCGGATTAAGAGCACAGACCCACCAAGGTACATCTGCGGGATCGATGAGCAAATCATCTACAGAACCAAAAAGTGTTTTTCTATTTATTACAAGATTATTATACGGTCGAATCGGCTCTGAATAAACGGGAATCGTGCCGAGGAGAAAAACTTCTTTTCCATTTTCAATGTTCCAATCAACAAATAGACTGATATTTTCTAAAGTCATATCTACCGCATAACGACTTAAAAATGGCATCCAATTCTCACCCCTAGCTCTATTGAATAGGATGTCGTTTCCTCCAATCATCACCATAGAGCGTAATGCTGATTTGCCATTAAAAGTGTCGGTTCGACCACCAAAATTGTTTGTATTTCCACTTTCGGGTATACAATGAGAACCTGTGGGAATAACTTCCCGCTGCCCATCTAAGACTATATTCACTTTTTCTAATAAACCATACGAAGTATTTCCTGATTCTGCATGATTTTTAATTCCGAATGGATTAGAAATAGAATCCCCGAAAAGAGTAAAGTAGTCTCCGAAGGAATCTATGAATCCAGGCTCATTGCCATAATCCGCTCTCGGCACAAAACCAAAATAATTAAATGGAACTGCTCCATAGAAATCTATCAGATCACTCAAGCTATCACCCCAGACAGTCATGTCCAAAGGTAAATCATGAGAGGCTTTAATCTTTGTCTTGATTGCATCTTTGTTCGTTTCGATATACGCGAGTGCTTTAGCTCTAAGGGTTAAATCATTGCTGTATAAAGCCAGTCTTAAATCAACGGCATTTTCAAATCCGGTAGCAGGTGCTATAAATAAATTATTTGTGCATGTCAGACTATTGGAACTTCCTCTAAACGATTTGCTTGCATATGTCTAAAATGGGCTAAACGATCATTATAATCTAGGGAAATTAAAGTCCATTTCATATTTGCTGTATTGTCATTTTTGCATGTAACGAATGCAGGTATTTTAGTATAATCATTTACGTAGAATCCGGAACTATTCAGTGTTGCACAAGCCCAATCATTCGTAGGACACCACTGGAATTTCTCTGCCCCACCAGTCTGCCTGCGTTCCTTTTCCCTTGCAGTCATTTTGTTCAGAACGGTAGACTTGCCCCTGTACATTTTTTGATAATATTCTGCGTAGAATATCTATGCTAAAGGACGAATAGCCGTTTTGCGCTACATATCTAAATTTCGATTTCACAATCCCCAACGTAGCGTAAACTCCTTATCCGGCGTTTCCTTACCTGTTGAATCCTTCATTTTCAATTTGAATCTTACCGAACCGGGAATTGCGTTGGTTGGGGAAACTGTCAAAATTCCATTAGTCTCAAGTCTGAAACCTGCTGGAAGTGGATCAATAGCAGTGGCAATAAATTCAAAAGGCGTATCATTCCTGCCAGCGATAGGTCTAAAAACAAAAAACTTAAATTCAAACCATCGCATTCCGCATTCTCCACTAGGACAATCTGTAAATGTAAAATCAGGATACTTCGCTTTATCTGCATCGCTTAGAGAAGGGCACACTTCCCTTGCATGCACATTCATTCCACCTACAAATGGAGTCGTATCATGTAAAATCAATCCACAATCGAATACAGTTAAATTTGTATTACAAAATACTCCCGGTCCCCAACACATTGTATCAGTTCTAGGCGCACCAAGATTATTTAACTCATCCGTTAGATACTTTGTAGTCACTGATTGTGAAAGATACTTTGCAGTTCCATAGCGTGTTGCGAAGTCCCAGGCTAATGGATCTTTTACACTAGCAGCTATCAAGGCACCATTATTGTATTCCCTATAATAAAAGGGAAGTGTAGACTCAGGAACTACTTTTATGATTGGACCTTTTTCTTCTCCGATAAGTCCCGCAGCTCTTGCTCTTTCTCGAATCAACTTTCCCGGACCTTCCTCTGTTCCATTGGTTGCAGTTGGAAAAGATGTTGGCTCTTTGTACCATCCAATATTAAACAAATGCGCTCCTATTGTATCTGACCAAAGCTTATAACCTCTTTGTCCAATATGAATGATATCCATAACTGGATCTTTGGGATTAACAAATTGTCCATTGGAATTAAAAGCATATTTAAAATAAACTCCGAACTTTGGTATCCAGAAATTATCAAATCGATACGGATTGTCCGAAAAATAATTATACAACTCATGAACCTT
>DDBL01000160.1 GCA_002333425.1 Leptospiraceae bacterium UBA2033
GATGTAAGGCGGCGGTGGGTTAGGGTTTTTTTGCTATGCTTCGACGGCGCTCAGCACAGGCGCCGGCACGCAGACACTGAGGTTAAAGGGTTTATTATGAATCAAGAAAATTTCCAAGAACTTGATACTATTGCAAGTATCATGTCAGAAAAGTTTCAAAACCTACGCGAGAGTGGTGCTCTCAAGGAGATAGAAGACGGCATAACGGAATTGGCGCAAAAGCTCCAAGAACGTTATTCGATAAGTCTTCTTCTTACTCTAAGCATTTTTGATTCAGAAAGAGACAATGAAATTAAAATTCATGAAACAGGTATTAATTGCTTTGGAAAGGATTCTCCTCACAGTGTAGACGGAGGCGACTCCTACCAAAGATTTGTAGTTACTGGAAACATTGTTGAATTACCAAATGGTTACTGCCCTAGTTGCTGGGGTGAGTGGGATTTTAAATTATTTAATCCTGAATGTCCTCACTGTAAAATTAAACTCGGTGTGGAAGTAAAACTACTTTTGGATACGAACGAATGTCCGCATTGCTGCAAAGGAGTGATTTCTATGAATAACCCGCAATGCACACACTGTGACTTTGTAGCCTTGCCTGAAATTGTTTCATGGGGATAATAGTTAGTATCCCAAAGTATTGGCGATTACTTCGAAACATAGGATACTAAGAAAAGAACGGCTATTCGGTGTTATCTGTAGAAGTTAATTCGAGAGGAAGGCTCACACATACTCCATATACACACCACAGATAAAAAAGTGTTAATTTCGAATTATCCGTCCACAATTTTTTTCAAAGCAAGTTTTGCAAGTTCCTCAAGACAGCGTGGTCTATTTTTATTTTGGAGTTTGAGTTCTTGGTAATAATTATCCCAGTCTTTTTGTTTGCCAATCTTAGTGAGCAAAGCTTTCGCCTGCTTTAATAAAGGTATTGCTGCTGAATATCCATTTCAATAATTTCTCTAAAATTAGGAAATTTAATTCCAATGTAAGATTTTACTCTTTTTGTTTGTAGATAGGTTTCTGGATTTTCCTCATTGAATAATTTGTTTTCTGTTTCTAAATAGTTCAAAATCCAATCTTGAACTTGTTTCCATATTTTTAGGTTGCTAGAAACTTTCTTAATTTCTTTATTTAAACTAGAAAGAATTTTGGAAGGTTGTCTTTGAGTAAGAATTAATTTATGCTCCAGATCTTCTTTCAATTTATTATTCTTGCCTATATGTTCTTTGATTATAGAAAGAAGTTCCTTTTTATCTAATTTTTATAAATTGCTAATAATATCATCGTTTGAACTGGACTTACCTTTTTTATTTCTCTGTGGCTTATCGTCGTCATCCTCGTCTTCTTCTAAATCGTTATCAAAATCATCTTCATCATCCGAAATTCGATCTTTAATTTTTTCAAACCTTTCATCATTGAATTCTATTTCTTCCAATTTCTTTTTGGTTTTCACGAGATCTAGGTATTTTAGAACTAATGCAATGCAGTGTTTGCAATCCACTTCCACCGGACAGGAGCATTCTCCGTATAAAGAGTATTTTCCGCCCTTGCGTTTTGTTTGAAATTAGACATACGTTGTGTATTCTTCCGTTCCTGATACTCCACCTATGATACCATCTTCGGTAGTTTGAATATCACATACGCTATCACTTTCAAAATAGGATTGCCCTCTTTGAAAAGATTTTTTGCCAACCCATTCTTCTAGATCAAGTCAGGTAAGATTTGTAAATTGAGTATAAATTTCTTGTTTCATACAATTAATTTTTATTTCAAATTCTGGAAGGCTTATAATTTTTGTATTGAACGTTGCAACCTAATTTAAAGTCAGCAATCACCTAAAATCCTTCAACTTCCCAAAAAGTTCTTCCTTAGAAATTCTCGGTCGACGAGCGAGGTAAATCGGTATATTCTGCTCTTTGGTGAAACGTCTAGAAAAGGTGCCAATTTCTGAAACTTCTTCAAAATAATCTTTCCAATTGGTAAAACGCTCTTTGCCAATTAAGATATAATTTTGAGGAGTGAGGGTAATTTCATTTTGCCAGAGAAAATAACTATTGTGTCCGCTGACTACAGGAATAGATGATTTGTAATATTCGAGAGAGGATGCGTGTCCGTAGAAGTTTGCGACGATGATCGAATTTTGCTTTTCTTCGGAGGATAACTTCTTAGTGCTTTCTTCGATTGCGTCAGCGAGATTTTTCCAATCCATTCTATCTCCGAACCATTGCGGCAAACCAGACTTTTTCCCTTTTTCGATTTCGGGGACGATTCCTAAAAAGTTTACATACTTGGAAGCTGTTTCGGGTGAAAGAATGGGTAATGATACAGGGGCAAGAACGATCCCGACAAGTAGAATCAATGCCATTAGAATTTTCTTAAACAAAGGGTTAATCAGAATTACCCCACCAGCAAGTAGAACTGGATAAATCGCTGCAATCCTATCTGGTCTAGAAGACCTGGTGGCTAAGAGTAAAAAAAGTAGAATTAAATAAGCAATAGCAATAAAACGAAATTCTTTTTTTCGAAAATAGAAAATGATTCCACTAATCCATATAGGAAGCGTCGCAGGATTTTGAGATAAAATTTGATCTAGAAGGATTTGGAGATAAGGCAAGTTAATATTCTTAGAAGTTGCTCCTTTGTAAAACGCAAGAGAAGAAAAATTATTTTGGTATAACCAATAAAGGTTAGGTGAAACGATTATAATAGAAAGAAGAGCTCCAAACCATAACCATTTAGAAAGTAAATACTCTCGTCCGTTTAATAAAAAAAATGGGACTGTAATTGCTAGGAAGTAAACGATAAAGGTATGTTTGTTTAAAATTCCTACGCCAGCAATGATTCCAATTAGAGTTAAATACGTATTATTCTCACTTACTTTTGTTAGGAAATAAACTAATCCTACGACGAATAAAACTTCAAATGCATTCATGGAATAAAATCCGAATAATACTTGTAAAACCGGGATTGTCATCACAGAAATAGATGCTAGGGTAATGGAAAAAGAATCTCCTTTCCATTTTTCTACCAAACTTCCAGTCAAAAAAACAGTAAGACCGGCAGAAATGGTAGGAAGCAAACGAAGAGAAAAAATAGAATCTCCCGAAATGCCTAAAGCATACAAAAAGAAAACGGAAAGTGGTGGATGATCTATATAACCCGCAGCAATTCTTTTGGCGCAGGCAAGATAATAGTATTCATCCACAAAAATTCCATACCCGCCACCGATGAGGGTAATCAGGTTTAGACACAAAAAATAAAAGATTCCCCAGATAAGAGGAAGATTTTTCCTGTTCATTATTTACCAACTACCCGCTTAATCTCTCTTGTATTTACAGGCTGAATCACGCCAAGTTCGGTAACGATAGCCGAAATGTATTTGGCTGGGGTAACGTCAAACGCTGGGTTTAGAGCACGGGATCCCAGTGGAGATAAGACTCCTTTGGGCAAATAAGAGTTGCCGCTTATATCTTTTAAAAAAGAATTTTGCGTAAGCTCTTCTTCGTCTCTCATCTCGATAGGAATTTGTGTTCCATCTTTTAAAGAAAAATCAAAGCTCGTCTTAGTCGCAGCAACGTAAAAAGGAACTTTGTTTTCTTTTGCAACAATGGAAAGTGCATAGGTACCAATTTTATTCGCTGTATCACCGTTAGGCGCAATCCGGTCGGCTCCCACAATTACTGCATCTATTTTTCTATCCTGAAATAACCAAGCCGACATTCCTTCGGCAACGATGTAGCATGGAATTTTTTCTTCTAACATTTCCCAGGCGGTAAGTCTAGATCCTTGTTGATAAGGACGTGTTTCATCTGCATAGACAGTGATTTTATAACCAGCATCTCGTAAAGAGCGGATAATACCAATTGCAGTACCGTGTCCTGCGGTGGCGAGTGCGCCAGTATTGCAGTGAGTGAGAATTGATATTTCTTTTTGTTTTTTAGAAAAAAGCCCGACCCCATTTTTGCCAATTTCTAAATTCCATTTTAGATCTTCTTCGAGTAAGGATAGAGCGTATTTTTCAGAGAGTTTGATTAAATCAGATAAAGAATTGGATCTATAGACTTTTTCGTTTATTAATTTCAAAAAATCGTCAATCGCAAGTTTGAGGTTAACCGCCGTTGGTCGAGATTCTAGGAGAATTTTGGTTTTGCGCAAGAATTTTTCGTAGGGTAACTTTTCTTTTGCGCTCTTTAATTGTAAGACTAATCCAAATATGCCGGTCATGGCAATCGCAGGTGCTCCTCGAACTACCATGGACTTGATACAAAAAATTACATCTTCTAAAGTTATACAATCAATGAATTCCTTAGAGGCAGGAATTTTTCTCTGGTCGAGAAGAGAAAGCCGATCTCCTTTCCAGAGAATCGACTTTAGAATGGGTTTAGAGGCTTTCATAGCCAGTGACTAAAGGTAAAGGCAAAGATAAGAAGTATCTTCACTCACTTTGAGTTGGAATTTTTGGTTTGCTTCTACAGTGAATGATTGATTTTTTCCAAAGTCTTTCCATTCTGTCTCGCCTGGGAGTTTAACAGTGAGTAACCCTGAGATGACAGTCATAATTTCTTTTTGTGAAGTTCCAAATTCATAGTGTCCGGGTGCCATTACCCCCACAGTGGCAGGTGCCTCATTTGTTTTAAATCCGATTGATTTTACTTTTCCTTCAAAATACTCATTTACTTTAAACATAATCTTCCTTCTTAATTAACAATAAAACTACTCTTTTTATAAAATGATTTTATTACAAGGAAAAACTCTTGCCTTAATTACTCCTAGTCTTTTTATATAGACAATATGGCAAAAAAAATCTCCCTTGGAATTTTCTTATTTTGTTTCTTCCTTTTTTTCTTACCGTTTTGCAAAGACAAGAGTAAAAGTCTTACAATCATTTCTGGATCAGAAAATGAATCTATGGAGCCAATCATTAAACGATTCGCCGATGAAAACAATTTAACAATTAATATGAAATACAAAGGCTCTGTCGATATCATGATGGATCTAAGTAGTGAAAATAATGAGTTCGATGCCGTATGGCCTGCTAGCACTCTTTGGGTAGGACTCGGTGATACAAAGAAAAAAGTAAAACACCTAAAGTCCATCATGACATCGCCTATCGTATTTGGAGTCCGAAAAAGTTTAGCAGTTGAACTTGGCTTTGTAAACAAAGAAGTAACTGTCAAAGATATTTTAAACGCGATTCGTTCTAAGAAATTAAAATTTATAATGACTTCTGCTACTCAATCAAACTCTGGAACTTCAGCCTATCTCGGATTTCTATACGCTCTTCTTGGCAATCCAGAAACTATTACTGAGAAAGATCTCGCAAATCCTACTTTAAGAAAAGATATGAAAGAGCTGCTAAGAGGTATTAACCGCTCGTCCGGTAGTTCCGGCTGGCTCAAAGAACTTTTCTTAAATGGAAAATATGATGCAATGGTAAATTACGAATCTCTAATATTAGAAACTAATAAAATACTTGTCTCGCGAGGAGAAGAGCCTCTTTATCTGGTTTATCCAATTGATGGAATTGTTATTTCTGATTCACCCTTAGGTTATATCAATTCAGGAAATCAAAAGAAAGAAGAATCCTTTAAGAAATTACAAGAATATCTTTTATCAGACAAGATTCAAAAAGAAATTTTACAGTCAGGGCGACGAGTGGGATTTGGTGGAACGATTGAGAACTCGGACAAAGCTGTGTTTAATCCGGAATGGGGTGTTGATTCACAAAAAATTATTTCTCCTATTAAGCTTCCCTCTGCTGATATTATTCGAAAAGCACTTAGCATTTACCAGCAAGATTTTAGAAAAAGTTCTTATACTGTATTCTGTTTAGATTTTTCTGATAGCATGACCGGCAAAGGCGAGAAAGAATTAAAGGAAGCAATGAATTTACTTTTAGATAAGAAAAAAGCAGAGCAATACTTTATTAACTTTTCTCCCTCGGACAAAATTGTTGTTATCCCCTTCAGTGATATAACTATTGATACTTGGAAAGCTAATGGTAATAATCCGAAAGAAATTAAAACTCTAAACTCGCAGATTCAAGAGTTAGTGCCAAGTGGGGCAACTGATATTTATTCTCCCATTATAGCAGCTCTTGCAGAATTGGAAAATATTGATACAGACCAATACTCTCCTGCAATTATATTGATGACGGACGGAGTCTCAAACTCTGGAAAGGAATTTGCAGACGTTAGCCGCAAATATGAGAACGCAGGAGTAGACATTCCTGTGTTTTCCATTATGTTCGGTGAAGCTTCGGAAAGCCAATTAAAAGAAATTTCTAAACTAACTCATGCACGAGTATTTGACGGTAGATCTGATTTAATACAGGCATTTCGAACAGCCAAGGGTTATAA
>DDBL01000163.1:0-11286 GCA_002333425.1 Leptospiraceae bacterium UBA2033
TAGGAACAGGTGGAGGAATGAAAACGGGGATAAGAGGTATTATTCAAACGGATGAAATTTTTCTAACCTTGAACCCAGATGTTTTGTTAAATTCCAATTCGCATTCAAAAGAATTACAGAGTGTAATTCAAAACTATTCTGGGGATTGTTTGCTTTTTCTTTCTCGACCGGAACAAGGGGCAAAATACACCACTTTAGATTTGCAAGAAGGGAAAGTGTATTTTCGAGAAGGGGAATATTTTTATGTCGGAATGGCAGTTTTACGAGCGTCTATTTTGACGGGGATTCCAGAGAATTCTTTTTCTGATTTGGCGGATGTTTTTCGTTTATTGGCAAAGGAAAATCGTTTGGATGGATACCTTCTTCCTGAGTCTGCAGTGGATGTAGGCGACAAGGAAAAATACCTGAAATTAACTGAAATCGACTAAAATAAATTTCTTGCTATTTGTAAGAAAATGTAAGATTGTTGGACAGAGGCAATTGTATGGGCAATAAAAAAGAAAAATCAATTAAACGTAAAGACGTAGAAGAATTAGTTCGACGAAAGTTAGATAACCAAGGCTTCAAAATGAATCATCATAAAAAAAACGAAGGAGTAAGCCCTGACATTATCGCCGAAAAAGACGATATGCATCTTTACGTTGAGGTCATCGGTTTTAAATCCTCGCCCAAAGCCGCATCTCGTGATTTCTACGAAGTTTTCTTTCGTGCCTTCGCCCAACTCGAACAACCCGATTCAGAATATATCATCATCGCCATGCCCATCCAGTTTTTACAAGATATGAAAAAACGAATCGAGTCCATGAAAAATTCCTGGGTCAGGCTTTGTATTGCCTTCCCCGAAATTCGTGTTTACTTCGTTGATCTGAAAAATGATAAAATCTATAAGAAAAAACTTCCTGAGATACTTCATACGGAAGAAGAGGTCTAGGGGTATTAGCCACTGAGGCACGGAGACACAGAGAGATGTGGGTAAGATTCCTTTCTGTCATCCCCGAAATTTTCTGTCGGGGATCTGAAGAATAATAGATTCTCGATAGAAAGTCTTGATGCACATGATCGTACCTTTTGCGTTCGGAAGCCAAGACTGTTCGAGGTGGCAGGGTAAGTCAATTTTACTAAGCTAACAATACAGGATGTTTCTAATGAAGAAAATTCTTTTCGTAATTCTATTCTCACTTTTTGCCTGTGCGGATACTCCTAATAAGCCTGTAACTCCAAAAGAACTCTTCGGATGGGCGGGTGTTCCTGAGGATATTAACAAGAAGCCTCGCGATTATTTTTATGCCAAGTTTTATGGAAAAGTAGAAATTCTTTCTACTAAGTTGAATGCAGAAGACTATCAAAATAAATGCATACAATCTGCGACAAAGCAGGCTAAGGAAGAAATACTTTTAGTTTTAACCGATGCTAGTGCTTCTGGTATAACTTGTGGCGAAGGAGATTTTAATTTACCCAAAATAGTTAAGGTAATTGAAAAGCAAGTTCAGATAAATAAGCTAAATTGTAAACCTATTTCATATTCTTATTACTATAACGATTTTAGCGGTGGTGGGTCTGAATGGCGAGATTGTGAATGTATTTTCTACGCGAAAGTTCCCGGTGGGCGTGACGCAATTGTTGCACGTGTAGGAATGAAATGAATTTTATTTTTCTCACTGCTCATAAAGAACGACCCCTGTTTGATTGATAGATTGAATGAATTTGCGATTACTCATCATTACCCATTCAGATGGAGTATAAAGCAGTAAATCGAGTCGATCATTAAAGATCGGATATAAATCAGAAAAATCTTCGTATCTGTCAAAAAATCTTTTTGCGGTTTCATAGATCAAAACTAAATCAAAATCGCTCTTTTTTGACTCATCATTCTTTGCATGAGAACCAAATAGAATAGCCTTTTGTACATGTTTTGCTTGGCAGACTGTCTTTAATTGGTTTAAGTTCTCAGCGGAAATCATACCTAAAAACTATTCCTAGTAAAACATATGTCAAGTAAGATTTCACTCATACCAAACAAGTGAATCTTCTTTGTAATCATGAATTTCTTTCATAAACGCATGACGTTTGATTTGAAGTCCGCCATCTTTTAATTCTCCAACATGAAAACCAGTTCGGTGTGTTGGGTCAGAAATCCTTGTGCTAGAAGCGGAGTTGATGATATAATAGGGAGTATCCGCCATTTTATTTCGAATCCAATTGGAATGACAATGTCCATGGAAATACGCAAGAGGTGGGATTGTTAATAGAGAGCTGACTACCTCTTCACGATTTTTCATTTTGTGGTATTCGGATTCGACGCTGTCCGGTGGACTCCAAATCGGATGGTGGCAAATGACTGTATACTTCTCGATTTTGTTTTCTGTTAGAAATTTTTGCGTGAGGGAAATGACTTTGGGTTTTACAAAACCTGTAGCGATTGCAATTGGGGTAGGTTCGTTTGAGTCCCAGCCTATGAGAGTAAGGTCTTTGATTTTTTTTGTTCGGATGTATTCGCCTTCTGCGTTTGGAATTTGACTTCCTGAAAATTCTCCGAAGTATTTTTCATATAAATCGACTGGCTTTACTGACTTGGTCATGTAACGGTCGTGGTTTCCTGGAATCACAAATGCTTTTTCGTTTAATATGGGAGATAGGATTTTTCTAGTCTCTGCAAATTCTCTTTCGTGAGAAACGTTTGTGATGTCACCCGAAAGAATTAGGCAATCGTAATCTGATTTTTGAATGAATTCAATCAACCGGTGGACTGCACTAATTGGATGCAATTTGCGTCTTCTAAGAGCAAAGTTTAAATAACCGCTAATCATTTTTCCCCGGAGAGATATGAGCGGAATTCGAACTGGAATATGCAGGTCTGAGATATGAATAAATTTCATTAGCTTGCGAGTTCCATGACTCCGAGTACTTCGTATTTCTGCACAACTGCACCAGCCGGAACTCGAATTTCGGAAAGAATCCCATTTATTGGTGATTCAACGGGAAATGCGGCTTTATCCGTAACCAACTCTAAAATTTCTTGACCTTCTTTGACCAAATCACCGACTTGCGTATACCATTTGATAAGTTCAATCTTGTCTGTATCTCCTAGGTCGGGAGTTTTTAGTTCGAATTGTTTTTTTCTTTCCATAATTGTAAATCCTACTTGCAGTATTGGCGATATTATTTAAAGTATATAAAATTTCAATTTCATAGCTATACTACAAAAACCAATCTAACGAACACGGAAATATGGCAAATCAGAAAAAATTCTTAAACAGCAAAGAGATTTCAGCAAGTTTAGATGAGATCATCAAACGAAACAACCTACACTTGGAGCTTAAAGGGCTCACACGTGACACTAGAGATTTGATTTCAGCTATTATTAATGGGCTTTTGGAGCGAATAGGTGCAGATCCTTTGTCTTCTTTTCATTTATTTAGCGGTCTCATGGAAGCACTTCTCAATGCCATCAAGGGAAATATTCGTTACACTATTTTTAAAAATGAACTGGCTAATAAATTGCGGGATGTAGAAAATTCTGAGAAAGAAATTGACAGACTTCTCCAAATCATTCTAGGTACGAGCGCTCTTCGGGATGCAATGCAACGTTATGTAGTTCCTGAAAAAATTAAAAAACTGGTTCAAAGTATACTTTCTTTAGAAGATAAGGTGCGCGTAAAAAAACAAAATATATCGGAAGAGGATAAAGAACTTTTATTTTCTATTCGAGAAAAAATGAAAATTGAAAATCGAAAAATTTCCATGAAAATTCGTCTTGATGAGAAAGAACTTTATATCCGTATCAAAAATGATTCTCCTATTATGGAAGGAGATATGGATCGAATTAATGAATCTCGTGAAAAACATTACCAGCTTTTTCTGGAAGGGCGATCTTCTGATTATTTTCGTCCCGAGTTTTTAGATGAAAAAGAATCTGCCGGCTTTGGAATTGCTATGATTGATGAAGGTTTTTATAATATGGGTCTAAATCCACTAGAATATTTTACTTATACCCAAGCTAAAACAACCACCACGGTTTATATGATTTATCCACTCGATAAACTTAGAGCTGGTGCTTTCGGTTAGTTTGGAATTGTGAGTTCCTGTAGAGTTATTTTTTTCTTTTTCCTATTAATTGTAAATTTTGTCTATCCAGTCGAATTATTAAAAAATCTTGACTATGAAAATGAAGTTTTAAAAAAACTTAGAAGTGAAGTTAAATACAATTTAAAAGTTTCTAAATCCAAAATTCAATCTGAATCTTACATTCCTCTTAACTTCTACAAATATACGGTTGTGCAAGGAGATAACTTTTTTCGAATTATGGCGAGAACTGGAATGAACATTGATACAATTTCTTCCGTAAACGCGCTTAGTTCGCCACAAGATATTCGAGTGGGGATGACGCTTCTTATCCCCAATATGCGTGGTGTCTATGACACGGAAAATATGCCTGAGTCAGAAAGGAGTAGGGGAAAATTGGCAGAAAAATACAGTATGCCAAATCACCTCATAATATACGATAAACGAAGAGAAGAGTGGTTTGTGCCTGGTAAAACTCTCGGTAAAATTGAAAAATCTTTTTTCTATGGTCTTGCATTTAATCCACCTCTCAATGAAGGATATTTAACCTCTGGATTTGGAACTAGATTGGATCCATTTACAAAAAAGAAAACTTTTCATGGAGGTCTTGATATCGCAGCTCCAAAAGGAACAGATGTTATTTCTTCTGCTGATGGAGAAGTTATTTTTACTGGCAAAAAAGGCGGATACGGCAAGTTAGTCGTTGTGAAACATATAATGGGATATGAAACTAGATACGGGCATTTGGACAAAATGGAAGTTAGCCTCGGAGAACATGTAAAAAAAGGACAAAAGATTGGAAGTGTAGGTAATACTGGACGTGCTACAGGGTATCATCTTCATTATGAAGTCAGGCGATTTCAAAAAAATGAAAAACCAGTATTCTATCAGCACATGTAATAGAACAATCTAAACTATTTCAATTCTATTTCTTCCATTTTTCTTTGCAGTATATAGTTTATTATCCGCATCTTTGAATAAATCTTCTACTCTATTAAAATTTTGATTTAAACTAGCTATACCGATACTGATTGTGCATTTTAAGTCACCATATTTTTCGGAGTGGTAAATTTTTTGTTCTATGTAAGAACGAATTTTTTCAGCTACTGTGTAGGCAAATTCTAAGTTTGTATCTGGAAGTAATACACTGAATTCTTCTCCACCGTATCTACCAACCGTATCTAATTCCCTACAAGATTTTAAAATTTCACGAGCAACTAGTTTAATAACTTCATCTCCCATGTCATGCCCATAAGTATCATTGAACTTTTTAAAGTGATCTATGTCTATCATCATTAGGGACAAATCTAGATTATCCCGTCTAGCAATTCCAAACTCCTTATTTGCCTGTTCAAATAAAAATCGGCGATTATTTAGTCCAGTCAATGCATCAGTATTTGCAAGTTTAGCATTGTCAATAGCATCCCTTACAGATATTTTTAAGGAGACTAACGTTTTTACACGTGCCAGAAGTTCGCTTTTTTCAAATGGTTTGATTAAATAGTCATTAGCCCCCATATCAAATCCGACTACAATATCTTGTGGCTGATTTTTAGCAGTTAGCATTATGACTGGCAAATCGTAAAGAGAATTCTCAGCACGTAAGGTATTACATACTTCATACCCTGACATTTTTGGCATCATTATATCAAGAAGTACTAAGTCGTAATCTTTATTTCTAATTTTTTCTAATGCTTCAATTCCATCTGAGGCAGTATCTACTGTATAATTATGCAAAGACAAATGATTGGTTAGAATCTGGACATTAATTTTTTCGTCGTCTACTACTAGAATTCTAATTCTTGAGTTATTTTTCTCTTCCTCATTTATAACGAGAGGCGTTGTTAAATCTATATTATCCTCATCTTTTGTTAGCACTAGATTTGCATTTTCGATTTTTGAGTTTTCTTTTTGCATCGGAGTTTTTTGTTCTTTACTTTTGGGTAGAGTGAAGTAAAATTTAGATCCTTTCCCAAACTCAGAGGTGAGCCAAATTTTCCCTCCATGTAGTTCTATTAATTTTTTAGTTATACTAAGTCCGATTCCTGTCCCGCCGTAACTGCGAGCAATAGAACTATCTGCTTGTTCAAAAGATTGGAATATAATCTCAAATTTATCTTCTGCTATTCCTATGCCTGTATCCTCTACACAAATTTCAATAAATTCTTCTTTTTCGTTTGCGGTTACTTTGATATATCCGCTATATGTGAATTTTACTGCATTTCCAACTAGATTATAAATGATTTGTTGAATTCGGTTTTCATCTCCATATACAAGAGGAATTGAGTTGGGAATTTCATTCAGTAAGGAAACTTCTTCGCGTTTAATTGTTGATTTAATTACTGAAATTACAACTTCAAATAATTGTCTTATATCTGTTGGTTTATTTTGTAATTCGATTTCTAGATTTTTTAATTTAGAAAAATCTAGAATATCATTAATTAAGTTAGAAAGGCGTTTACCGCTTGATACAACCATTTGTAAATTGTTGATCGTTTCTTCTCCAAGTTTGCCTGTAGCCCCATCTATCAAAGATTCGCTAATACCTATTATCCCATGAACTGGTGTTCTTAATTCATGTGATGTATTAGATAAAAATTCGTCTTTGATTTTATCTATTTTCATTAGTCTTTCGTTGATTTGTTTTTCTCTTTTTAATTCGATATTGTTGATGTGAATAAAATTTTTGCGATAATAGTATTCAAAATAATACACTGCGAACATTCCAATAATATTAGAACTGATAAAAAAGAAAAGATGGTTTAGAAAAAGTGCAGGCGATGTATTGATTATGTCATGAGTAAAAATGATTATGTAAAAATAAGAGGCAGTTACAACCCAAGCAGATATGGTTGCTAAAATAAAAAGTAATCTGGAGAAAGTGTAAATCCACATTATGACTAATAGTAGTCCGGTGAAATAATAATTATGCCCAAGTTCACTTTCTTTTGCGATACCAATCATTGTTATGATTCCAAGCCCAAGTGAAATACTTGTGAATGCAAATATAAGTTGATTCACTTTTTTGAATATGGGAAAAAATAGTTGAAACAAATGCAAAAATCAGAATCGGAAGGACGATTCCAAATCGAATGATCCATATTTTTTCTTTTGAATTGGGAGACATCCACACATCTAGATAGGCAAATAGTGCATATAGAATAATTGCGAGCAGAATTGCAAATCGATGAATGATGAGAAATGTCCGATAGTAATTTTCTTTAAAACTTTCTTCAAATAGTTTATTATTAAATTTTAAATTAAACCTATTAATTAAAATTGGATTTATAATCCCTGAATCATTCATTTCTAATTACAGACTAGTGAAAAGCTTGTTTTAAGATAGCAAAATTTATTGACTAAGGACTGAATTTTTGAAACGTTAGTTCTTAAAGGATATTTAATGAAAGAACCAGTATGCATTGCTTTATTATTTGCTGACAGAGTCATTGTAGAGAACAATGGCAAAAAAGGAATCATTGGAACATTTAGTAAAATTTTTTCACCAACCTTTCCTGTAAATTCTGCCCCTTGGGGAATTTATGCTGCCGTAACTAATATAGTGGGTAAACATGATTTTGCCCTTACTTTAACTAATATGGAAACAGGTTTAGATATTTTACCTATAACAGGACAACTTCAATCGCAAAATCCAGAAGAGGTTTTAGAATTAACTTTTAATACTTCCGGTGTTACTTTCCCTTCTGTCGGCAAATATTCTCTTAGTTTTACAATAGATAAAGAACTTTTAAGTTCAATTATTCTATATGTAGAACTTTTAACACAGCCCCAGTCTTAAAATCTAAAAACTCTATCATAAATCTAATACCAAATTAAGCCGATATTATATCTATGCCATACAATACAGTAAAACATCTGATCAGTTGGAGTGATTGGTCTGATGAAGAAATTCAGTCTATTTTAGATTACGCAGTTTATGTAAAAAACAATCGAGTTTATTTTTCAGGTCATATGCAAGGACGCACTATGGCAATGTTATTTCAAAAAACATCTACTCGAACACGAGTTTCGTTTGAAGCTGGAATGACTGAGTTAGGCGGTCATGCTATTTATTTGGATTGGCGTGCATCCAATTTTCAACTTTCCGATATTGACTTCGAAGCAGAATACTTATCTCGAAATGTTTCGATTATCATGGCTCGTATGAAGCGCCATGAAGATTTACTTGCTTTAAAGTCTGGATCTCAAGTTCCAGTTATTAATGGTTGCTGTAATTTATTTCATCCTTGCCAAGCGCTCGCAGACATGCTTACTATCAGGTTAGATAAGGGAAGTATAAAAGGGGCAACTCTTTGTTATGTGGGAGTTCACAATAATGTTGTAAATTCTTTGATTGGAATTACGGCTGCGCTTGGAGTGCACCTAACGCTTGTTACACCCATTGTTCCCAAAGAAGCGGCATTAGAACATATCATAAAAAGAGGAGTTGATCATGGAACTCTTACATGGGAAACTGATTTGAAACATGCTGTGAATAACAACGAGTATGTGTATACTGATACGTGGGTAGACATGGAATTTTTCAATGAACCCTCTTACGCTAAGGAAAAAGAAGAGCGTATAACAATGATGATGCCATATCAACTAAACTCTGAGTTACTTAAAAATTCAAAAGCGAAAGTAATGCACGATATGCCGATTCACGCCGGTTATGAAATTTCTCGGGAAATTGTAAAATCACAACGTTCTATCATTTTCCAACAGGCAGAAAATCGTTTAGATGCACAAAAGGCTGTGATTCTTAGGCTATTAAAGAGCTAATCAATCTTATCTCCACCTCCATCAAAGGATAAATTTTGTCCATGCACGCGGATTTTATATTTGATTTTTTCCTCGATGGAGTAGTATTCTTTGGGATTTGGTTGGGCTTGCATTAATTCTCGATTGATTGTCTTTGTGATTTTTTCTATTTCGTATTTTTCGTCGAATTTAGATTCTAACTTTTCTAATATTTTTTTCAGAGTTTCTTTTTTTTCTATGAGTGCTTTTGGGTCTTTTATGCGGATAATAACAGAATCCTCCCANNCCTTTTTCTCTTTCGTTTTGGTAGTTCACTTTGTAATCGAAGTAGTGGGTAATGGCTGTATTGCGATACCAATTTGCATCCTTTGCGTTAGGATGATAGTGTTGAATGAATTTATACGCAAGACAATCTGCAATTTTATTTTTTTTACAAACTGTGGCGTCTAGTGTTTTTTTGTATTTCTCGAAGTTCATTTTCTCTTCTGGAGAAATTGAGTGAGATAGGAGTAATAGAATTAGAATGTATTTCATAGAATTCCCAAAAAAGATTTCAATAACATGAATATAATTTTCAACGGTTGAAACTGTTTTACGTTAGACTCATTTGTCTTTCTAAATAAATAAAAAAGTAGCAGCAAATACTGCTTGATTTTTAAAATTAGAATTTCTAATCTTGGTCATAAAAAAATATTTTTTTTATATAGATAAAATTTTTGTTTCATTAACATCTATTCTATGTTATCCTCTTAATTGTATTTAGGAGGCTCATCATGAATGAGATCACAATTTTTGCTATGGCTCTTCTTGCTGTTCCTGTTTTTGCTAGATTCGCAAGGGTCGGCAAAGAAACAATGGGTAGGTTTCACTTAATTGCACTTGGTGGAATCTTTTTACTTCTTGGTGAAGCTACAAGATTAACTGCGGGTAAAATTGCTATCGTTGCATCCATTCTACCGATAGTAGATTTCACTAGTGCGTTACTTGCTTATGTCGTGGTGCTACTGGGCACTCTGTGGCTTTCCATCTATTACATCAAACACCCGAGCGAAATCTAGGGTGCCACATGATTTGAAAAGTAGGGGCGGTTTATCGCCCTTACTCACACCATTCTTTTATTTGGTCATAAATCTTTGGTTCGTGCATGAGAGCGATATGCGCAATGCCTNNGCTAGGTTTACGTACCATTGCATCTCCAAACCATGTTGCAAAAATGCTTTCAGGATTTTCGGTCACTGTTCCTGAAATGATGTAGTATTTTACTCCTTCTTGGAGAGGAACTAGATTTTTTGAGTTAGTTAATAGTGCGTCTGGATCTTTTCCTTTCCAATCTTCGTCAATTAAATACCCGTAGCGCAAATCTTTAATACCCGCACTTCTTAGGTTGATAATATTTTTTGCAATCTTAGTAAATGGGTTTGGAATTTTATCTAATACGTTAGTCACCACGTTTCCAAATTTTTCTAGTGGTGCACCCAAGTGTGGTGAGCCAAGGAAGATAATTTTTCTAATTTTATAAATCCAGGTTACGTTTTGTTTATCTCCATAATGACATGCACTTCTAATCACAAGACCACCCATGCTATGTCCAATTAAAACTAATTCTTTAATTGTAGTTGGATAATTTTTAACTAAGGTATGAATTAGCATAGAAAGGTTCTTTCCATTTTCAGAAATATGGAGTCCAGAATTATAGCGGAGGTAAAATGGTGTATACCCCAAATCTTTTTGTAACAAAGTTCCGTAGTTTTCTTTTTTTTGTGGAAAGTTCCACATCATTTCATCACTTGCTAACCCATGAACTAAAATACAAACTTTGGAACTAGGTTTTGGATGGATCTTTTTTATATCATCTTTGGTTAGAACGATTGGTTTTCCGTTTTTATAGAACTGCATTTTTAGAGAAATGGAATTTACCTTTTCCTCTAATTTGTCGCCCACAACTCCATTTAGAATCGAGACTCCTTTATTTGCGCCTGTTTTAAGAACTGACGCTGTTTTCCCTATTGTATCTTTTATTTTGGATGTCTCTTTTTCGGACTTGAGTGCATTTATTGTTGGTACACTTTTTTTACTAGAAGTGGTGGTTGTTTTATTATCATTGAGTTTTGTTTTCTTAGATTGCGGATTTTGTGACATTCTACTAGGATAGTTATACAGTAGTAACGGAGCAAACTATATTCAAACAAATAAGAAAAATATGGAGCTTATCGGGATCGAACCGATGACCCTCTGCTTGCAAAGCAGATGCTCTCCCAGCTGAGCTAAAGCCCCATTATCAGGATGTGTTCCTGGGCCTGACAAGATTTGAACTTGTGACCCCTCGCTTATCAAGCGAGTGCTCTAACCAGCTGAGCTACAGGCCCTTTTAAGAATATTGTCATCTTTTTAGAAAGTTTATTTATTTCAAGTGATTTTTATTTAAACATATCTTTAAATTTCTTTGGTATGTTTCATTCCATC
>DDBL01000163.1:11415-18513 GCA_002333425.1 Leptospiraceae bacterium UBA2033
GGTGAATCTCAGTTAGGCAGATTTTACAGTAGTTCATTGGTTAGTTTTTTATTACTACATTGTCTGAACTGTGATGGATTAGACACGCTGCACTGCTCACTACAAGTTTTTATGATTCATGTGATTATTGTGATTTCGTTCTTGGCAGGTTTTATTTTGCTGTTTTCTTTTTTATTGATTTCTCTATTCCCCAGCTCTATGAAGAATAAGCTGAATTATATCGTTCGTTATCCAAAGTCCTGCTCGCTTTAATTTTTCAAGAGGAGTTCTAATTTCTTTAATAATGCCCTGTCTTTTGGCAAACACTAATAATCCGCCGGTTCCAATTACATCTATTCCTAAAATACCTGCACATTTTTTGCCAAGTCGATCATCAAGTAAACTTAAACTGTTCGGGTTCTGCAAAGCATAACTTAAAACTGCTGATTCACCTTTTCCTAAATCCCAATTTAGGACTGATGCTTCCATTTCTATTTTTACTTTTTTAATCCAATCACAAGATTCGATTTGATTTGAAAGTTTATCTACTTTTGGTGATATTAAAATTTCTGATAGAACTTCTTCGGGAATAATAATTTCTCCATATAGCTCTCTTAAAACAAATTCTAAGTCTGCTTCAAATAAAAGTATTAGCGGTGATGTATTAGAAATTAATTTCATTTTTTACTTTTAGTCGAAGCTCTAGATAGAATTTCTAATTCATGATCCAATTCATTTTCTGTGTAATGAAGAATAGAAACCTTATACTGTGATAAGAGGCGAAGGAACTCCCATCTACTCATTTCGCATATTTCGGCGGCTTTGTTTTGTGAAATTAAACCAAGCTCAAACCATTTTACAACTGATAAATGCTTCATCTCAATTGCCAGTTCTTCCTGTGATTTTCTAAGCGAAGAAAATGCCATATCAGGAAGTTGTATCGTAATTGTTTTCATGCCTGTCTCCTCTCTTTGAAATTATTCGATACAATGAAAATGTCAAACCATTATCTTTGAAATCTTGGTAATACTTTTTCTATTTAGTTTCATTTACCGCCTTACTCCTGCATTGTCTGGACTGTGATTTTCATGATTCATGTGATTATTATGATTTCGTTCTTGGTAGACTTTCTTTTTATTGGTTAATCATTATTATCCCTAAATCATCTTCAGTCATACCAATCACATGAATCACAGTTCAGACAGTGGTTACTCCTTCGAAACAGTAAACGTTACTCTTCTGTTTTTGATTCGATTTTCTTCTTTGTCGTTGTCGGCGGTGGGTTTAGAAGAGCCGTAGCCCTTAGAACTCAGTCTATCTTTTGCAATTCCTTTTGAGATTAGGTAGTTATATACTGATTTTGCTCTACGGTTACTCAGGTCTAGGTTTGTTTCTTCTTTTACGCCGCGCTCAGAGGATGTATGTCCTTGAACTTCTACTTTGATTTTAGGAGAGTCTGTCATGACTTGGATTAGGCGATCTAGCTCTGCGAACGATTCTGGGCGTAATACGTCTTTGCCGGCTTCAAAAGTTATGTTGTTGAGGGTAATCTCTGTTCCTTCTTTGACGGCAGAGTCGATGGATACAAGTTTCATTTCAAAATTTACTTCTCTAAATTTCTTTTCCTTACTTAGATCAATTTTTTGGCTTTGATTCAAATAACCTTTGATTGTCGCAAAATAGGCGTATATCCCACCTACTGGTAGAGTTATATAAAATTCTCCGGTGGTTGCTTTGCTTCTTAGTTGACCAATCGTTTTTCCAGTTCTTAAATCCTGCCATACTACAGTAGCCTCAGCAGGATTTCCATTTTGGTCTAGGATCTTACCGTAAATAGCCACAACTTCGCCAGCAGGTTTTGCTCTATCGGGTAACGGTACAATTTCGTACAAATCTCCACGTCCATTTGAATCTTTTAGATCTGCAGAGAAGTATCCATTTGCAGACGCAGCAGTCATTTTGAATCCCCAGTCAGTTTGTGCACCATTTAAACTTTTGCCTAGATTTACAGGCTTAGACCAATTCTGCCAAGTGTCATCTAGACGAACGGTTTTAAAAATATCAAGATCTCCAAATCCATTATGTGCATCAGAAGAGAAGTATAACGTTTTGCCGTCGGGATGAAGAAAAGGAGTCCTTTCACCACCGGGGGTATTTATGATTGCTCCCAAATTTCTAGGAGCTCCAAAACTTCCATCCTCATTTTTGAGGCTAACATAGATATCCGTATTTCCCCAAAAACTTCCTGCATAGTATTTATCTTTAATTCTAAAAGGAAAATAACTAGCAGGTCTATCACTTACAAATAATATGGCGTTGCCGTCAGACGAAAAACAGATGTCAGAATCAAAGTATTCAGAATTGATTGGTCGTCCAGGATTGACGGGATTGCCCCAACCAGTTGCGGTTAACTTTGATTTAAAAATATCTCCCCGTCCAAAACTTCCAGAATAACTTCCAAAAAGAGAAAGCTCTGTTCCGTCAGGTGAAATTGCTATTGGTGCTTGATTTCCTGAATCGTTCAAACTATACACAGGAGTCGCCTTAGACCATTTTCCTTCTTCCTCATTAAAATTAGATTCCCACACATCCTCACCTCCCGAACCACCAGCACGAGAATTAGCTGTAAAATACAATTTTCGTCCACTCACTTCGGGATTAACAATGTATTCATCAGAAGAAGAATTGATTTCTGCTCCTAAATTTCTAATTTGCGAAATTTCCTTTTCTTCTAACATGCGGATAATTTCTGTTATCTCGGATTTTTTATTTGGAAAGTTACTTTGGTATTTTTTCCATTCACTAGAAGCTCCTTTAAAATCTCCGTCTTTCATTTTCATACCGGCTAACATTTGTAATGCGTAAAAACTTGCATAATCACTCGACTTTTCTTCTTTCAAATACGTTTCCAATTCCGTCGGTGTTGCTTTATAAATTTTAACCATTTGCTCTTGCGTTAATTGTTCTCTCCACGCAAATTCTTTATTCCATTCTTCAATTGTTTTTTGTGTCTCTGGAGTAAGAGTCAGCTTTTCAGCAGACCCTGCGGATTTTACAAGTTTGGCGTTAGTTGTTTTATCTAAGAAAAAATAAAGGGAAGACAGAGTCACAGACTTTTGATTTGCTTTGGGCAAAAAGAGATTAACCGGTAAAAGAGGAATTGCAAACCAAGTATTAAGTTCGGTTTCTCCAACCGTTTGAATTCCTGTTAGATATTCCGATTCTCCTTTCTCGTCATAGAATTGCATTGTCGTAGGAAATTCTTTCGTTGAAATTGCGGGTAAAACTCCAAGTGTCAAAAGCCAAAATGCTGTTGAATAAGCTTCCTTAATCTCTTTTTGCAATCGAATGACCAAAGTATTCGTATGATTTCCAAAATGAAATTTATCTTGCGAGGCTGTAAAAACTTCTACACTTTCGATTTTGGGATTACTGGAAAGTTTATCTTTTAAATCCTCACGTAAGCCAGAATCAATAGTATCCGCAGGTGCTATCACTTTAATATGAATTTTATTCGCTAACGTAATTTCCTTATCCGGCTTAGGTAAAGAATTTGTTCTGTAAGTAAATGTGCAGTTCGCTAAAAAAGCGACTACCAATAATAAAAAGTATTTCATGCTCTATCCTTTATGTTATTTTATTGTAAAATTTTTTTCATCTAACTTTTCATCATTGATAAAAAATTGTATTTTATATTCGCCTGGTTCCCATGTGGATTTCTTTGCGTATCCCCAACCGGAGGTATATCCGAAGTTGCCCCAACTAACGTCAACGTTCAATGGATGTTTGTTTTGATTGATTAAAGAATTTTCACTATCGAAGTATTTGAAAAAAAGATTTACACTTTCATTTGCTGTCCCATCTACAATTGCACAATTTGCATCAACATAGATATACCTCGTATTTTTAGAAACAAAGTTCGTGGTATAAATTCTTTTAGATTGATCTGGAACTAAGTCCGCTCCTTCAAAGAGTTTTAGTTTGCAATTGTATTTGTTATTAAGAATGGAAATGGCTTTCCTTTCTGATACTGCAACTTCTTCGCCTTTCATGGTCGCATAACTTAAAATCTCCCCAGTCTGAACTTCTACGATCCTAAAATTATATCGATTCCCTTCTTTTACAGAAATTAAAATCGCATCTGCCCCTGCAAGTTTTCCAACCTCCCTTGCCGACGTATTCGTAATTCCCTTTTGTGCCAATGCGTTTTCTTGCAATAAACGTGATAAAAGTTCGCGTTCTACAATTTTAAACTTGTTCGAACTAAAGACCGCATCAAACGTCTGCGAATACACTTGCTTTTCCTCTACAGTTTGCTTTTCTGCATTCTCTTGAAACGGAAGCACAGCCAATTTTATCCCAATATTTCCCTTGTATCTTTCAATCAAATTGTCCATTGCCGTTTTATGGCTATTATCCACCGTCTGCGTAGTCGAACACTGAATAACTGCTAATAGTAAAAATAATATTCTTTTCATTCTTGTCTTCTCCTTTTATTAACTTTGTCTAAACTGTATTTTTCATCATTGGTAATTTCAAAGCTTTTTTAAAAAAATAAAAATGTCAGTGCGAGTTTTTGACAAGTAATCTTATTGGAATGTTAATGATTTTCCCGCTTCACATTCATTTTTTTTCCCTTTTTCAAACTCCGATGCGTTGTAGTAAGATTTTACTTCGACAACATCACCCTCTGAAAGTAAAGATTTTAAGTTATTGAAATCTTTTTTCTCTACTCGCACACACCTTCCAATCTCATTTTGGGTCGAGCAGCGACCATCAATTGCTTTACCATTTACCTTTTTACAACGCTCAAGAGCTAAGTCTTTAGCACTCAAAAAACCCAACTGTTTTCTATCATAAGGCGTAAAATAATTTATACAGGTTGTATTGGAAGTATCTTGACAGAGAAATAAAAAAGTAAAGCTAGATTCAATTTGACTAACGGCATTAAGCCCCTTATCCCATACGCCTGAATATCGAACGCTTCCATTTTCATTATAGTAAATTCCTTTACCGGAAGGTTCATCTTCTTTAAAATCACCTTCATATCTTTCACTGCCTTTTCCGGTGTAAAGAATTCCTTTTCCCTCCATTTTTCCCGATCTCCACCCACCAACATAGCTCTCACCAGATTTAACTTTATAAGTGCCTTGACCGTCCCTTTTGAAATTTTTAAAAGTTCCCTCATAAGTGTCACCTTTAGAATATAAAAAGAGTCCTTTACCAGATTCCGAATCGTCTACATTACCCGTAAATTTGAATAGTAAATTCCCTTTCAAATAATATTCCATTGGAAGTTTAGTTTTCTTGTTATCGGTAATTTGAAATAAGCCGACACGAAAACCATCGTTCCATTCTCCAACTTGAGTAATACCATCTGACGATGTTAAAGTTCCTTTTCCTTCTGGAATACCATTTTGGAATTGCCCTACGTATTTGTCTCCCTTGTCGTAAACCCAAGTTCCTGTGCCTGACTCACATTGACCTTCAGCGCAAGAAGCTCCGAATCTTTTTTCTTGTGGCGTTCTACAAAAAGCTAATTCCATTAAAGCCAGCATACAGACGATATATGTTTTATTTATTTTCTTATTAGAAATTTCCATTCTAGTATTCTCCTTTTTTAAAATGTCTTTAAATACGACATTGGTTTTGGTTAATATCCGTTATCCCAAATACATTTCTGCATTAATAAATTCTTTCAGTTTCTGAATCCTTATTTTTCTAATTATTTTCATGGATCCTTTAAAGTTTTAATCATTTCAGCCATACATGCTTTAGCCATATTACGCATTCCCTTCGAATCATTCGAATCTCTTCGATAACCGTCCAGTAAATACTCAAAAATATATTGTTCTTCGGGTTTTTTCATTTCTTTCATTATTAAAGCTGTCATTATTGGATAATCATCAGACTTGCAGTGAATAATTTCTTTCCCATCTTTACTTTTTAGAATCATCTCTATCCACATTGGCGTTTTCTCCATAATATAAGTCCCAGAGCTACTCGTAGTATGCGCATAATTAGGTGTAATCTCTAATAAATAATCTGCGTCCTCTGAGCTATTTGCGGATAACCAAAAGTTTGCGTCTTTACTATCAATTTGATCGTTTGTAATTTTTAAAAGTATCTCATAGAGAGAACTCGGGATTTTGGTTACAATAAAAATTCTATCTGAATCATTTGTAGCTAAATACTCTTGGTCTTTAGGATAGACATATGTTTCTTGGTAAGCAGTTGTTGTTTCAATATATGTACCTACTTTTCGAGATGAGGATACTGTTGGATATGCCATGATGAAATAATCAAGTCGTTCCATCTGTGCAATCATTTTCAAATCAACCATCAATCCCTTCATCTGTGATTTAATTGTAAAAAATTCTGTCGGTACCGGCTTTTTATTTGGTCCATGAAATAACATAGGGTTAATACTCATCGCCATTTTCACAGGCTTCGAAAGTTGTTTTAAGGTTACTGGGTCATATTTTACAGCGAAGGAACTGCAATTATAAATAGTTCCAATAAATATTATTAAAAGAAATTTATTTATTCCTAGTTTCTTTGTTTTTAGTATTTTCATCTTCCAAATTCTCCTACAAACTTTCCATCCTTATAAAGACCACGTTGCAGAACTGAACCATTTGAATCATAGATTGTTCCCATTCCGCTTTGCTTGCCGTTCTTGAATCCACCTGAATACCTCGCACCATCTGACATATAAAGAACACCTTCTCCGTGCATAACTCCCTGATTCCAGCCACCTACGTATTTAGTTCCATCTACTAGTTCTAATGTTCCATTTCCATGATATTTTCCGTTTGCAAACTCACCTGAATAAATATAATTATCAGGTGAAATCTTTTTTCCGCGTCCATGCGGTAAACCCCCATCAGCCTCTCCAATATATTTTGAACCATCAGGAAGAGTTATTTTTTCGAAGCCACCCTTTGTTGCGTTTTCTGCTAAATAGATAAAAAGATTTCCTGAATACTCAGATGACTTAATCGAATCACCCCACCACCAAGGTGTTAAAATAATCGGCAACCAAACCCAAAGAGTTTTCTTGATCGTAATTGCTGACGTTCCTATTAAATTTTTCTCTTTGTCATAAAGAAATAGATA
>DDBL01000083.1:0-180 GCA_002333425.1 Leptospiraceae bacterium UBA2033
AGATTACTGATAAATTGAAAAAAATGAAAGAAAATAATGAAGAAATTTTTATTGATGGAACTGAAAGACCCAGAAGAAGACCGAAAAATAAGGATATTCAGAAGGAAAACTATTCAGGAAAAAAGAAACGACATACAGTTAAAAATTTGGTTATTACGAATCGAAAAAAAGAAATCTTAT
>DDBL01000083.1:322-27232 GCA_002333425.1 Leptospiraceae bacterium UBA2033
CTTCGCGGTGTCACTGATGTTTTTAGAAACATCAAAAGAGGATTTTCAGATTTAATCATGAATATATGCTGCGGATTATGGAATTTAAACTTGAAAAAATTTTAGACTAACATAAAATCGAATTTTGCAACAACTCTAATAATAAAAATAACTAAGACTTCGGAAAGTAATGAAGATAAACCCATTATAAAAAATCATCACAACAAGAACACCGTAGAAAAAGAAAAATAAACCTTCTACAAGAAATTTTTCTTTTAAAATTGTTTGTGTTTCATAAAGATACAGAGGAACGACAAAAGATGTTTGTGTTTTTATTTTTAAATAATATGTCTGAGAACTATTAGGTAGTAAATACAATCTAATCAAATAATTTCTATAATCAAACTCTCTAGCGGCAAATGGCAATAAGTCACCATAAATTTTTTTCTCCCAGATAACGCCTGTTTGCCTGTAAAATTCAATTAGATCCAAACCAGAATAGGCTATTTCAAGCAGCCAATCTCTTTGGATTTGATTTGTTTCTTTAAGATTAATTTTTAACCAAATTGTATGAGGAGTATACCCGAATTGAGGATTCTCACTTTTGGATAATGTAAAATTATCTTGGAATTCTTTTTTGGAAATATCTTCTATTGAAAAAGAGTTTTGTTTATCGATATAAAAATAGACTTGTTTTCCAAGTTTTGACTTAGCGTATTCGTCTGGACTAAGAACGATTTGTTCTTCAGCCATAAGAGAAAAAATAAAGCCTAAAATTAGAAATAAAGTTTTCACTAAGCCTTATCTTAATTGGAAATAAGAATTTGCAACGAAAAGAAAAATCTAGTTCTATCCCTTGCTGTTTTTAATCATTTAAAATGCAATCCGATATTTTAAACTGCCTAGGAAAACTCACCGACTTTTTATAAAGCTTTTAACTAATCAAAAAAGAAAACCGTAGTTTCTGAAAATACGGATACTAATGATTATCCTTAACTAACAATTATTCATTGCTATTTGCATGGCTATTTGTCTAGATTAGGTAAAAAGATTTTTACAATCGCGACTTTTAAAATGAGCCATAATATTTCCCAAGAGAATTATTTATTTTCTCTAAACTCATAGTATCTAAATCTAAAATAATTTCTCCTATTTTTAAGAGTCCCACATCATCCCACTCAAACTGCGCGCCTATTGACTCTTCTAAGTCAGCACAACTATTGTAATTGTAGTAATAACGAAATCGCCCAACTTCCTTTTCTAGATTTTCTTGGTGAAGGTCAAATAAGATATACTCTTCATCCCGTATCACACTTTCATATCTGTCTTCTGGATCTTGGTGAAACTTGTAGTAAACTATCAGCCATCGGTTATTCGGACTTAAACTAAAACCACTACAAGTGGCTAATTCTGATTTTGCCCATTTTAAATTCCATTGGTGCCTTTTTTTGATTAACTCGCTTCCTTTCATAGATCAAGTATGAACAGAATTATTTACCAGTCATTCTATTTTTGCGGTTAAGTAGAAACCCCTTAAAGATTACCACCGATCGCTAACGCTAACACCGATAAAAAGAACGATAAAAGATACGATGGTTTTTTTATGATTTTGGAATTGAATAATATGGCACAAAACGACGCTCGTTATGAAACAGAGAAGAATATAATAAATCAAATTAACATCGTTTCGTTATCGGTGTCCTCGGTGTTTATCGGTGGTAATCTTTCTCAATGCGACATAAGGCTTAGTTTGTCGGAACAACAACCAAAACCCTTTAAATAAATTTAAAAAAGCCTAATCTTATCAAACAAGACGCCGATTGAAAATAAAAGGGTGTACTGTGAAGATGAAATTAGAACAATTAGAAGCTGCATTTAAAGAAGAAGTTAGTATTTATAAAAGCCTGCTGATTTTGGAAACAAGCAAAAAAGAAGCAATCCTGCGCTCTAACGGGAAACATTTGGAGAATTATACCAAACAGACTTCGACAATGATGAATACGTTGACGAATGTCGAGGCTAAGAGAACGAAACTTCTAAATGAATTCTTCGCGAGCGAAAAAGACGCACCTGCAGTAGTTCCTACAGTCACAGAATTTTTAAACCGTTTGGATAAAGTCACCCTCGCTAAATTCAAACCGCTTACAAATGATTTAAAATTTGCAGTCATGGATTTGAAAGAAAAAATCACAGTCAACGAAGAATTGTTAAAATCGAAATTAGAAATGTTCACTCTTTCGATTGACGCATTAAAAACAGCAAGCGAAGCGCCAGTATCCGAATTGTACGGGGATAATAGCAAATCAAAATCTCGCACTAACGTAATGTTAAACATGAGAGCATAAGGAGAAAAATATGGGTTCTACATTTTCAGGTCTAGAAGTTGGTAAAAAAGGATTATCCGTTCATCAACAAGCTCTACATACAACAGGTCATAATATTTCAAACGCGGATAATAAAAATTATTCCCGTCAACGTGTCCAAATCACAGCAGCAGAGCCGATGTATGATCCATCGTTAAACCGCGCGATGGTAGCAGGACAAATCGGGCAAGGCTCTAAAGTTCCAGAGATTGAAAGAATTCGGGATTCTTTTATCGACGACAGAATCCAAGAGACTAGCTCGAATAAAGATTACTGGTCTGCGAAAAATGATTATCTTTATCGAATCGAAATGATTTTTAATGAGCCGGGTGGAATGACTCTTCGTGGACAAATGGATCAATTCTGGTCAGCTTGGGAAGAGCTTGCTAATTACCCAGACGAAAGTGCTCACCGCTCTGTTGTAAAAGAAAAAGCAATCGGACTTGGAAATCGAATTGAGGATACTTACCGTAAGCTCACACAACTTCAAGACCAAGCGAATAAAGAAGTAGAATCCAAAACCAACCAACTGAATTTATACGGCGATAGTATCCGTGCTTTAAATGAAAAAATCCAAAAAGCAGAAGCGCTAGGCGACAGACCAAATGATTTATACGACAAACGAGATGGGCTATTACAAGAATTATCTGAACTAGTAGACATCAATATTGGAAGAAGTGACAAAGATGAGTTCATGGTATTTATCGGTCAACAAATCTTTGTCCAAGGCTCCAAGAAAGAAAATGTAGAGATGATTGGGAACCCTGAAAACGAGGGAAAGTTAAAACTCGTTTGGGAGCGTGACGGCAAAGATGTATTACTCCGTAGTGGTCGTCTCCAAGGTTTAATCGAAGTCCGTGACTTTGTTCTCCGTGAAAAAATCAACAACGTAGATACATTTGCCATTAACCTCACCGACACGGTCAACGAAATTCATAAAGACGGATTTGGAATGAATGGAAAAACTAATCTCAATTTCTTCCAACCTCGTGACCTTGCTCTTAATTCCAATGCAGAGTATGATACCGATGGAGATGGAGTTAATGATAAAACAGCGATTTACCGTGTAACCGGTCGCACTACACTTGATGCAGATAGACCAATCGCAATTTCTGGAACGATTACGATTCAAAAGAACGATGAGAAATCTACACAGGTTTTAATTCCTTATAACGTAGATGATACTTTGAACGATGTAATCAAACGAATCAACCGTTCGGAAGCAGGAGTTGTGGCGTTTATGAACCACGACAACCAACTTGTATTGAAAGGTGTGGTTGCTGAAAATACGATCCGTGAAAACTTTATGATTCGTCACTTGGAAGATTCTGGAAATCTTCTTGTGGGTATGACAGGAATTTTAAATGGAAGTGGAACTGCGGGCGCGTTTGACTATAACCGCTTGGGGGAAATTTCTAAACTACAAGCCCCACCACAAGATATTACCTTTACACCTCAATTTCACCCTGCTGCGTTCGTTCGTCTTTCGGATGATATTTCGAATAACGTCAATAATATCGCTGCTGCGAGAGGTAAAGACGTTGGCGGAACCGGTGATTACAATAAAGCGAATGGACAAAAAGACGGGTCTAACGCACTATTAGTCGCAAGTTTTCTCAGAGACAAACCAATGATGGTAAATTACGATCAGAATTTTGCTGACTTTTACAATGGTATGATTTCTAAAATAGGAACTGAAGCCCGCGAATCCAAACAAGAGCTAGGAACCCAAGTAGCACTTCTCGGTGAGTTTGAAAAACTCCGTCAGTCTGTAATGGGTGTTAACCTCGACGAAGAAATGGCGAATATGGTTCAATACCAACATTCTTACAACGCTGCGGCTAAGATGATTAATGTGCAAAACGAAATGTTAGATGTTCTAATCAATAGACTAGGAGTATAATCCATGAGAATTACAAATCAAATTTCAAATAACACTCTTATTAATACATTAGCAAGACACCAATCCCAATTAGACGAAACCCAAAACCAATTGGGAACTGGTCTTAAAATGAGCCGTCCTTCTGATGAGCCATCTGCTGCGGCTAATAATATGTATTTCCGTTCTCGTGTCCATGAATTAGACCAGTTCATGGGAAATGTAAACGAAGGAAAAGCACGTCTACAACTAGTCGATGGGCAATTGGAGCGGGTAACAGAGATTTTACAACGAGTTCGCGTGTTGACTGTGCAAGCATCGAATGGAATTTACCAAGGCGATAAAGGTTTTGAACTCGAAGTTGCAATCGGAAAAGAAATCAACGAACTTCTAAAAGCGACAGTCGACATTGCAAATACCCGCGATGCTACAGGACGTTATTTATTCGGTGGATTTACGATTGACCGACCTCCGTTTGAAGCAGTAGAAGCAAAGATGAAAGGGTTAAAGGGAATTGAAGTCCAAGACCAAATCATCGGTGTAGAATACCGCGGCGATATAGGCGACCAACTCCGTGAAATCGAACGCGGAGAATACATGGGAGTAAACGTTGCTGGGAATAAAGCATTTTGGGGAACCAATATGAGTATTACGGCTAACAAGGATTCTTCGGAATACTCCGCTACCTCAGACCAAAAATTCAAAATCGACGGAGTGGAAATTTCTGTAGCTGTTGGTGACTCTTTAGATGACATCATCGACAAAATCAATAGCTCTCCATTGGACGTAAAAGCAAGTAAACTCGGTAGCGACAACATCACCTTATCCTCTACATCTCCTCACCAGATTTGGTTAGAAGATGCAGACGGCGGAACAGTTCTTCGTGATATAGGTCTTGTTGAAGTAAACTATTCAGAGCCTCCAACGAATTATGCAAAGGATGCGACTGTTGCGGGTAATTCTATATTTGACGTAATGATCCAACTTCGTAACGACCTGACTGCAAAAGACCAAGAAAGAATTTCTGGTCGTGACTTGGGTGATATTGATATGGCGCTCGAAAATATTTTACGTCATCGTTCTATCGTTGGCGCAAAGATGAATCGTATGGAAGAACATGCAAAACGAATTGATTTTGATAAATCTTTTATGGCAGAACTTCTAGCAAAGAATGAAGCGATTGACTTTCCTGAAACCATCATGAACTTAAAATGGCTGGAAACAATTCACCAATCTGCATTGCAAGTTGGCTCTAAAGTAATTAAACCTACCTTAATGGATTTTTTACGTTAATTTATGACTAAAGAAATAGAAACTAAACCTTTCGGTAAAATGGTAATCGACGAGAGGCAAATCCTAGATTTCCCTGATGGAATTTTAGGATTTGAGAATTATACCCAGTTTGCGCTCATCGAAGAAAACCATGAAAGTCCTTTTAAATGGTTACAGTCCCTCACTGAACTTGATTTGGCTTTCATTGTAATTCAACCGGATTTATTTGCCCCTGACTATAGACCTGTTCTTGGTCAAGAGGACTTAGACGGGATAGGGCTTGTTAGCCTCGACGAAGCAGTTGTAATGACGATAGTCACCATACCTAACGACAATCCACAGAAGATGACTGCGAATTTGCAAGGTCCTGTAGTAATTAATCCTAAAAACGGAAAAGCAAAACAGTTCATTTCTAAAAACGAAAATCATCCTGTTCGGAAAATGATTTTAGACAATGCCCCAATGGAGAAAGTCTAGTGTTAGTCTTGGCACGGCGACTCAACCAGTCCATCATCATCGGTAACGATATTGAAATCGTGATCGTGGACATCAAAGGCGACCAAGTAAAAATTGGAATCAAAGCACCCAAAACAGTCGCTGTACACCGTGCCGAAATCCACCAAGAAATCCAAGATGAAAATATCCAAGCTAAGAACACTCAAATCAAACCAGAAGATCTTGGAAAACTAAGCGATATTTTAAAGAAGAAGCCGCAGTAGTGGATAATAGTTATTAGTTTATACCTATTCTCATTCCAATATAAATTAGCAAAAATTGACGGTAAGGTTGCTTTTTATTTTGGAGAAATCTTTTAAATTGGTTTTTCCAAAATGATTTTTTTTGATTTTGAGGTAATGAAGAGTAAGCCGAAATTAAACCATTTAAAACATCCTTAACTCTTTTTTCTGCAAGATTTGAATGATTTAAGTTTAGAACTTTGATAAAAGCTTCAACTTGTTGTCTAAGTTCATCTGATAAAGCAGGCTTAGGGTTTATGATACCATTCGAGAACGCAGTAAAATAACTATT
The DNA here is from genome assembly GCA_002333425.1 of Leptospiraceae bacterium UBA2033. Taxonomy (GTDB): domain Bacteria; phylum Spirochaetota; class Leptospiria; order Leptospirales; family Leptospiraceae; genus UBA2033. The sequence goes on from DDBL01000083.1 coordinate 6,845, forward strand.
ATTTTTTGTTTCTGTTACCTCCGAATTAGAAACAAATATAAATGAACTTATTAACTCACTACCTTTTTCCTTATCACAGTGTAATTTGTTTGTGTGAGGATCTTTTAATTGAGTTTTACAAACGGCAACCAAATTAAAGTAATTAGTCGAAAGTTCCTTATTTAGTTCTTTTGGAATTACATGTTCAATGGAAGAGTTTTCTATTGAAATAGTTTGTTGACAATAAGCACATAATCCATGTTGTTCGCTGATTAAAAATTCTCTAGCTTGCCTTAGGTTAGTCAATGAATTATAATCTTTTCCATAATCAAAGGATTTCTCGCCGGTAGCCGTAATAAACCATTTATCCCAATCTGAAGGTGGAGTATTTTGTTTTTTTATGTATTGCATATTAACCCTGATTAATTGACTTTTGCCATTCAATTAATGCTAATGCTTTATTAATATCTGCATCTTCTAAGCCTAAAAGATTAATTAGCTCATTTAACAAAGGCTGATACTGATCTATATTGTTTTCATCAATTAACCTAAAAAGATTATCTAGTTTTTTTTGAGTGGGGACATGCCTGTCAGATGCACCAAGAACATTTCTTAAAACGTTATTTATTTGTTTTCCAAAAAAACCTGATTCATATTTTTGTATTTGATTGTTACTAATAACATACAAAGTACCATTCTCGAAATTTGCTACAACAGTTGGGCTATGAGTAGTAATAAAGAATTGAACTTTAGGAAAAAGCATTTGAATAATTTTTACAGCTTTAGCCTGCCATTTCGGGTGAAGATGAAGGTCGATTTCATCTATTGTTACAACACCAAAAACTGAATTTGTAACTTCTTCTAATATTAACGATGGATTTAATTGAGATGCCCTCCAGACTAAGTCAATAATCAAATACAATAAATTTCTAAAGCCATCTGAATAATAACTAATAGGCAGATTGTGTTCGTCGTCATAATTAACAAAAAGTTCATTACTAAAATCAGGGTCTTGATAGATTTTTAAAGAAAAGTCAAGTGGTAGATCTAGGAACAAAATTAATGTTTTTCGTATCGCCTTTTCTACATTCTCTAAAACCAAGTCAACTTTTTCAATTTCCTTTATTTGCAATGTGGCTCTTCTTGTAACAGCGTTACCTAACCATTCGTTTAATACTCCTTTTATAGCATTTTCCTTTAAGCACTGTAAATACCCGTTTCTTCTACCATTGGCGGCATCGTATTTCTGTTTTCCTGATAGACTAGCATCTTTAAAAAGTCTTTGAGTTGAGTAAAAAGCAAAAACGGGAGCTATTGTTTTATCCTCAGGCTTTTCGAAAAGACGAAAGTAGTTTTCTCCATAATCACTTGCTGGTTTAATTGCTTTAGTGTCATTAGTTTTAGTATCTCTTTTAATTGTTCGTGACCATGTTTCAATTTCGCTAGAACTAGATGAAATTGAGGCTGATGCCTCTCTTCGACCTTTAGTGATTTTAATGTCATCGAATTCAATCATCCTTTGCATTTTTTGTTCTTGGGAGCCAAAAAACCCACCAATAGCAATATTTATAGCTTCTAAAATACTTGTTTTACCACTGCCATTACCGCCAACAAAAAGATTTACACCACCGGCAAATTCTACATCCAGTTGGCTAAAATTTTTAAAGTTACTTATATTTATTTTATCTATTCTCATGATATTTTGTTTATTTAATCTTTTACTTTATTTAAAGCTATTTCTAGAGAAAGTCTTTTTTTCATAGATAAATTGTATGCTCGCAGATAATTTGTGCGCCAAAACAGCTTTATCAAAAAAAAGTTAATAGTTAGCAAGAATTATCGGCACAAAAGAGAATGACGACAATGAGGCTCTACTTAATCCACCAAATAACCTTCCCTTGTTTGTTCAGATAACCCCAATTACCCCCAAAGACTTGGGCGACACCGAGACCGTTACGAAAGGGGAGAGTGTATAAGTAAATCGGTAAAGTAAGTTCTTTGCCCTGTTCGTCGATTAAAGCTTGATAGACTATATGTTCGTTGTTTTTTTTGCGGTAACGTAGGCTTATCCACGAAACTCCTTCGGAGAAAAATCCTTTTTCGAAAGATTGTGCTGGATAAATTACATTACCCGCTAGGTCGGAAAATCCCCAGAATTCTCTTTCCACTTTATCGTAAGGATCTAACTTTCTTTCTGAAAACCATAAAGCGTTTTCTTCTTTTTCGCGGTAATACCTTTTTCCATCTAGCTCGACTATGTATTTTTTCTTGGTCTCTTCTTTGGGGATAATATCGCTTAGGCTTTTATAGGTTGGTTCAAGACTCCAATTTCCAGTTCGGTCTATTTGTCCCCAAAGAGATGTATGAGTTTTTCGCGCGAATGCAAGTCCGTTTTGAAATGGTTTTACTTGGTGGAATCGTAATTCAGAAAGTTCTTTTCCATCTTTTGAAAGTAATTTATGTAGAACTCTTTTTTCGTCTTTGTCATAGTAAGATGCTGACCAGATTACTTCATCAGCTTCCCCGAAAGGAACAAGGGATTCTATATTTCTATAACTTGGTTCAAGAATAATTTCTCCTGAAATAGAAATAAGTCCATATTGAATTCCTTTTTCACTAACTGAGAACGCTGCAATATCATTTTGAAAAAAATCTATCTTGTGATACTTTGGCTGGATTAATTCTTTGCCTTCCGAGTTTACAATTCCGTATTTGCTGATTCGATTAAAACGATCTGGACTTTCTGTGAATACTCTTGCGTAGCCGTCTTTTCCAAAAAAAATTCTATCGCGCGTTAATTCCCCTGAAGGTTTTCCGAATAACCTTGGAATATAAGGAGCCTCTTCTGATAATACTCCATCGTATTTTGGTGGAATTAAAATTTCACCTGTAGTGTTGATTAATCCCCATTTGCCTCTTTCGCATTCGTATGCAATCCAATAACTGCAATTTTGAATTACCCAAGCGAGACCATTTTCAAATTCTCTTACGTCTTGGAATTCTGGCTTTTTTATGAATTCTCCTTTTCGATTGATAACTCCCCATTTTTGATTCGATTTTGCGAGCGCAGTCTCTCCTTGAAATTCCCCAAGCCCTTCAAATTTTGGGTGGATTATAATTTTTCCTGAAACATTCATTACGCCCCAATGGTAGGTTTTCCAATTGGCAAGTTTATTGATTCGAAATAGAATTTCGTCCGATGCAGTCAGACTTAAATTTAAGCAAAAGAAAATAGATAACACTAGGTAAATTTTGCGAAAATTTGTAGGTTGCTGAAAGTTTTTCATTTCTTTACCTTCTTACTTTCCAGTGAAAAATTTGAATTATGAAATTTCATTCCTTTTTCCAAATAAATGCAGCTTAAAACTTCATTGTCAGAAAACCCTTTCCCGTTAATTTGACGATTGAAATGAAGAAGGAATTTTCCCCTAAAAAAATCGTACTCGCTTACTCTGGTGGTTTGGACACTTCTGTGATCCTAGCTTGGTTAAAAGATACATATAACTGCGAAGTTGTAGCATTTTGCGCTGATGTTGGTCAAAAAGAAGAACTCACTGGACTTGAAGAAAAAGGTATTAAAACCGGAGCCTCTAAAGTTTATATCAAAGACTTACGTTTAGAATTTGCTAGAGATTTTATTTATCCAGCCATCCAAGGCTCTGCCATTTATGAAATGCGTTATCTGCTTGGAACATCTCTCGCACGTCCGATTATCGCCAAAGCAATGGTAGAAGTTGCGTTAGCCGAAAAAGCAGATGCTTTTTCTCATGGCGCTACTGGAAAAGGAAACGACCAAGTTCGATTTGAATTGGGTTTCAAGGCATTAGCCCCTTCTCTTCACATCATTGCCCCTTGGAGAACTTGGGAGTTTAAAGGTAGAACTGATTTAATTGAATACGCTAAGAAAAAAGGAATCCCAGTTCCGGTTACTGCCGCGAAACCGTATTCGATGGATAGAAATTTACTCCATCTTTCCTTTGAAGGTGGAATATTAGAAGATCCTTATAAAGAGCCTGATCCAGAAATGTTTTTACTTTCTGTGTCTCCCGAAAAAGCTCCTGATACCCCGACTTATTTAGAATTAGATTTTGAAGAAGGAAATTGTGTTGCGGTTAATGGCAAACGGATGAATCCACTCGAAGTAATGGAATTTTTAAACAAAGTCGGCGGAGAAAATGGAGTTGGTCGAGTGGACATCGTAGAAAACCGTTTAGTGGGAATTAAGTCCCGTGGTGTTTATGAAACCCCTGGTGGAACGATTTTACATATCGCTCATCGTGATTTGGAGTCTATTACTCTCGATCGGGATACCCAACACCAAAAAGATGATTTGTCTACTACATTCGCTAGACTCATTTACAACGGTCATTGGTTCTCTAACCAAATGAAGGCAATGCGTGCTTACATAGCGGAAACTCAGCGTTATGTGACTGGAACTGTAAAAGTCAAACTTTACAAAGGTAACTGTACAGTAGCCGGTAGAAAATCTTCCGTTTCTCTTTATAGCCACGAAATGGCTACTTTTGAAAAAGAAGAACTCTACAACCAATACGATGCGGAAGGATTTATCAACATCTACGGTCTTCCAACCAAAGAAACGGCGAGGCTTAGGAAGTAAAATTCTTACACAAATATGAGAAAACTCGCTGTTTACCCCGGAGCCTTTGACCCTATGACAAACGGGCATATTGACATTGCCAAACGTGCCCTTAGTCTTTTCGATCAAGTCATCATTGCAGTTGCTACGAATTCGAAAAAGCAGTCTCTCTTTACGATTGAGGAGCGGCTAGAGCTGATTCACCGCGTGATTAAAGATTTGGGAATTGATGAAAGTAGATTGGAAGTAGCAACTTTTAGTGGGCTTACAGTTGACTTTTGCGAACAACGAGGGGCAAGTGCAATCATTAGAGGATTACGAGCAGTAACCGACTTTGATTACGAATATGCAATTTCTCTAATGAACAAAAAATTAGCTCCTGATTTGGAAACAGTATTTTTTATGGCATCGGGGGAAAACTCGTTCGTATCCTCAAGTATCGTTAAAGAAGTAGCAAGACACGGTCGAAGTGTAGCAAGCCATGTACATGAATTCATAAATGAAGCATTATTGAATAAGTTTAAAGAATTAAAATAAAAGAGGAAACAAAATGTCTAGAACATTTATTATGATCAAACCGGACGCTGTCCGAAACAAACACGTTGGCGATATTATCGCTAGAATCGAAAAAGAAGGATTTAAAATTCTTGGGATGAAATACGTTAAGTTAGCTGAAAACGATGCAAAAGAATTTTACAAAGTTCACGCCGCTCGTCCATTTTACGGAGAACTCTGCAAAGATATGTCTGCAGGTCCAATCGTAGTTGCCGCCCTCGAAAGAGAAAATGCAGTAGCTCATTGGAGAGAAGTAATCGGAGCAACTGACCCTAAAGAAGCCGCTCCAGGAACAATCCGTGCGTTATACGCGGAAAGCAAAGGTGCAAATTCCGTTCACGGCTCTGACTCCGACGAAAACGCAAACTCAGAAATTACCTTTTTCTTCAAAGGTTTTGAGCTGGTTAATTAAGATTAGCCTTTTCTCCTTAAAGTAGAGACAGGTTTGAAACCTGTCTCTACTAATACGAGAATGTAAAACTAATATTTCCTCATGGAAAATTTTCTAACTTTATTCAACGACCGAAAACAGAAGTTTGAAACTTTTTTCCAAGAAATAATATTTACAGAACTCAAAAAAAAATTCCATCCACTTCTCGCTGAGGCTTCTATTTATAGCCTAAATGCAGGCGGAAAACGAGTTCGTCCAGTTCTCACAATCTCTGCTTTTTTAAGTTCTAATCCAAGGGATATAGCAAATAACGTTCTATTTATGGCATCAGCTTTAGAATGTATTCATACTTATTCTCTCATTCACGATGATCTTCCCGCAATGGATAACGACGATTATCGTCGCGGAGTATTAACCTGTCATAAAAAATTTTCTGAGTCTACTGCTATTCTTGCAGGAGATGCTTTGAATTCATTCGGATTTTATCTTGTTTCTCAGTTGGAAGTAAAAGATTCTAATTTATTAATTGCTATTTTAAAACTTTTACATGAGGGGGCAGGTGGTCCTGGAATGGTTTCGGGGCAAATGGAAGACTTACAATTAGAGAATAATCCTGAATTTTTTAGCGAAGAAATTTTATCATCTATCCACAGAAAGAAAACCGGTGCTTTGATTGTATCTTCTCTTTTAATTGGCAATAGACTTTCAGAAAATTGGGAGCAAAAAGAATATTCATTTCGTATCTACGGAGAAAAATTAGGACTTCTATTCCAAATCACAGATGATATTTTAGATGAAGAAAGTTCCTTTGAAGAATTAGGAAAAACTCCTGGAAAAGATGCGGCTAATGGGAAGTTAACCTATCCGGCACTTTATGGAATGGAAAAAACGAAACGATTAAGAGATGAAATTAAACAGGAACTAATTTCCATTGCTCAAAACTTAGAAGATTCCAACTCCATTTTCTTTAAAAAATTACCGGTTTACATTGCAGAAAGAAAAAATTAGACTTGATGCGCTCCTAGTCGAAAGAGGATTATGCGATGACCAAGCGCGGGCAATCTCTCTTATCCTGTCAGGCTCAGTCATTGTAAATGGAGAAAAAATCACTAAAGCTGGATTCAAATTTCCACGAGACGTAAGACTTGAAGTATTAGATAGAATTCCTGAATACGTTAGTCGAGGTGCTTTAAAATTAAAATCAGCTTTTAAAGCATTCAATCTATCTTCTCAAGGAAAAATTTGTGTAGACCTCGGAGCATCCACAGGTGGTTTTACAGAAATACTTTTACTGGGTGGTGCCGAAAAAGTTTACGCATTTGATGTTGGTTACGGGCAAATGGCTAGTAGACTCCAGAACAACAATCGAGTAGTTTTAAAAGATCGTTTTAATGTTAAAGGTCTTTCTTGGGAAGACTTAGAATTTAAACATTCCCAAATTCTTGTTGTTATGGATTTGAGTTTTATTTCTCTTCTACAAATTTTCCCTGTGATTAATAAATTAAAACTAGAATCACCTGAAACAAAGTTCGAGGTTGTTAGTTTGATTAAACCACAATTTGAATGTTCCCCAGAGCAAACCGAGAAAGGGATTGTAAAGGATTCAAAAGTACACTTACAAGTTCTTAGGAAGATAACAAAGTATTTGCGCAACGATTTGAAAGCTAAAATAAAAGGAATTTGTAATTCGGGAATTAGAGGTGCTTCGGGGAATCGGGAGTTTTTTATTTATTGGATTTTGTAGAGACAGGTTTGAAACCTGTCTCTACGTGGTAAATAATTACCAGCTTCTTCTTTGACGATCTCTGTCTCTGTCTCTACCGCCGCCACGGTTTCCACCGCCGCCGCCATTTCCACCACCAAAACTACGGTTCCCACCACCGCCATTTCCGCCACCGTTATTATCGTAGGTCTTTTTAGGTTGTGCCTCGTTAACTTTTAATGCGCGACCTTTTAGCTCTTTTCCATTTAAATCGCTAATAGCTGTCAAAGCATCTTTCTTGTTAGCCATTTCTACGAAACCAATACCACGGGATTGTCCAGTGTATTTGTCTGTAATAATTTTAACAGAAGTAACTTCTCCAAAAGTTTCAAAAACTTGTCTAACATCAGCTTCACTTGCTTCATAGGTTAAATTTCCTACGTAAATATTCATAATCAAAATCCTTAAATGTAATTTTTGGTTTGGTATTCTACTAAATTAATAGAGGAAAATTAAGTTTATTCNNAACAAGCATCAAAACACATACAAAAATTCAAAAAGTCCAAAGCAATTACAAATCTAAACCGTTTGAAAAATTTGTCAACAAAACTTTACAGGAAAAACATCTTATTTAAAGTGGAGTAGATTTATTTACTGATTCGTTTAGTAGGAGATTAACAATAATATGTCAATAAATTCAGAAAAAGATATTCAACTCTTGAAACGGATTGGATTAATTGTATCACAAGTCCTAAAAGAAATGAGACAACAAACAAAACCAGGAATGAATACAAAACAATTAGATGAAATCGGTGCAAAACTTTTAGCGAAAAAAGGTGCTCGTTCTGCACCTAAGATAACTTACGACTTCCCAGGATCAACTTGTATTTCAGTAAATGAAGAAGTTGCTCATGGAGTTCCGTCTAATCGTGTGTTAGCTGCTGGTGACTTAGTAAACATAGATGTATCCGCAGAATTGGATGGATACTTTGCTGACACAGGTGCATCATTTCAAATACCTCCATATAACACAACTACACAGAGATTACTTCGTATTACCCGCACAGCACTAGACAGAGCAGTATACACAGCAAGATCAGGTGTAAAAATTAATCAAATTGGAAAAGTTGTACAAGATGTTGCGCAAAATAGTGGTTATACCGTAATTCGCAATCTTGGCGGTCATGGTGTTGGAACTGCTCTTCATGAAGAACCTCGTTTTATTGCTAATTATTATGATTCAAAAGATGAACGTGTATTGGAAGATGGAATGGTAATAACGATAGAGCCATTTGTTTCGATGCGTGCGATTCATGTTGTGGAACAATCTGATGGCTGGACATTAAAAACACCTGATAGAAGTCTAGTTGCTCAATTTGAACATACACTTGTTGTCCAAAAGGGTTATCCAGTTTTAATCACACAACTTTAATTTAAAAGGAATTCAGAAATATTTATGCTAAGAATTATTTTACTATTTTCCATTTTTCTTATCGGCTGTGTTTCCACTGGAAAATACGAAGAGTTAAAGAACTCCTGTGAACAAAAAGAAAAAACATGCCAAGAAGAATTGAAACTTGAAAAAGAAAAATTTGCAAAGTTACTCGAAGAGCAAAAAAATGAAATAGCAAAATTAACAGAAAATCACAATAATGAATTAAAGGTAAAACAAGAAAAATACAACGATCTGCTTCGACAAAAACTTTCATTACGTACTTCGATTAACCAAATGGAAGGTTCTGTAGATGAGCTAAGCCAAGAGAAAGCTAATTTAGAAAAACAAAAACAAGAAATGGAACAAGCCCTAGAAGAGCTTAGAAAAAGAAAAGAGGAGTCCGAAGCTAGAGTTACTGAGTTCAAAGGTCTCTTAGATAAATTCAAAGCTTTTATCGATACCGGTAAATTAAAAATCAAAATAATTGATGGTCGAATGGTTATAGTTCTTTCGTCTGACGTTTTATTTGCATCCGGTTCTAAGGTATTATCGACAAATGGAAAAAAAGCGGTTGCTGAGGTAACTGAAATTCTTGCCAAAATTGAAAATCGAAAATTTCAAATTGAAGGGCATACTGATAGTGACAGGCTAATGACTATTGGGCAAACAAATTGGGATCTTGCTGCAGATAGAGCAATTAACGTTTTGAATACTATGATTAAATCAGGTATGCCTGAAACAAAAATTTCTGCAGCTAGTTTCGGAGACAGTAGACCAATAGTTCCAAACACTACAAAAGCAAATAAAGCACAAAATCGAAGAATTGAAATTGTAGTTGTTCCTGATCTTTCCCTTTTACCCGGTTATGAAGATTTACAAAAAATGGCAAATGAGGTTTCTAAATAGTATCCTTTCATGAAAAGTTTTTCAACTGAATTAGTAGGATCATCTGCTCCGATTATCGCATTAAAAGAAAAAATAGGGAATCTTTCAGCCTTAGATGTCCCTGTGTATATTCAAGGCGAAAGTGGCACAGGAAAATCCTTGATTTCCAAACTGATAGTTGGACAGGTTATTACCCAAATTCATTCTTCTAATTTTTCATCTGATTTGAATATATTAATTCAGAAACACTCTCAAAAAACTCTGCATATTCGTGGAGAAACTATCAAAATCACAACTCCATTGTATTTTAATAAATTAGAAGAATTAGATACTGAAGGACAAGCTATATTATTTAGAATTTTGGATAGCCAAGATTTTGTTACTTATAAAAAAGAAACCGTTGAATTTTATGGAAGAATATTTTTTTCGTCTAATAAGCATTTGCCTCAAATGGTGAAAGATGGATTATTTAGAAGAGATTTATTTCAGAAGATAAACTTGATTCGCTTAAATACACCCGCGCTTAGAGATATAAAGTCTGATATTCCTTTTTTAGTAAATCATTTTGTTACAGAATTTAAAAACAAATACAAAAAGAATATTCTTCGTTTGTCTGAAAAGCTAATACAGTTTATCCTCCAGTATGACTGGCCTGGTAACGTAGCTCAACTTCGCTCTATGTTAGAGGGAATGATTATTCTTTCGTCAGAGAAAGTATTAGATATTTCACATATTCCGAAAGATTTTCTTTCCAACTCTGCATTGAGTTCAGGTAGTAAATTAAACATTATTCCTGGAATCACAATTGTGGAATATGAAAAAGAAATTATTCGTGAAAATCTTCGCTCCACTTCAGGGAATAGAGAAAAATGTGCAAAACTTTTAGGAATTTCTGAACGAACTTTGTATCGAAAGATAAAAGAATATGACTTAGAATAATCTGTCTCTATTTATCATAATCGTGCTCAATTCCAATAAACGTAATATCATCCTGTCTTGATGCGTTGGCTAAAAAAGAATTTAAGTTCTCCATAATCACTGCAAATAATTCTTTTAGGTCTTTGTCGCTATATGCTTTAATGATACTCAAAACTTGTTTTTCTCCAAACTCTTCTTTATTAGAATTAAATTCCTCAAAAAGTCCGTCAGTGAATAAGAACAATTTGTCGCCCCTTTCAAATGGAATTTCTACTTCTTCAAACTCAATATCTTTCATGAGTCCCATTATTTTTCCAGTTCGAGATAAGTTTTGAATTTCCCAATTTTTTTTCTGGAGAATTTGATCGGGGTGACCTGCTGAGGCATAAATAAGTTTATTTCTGTCTGGATAAATATCTACAACGATACAGGAAAAAAAACTATGGATCGCTCCAAATTTTTGTACAAAATCATTGTTTAGACTTTTTAATAATTTTTTAGGACTTGATGTACTATGTTTAAAACTTTCGTATTCTCCTTTGATTGCCATCGTGATCAGAGCTGCTTGTACTCCATGTCCAGTTGCATCAGCTAAAAAAATTCTAGTATACTTCCGATTGATTTCAGAAATGTCATAAATATCACCACCAACTTCATCCAATGGAATATAACTTACTTCAAAGATTAAATTTTTAATGTCATGAAAACTCTTTTGCATTAAACTTCCCTGAATTTTTTTAGCAACAGAGATGTCTCTTTTTAAATCATCGAGGGTGCGGTTAATCTCGAGATTCTTTTGAACGATTGTTTTTGATTTCAAAAAATCATCTAACTTATAATGAAAAAATATTAAATTCAAACTATAAGCAAAAAATATTGCAATAGTAGAATTAATATTATTAAGAAGAAGTAAATCTTTATCATGTTGAAATTTATAAAGTCCAACGATAAACGAAGCCAAAGTCAGGAAGTATATCAATGTCGCATAACGTTTAAATGTAACAAATAAAGCTGCCATAAAAACTGAGCCAGTAGTAAAAAAAACAATGTTCCCTTTGAAGAACTGAGCAGCAAGAGAAGAAATAGAAAAAATAGAAAGATAGAATAGGATAGAAAAAAGAACCAAGATTTCAGAAAAAAATCTATGCCAGTTTTTAGGATTGGTGTATTTATAAATGACTAAATAAATTAGAGCATACAAAATCGAAGAGTAATGAGCAGCAAATAATGTTTCGCAATAAAAATGAATTTTAGAACAGTAACTTTTCTCTATAAGTTGAAAATGTGCAAAACCCATGAAGGGAGTCAAAAAAAGAATAAATAATGCCATTACCTTGAGTCGTGTCAAGTTTTCGGTTCTTAATTTATCCGCGAATTCACGTCTATGTTTGGAAGGCACATTTACATAAATAGATTTAAAGAAAAAAATAAAGTTATTTAACATTGTCGTTTAATTATTAGTCGATGGATAATGCAAAATGGCTTTATTTGAAAAATAAAAAGCATGATTTGCGATTTTAGAAAGTATCTATTAGAAAGCAAACAATATTATCTTGTTTTCTAACTGGTTTTACTAGAATAAAATACTTAGCATTTTCGATTAGGAATTGACCTTTGAAAAATACTTGGAAAGTTGGAATCTCTGGTTTCCATAATTTTAAAATTAAGTAGTATATATGAATGTAAATGAAGATGTAAAAGTTGAAATTGACTTTTCTGATTTGGAAGAAATTTATGTAGGGAATCAGGCTGAATTTGTTCTAATTTTGAAGAAAATTCAACAAGAATACGAAAAATATCTAACCCTCCTCGAAGACCAGATTAAGTCCGAGAATATGGAAGAATTTCGCAAAGTACGCCATAAGATTTCAGCAACCCTTCTCCTTCTAAAATTAAATAATTTTCATGAATACCTTAGTTTTCTAAAAGAGCATTTTTCCCATGGCTTTCGTGATAAAGAGGAAGCAATTACAAATCTAAAGAAATGTTTTAGCAAGGTTCAAATTATTTTAGCCAATAAACTAACTCAATTAAATCAGTAATCATAGGTTTATGAAATTTAGAAAAATCCTTTTCGTTCTTTTAATTCTGCAAGTTTTATTTACAGTAGGAATGAAATTTCTATCGTATATCGGTGACGACTCGCCCGAACTGCAAACTCATATCTTAAAGTATTTTACTCAAAGTGACATCGAAAAAGGAATCGAATATGGCAGACGAGGTTTTTTTGTCAGAATCTTTTCTCAAATCATTGATTTTATCATCTTGGGCTTATTTGTATTTACCTCACTTGCAAATCGAATCGAAAACTATTTAGAGAAAATAACGAATAATCGCTATTATGCGGTTGTTGTATTATTTTTTTTGGTATTTAGTTTGATTGAATTTATACTTTCTATTCCTTTTCAATTCTATTTTGGATATATACTAGAACATCAATTCGGATTTTCTAAAATGACTTTTATAGAATGGGTGATCTACACCGCAAAATCAGCATTAGTCGGTGTTGGATTTGGTATAGTGATTGCACTTGCTGCGGCTTTCACGCTAAAGACTTTTCAGAAAACTTGGAAATATTTACTTCCCATTGGATCTTTAAGTTTAAGTCTCATTTTTTCGATTTTGTATCCAATTTTAATTACTCCTATTTTTTATGACTATAAACCAATCGAAGAAGGAACTCTAAAAACTAAAATTGTAGCTCTTTGTGAAACTGCAAAAATACAAGTTGAAGATGTATATGTAATCAATGAAAGTAAATACTCAGGTCATACGAATGCGTATTTTACTGGTTGGGGAAATAATCGAAAGATATTTCTCTACGACACTTTGATTAAAAATCATACGGAAGAAGAAGTCATAAGCGTACTCGGGCATGAAATAGGACATTGGACGCATAACCATCAGTTAACCTCAATTTTAGGTAGCACGATAGAAATTTTTTTACTTTGTTTGATTCTTGGTTTTTTCTTTGAATTTGTCAAAAAAGGAAATGAATTTATACTAAAAGAAATCTATTCCCCGTCTTCCTTACCACTTTTATTTTTGGTGATTTCCATTCTCGGAACATTCACTAGTCCTATTTGGAATACCATTAATCGCTACCAAGAAATACAGGCAGATAAAGAAGCACTAATCTTAACCAATGATAAAAAATCTTTTATAGACACAGAAATTAAAATGGCTAGAGACAATAAATCTAGACTCAATCCGCATCCTTGGGTGGTTAATCTTTATTATTCGCACCCAAAAACGATTGATCGAATTTTAATGGCGGAAGATTTTAAGTAATATTCTTTTTTCTGAGATTTCTTATTCTATCTCGAATATCATACCCAATCGAAAAAATAGTTGGGATAAAAATGAGCGCACCGATTGTCCCAAATCCCAATCCCCAAGCAAGCGCCAGTGTCATTGGAATTAAAACAGGGTCTGAACCACCAATACTATACGCGGTAGGAATAAGCCCAGCCATCGTGGTAAACGTTGTGAGGATAATCGGTCGAAACCTGCCCGATGCTGCTTTCACAAGAGCTTCATACTTATCCATTCCTTTCTTTTGTAACTCATCTATAAAATCAACCAACACAATGGATGTATTCACAATTACACCGGCAAGCCCAATAATTCCTATCATAGCAAGAAAACTTAGAGATTTATTGGAAATCAAAAATCCGAAGATAACGCCGATTAGACCCAATGGGATCGACATGATAATAAAAATTGGTTTCAGNNGCAAGAGATGCCATCGACTTATTTGTATCAGCTTCTTCTCCTCTAAATTTCATAGAATAACCAGGATATTTGCTTTCTATGTCTTTGAATTTATCTATCATTTTTCCATTAACGATTCCAGATGTGGTTACTTTTTCATCTACGTTAGCCGTAATAGTGATAGCTTTTTCAAAATCAAAATGCAGTAGTGCTTCAATCCCTTGTTCACTTCGAATATTGACAATAGAAGAAATCGGAGTTAAAAGTCCATAGCGGTTAATAATATTTACCCTGTTAATATCGTTTTGAGACATACGATATTGGTCATCATTTAAAACTTTGATTCGCACTTCTTCCTTCCCTATTCTAAATCTCGAAGCCTCATTTCCCTCAAAAGCACTTCTGACAAAGTTCGCAGTTGTAGCAACACTAATTCCAGTTGCGGCAGACTTAGCAGAATCGAGAGCAATTATAATTTCCTCCCTTCCTTTTTTGTAATCGTCTGCTATATTTTTTACACCTTGCATACTTGCTAAAAAATCCTGCACTTCTTTGGAAATTACTTTTAGCGTTTTATAGTCCTTACCCTCAACAGCAACAGTAACAGCCGCTCCGATTGGTGGACCATTAATCAACTCTTCTACAAATACAGTTTCTGCATTTGGAATTTTTTTGATTTCGTCTTCTAATTCAGCTAGTATTTCGCTTGTCGTTCTTTTTCGTTCATTCTCGGGGATAAAATAAAGATGCACCATTCCTAAGTGTTCACCAACCCTAGCAAGTGGATCTGTTGGATCTGTCTGTTGAACTCCGATTTTTACAGTATAACCAATGATTTCAGATTTAGGAATACGATTTAAGATTGGTTCAACATATTGCATTCTTGCTAATGTTTCACGTGCTGTAAAATAAGGAGGAAATTCTGCTTTGATAATTACTTGCTCGACTCCTTCTTTTGGAAATAGATTAAATTTCATTAGAGTCAAAATAAAAATTGATCCTACAAAAATTAGAAATAAAACAAAGAGAGTGACATATCTCCTTCTAATTAAAATTCTAGTAAAAGATTCAAATTTTGCAATGAGATTCACAAAGAATACATCTAATTTGCCGCGAAGTCTTCCGAAAAAGGTTTCTTTTACTTTTGATTTGTCTTTACCATACTTTGCAATTCGAACTGGTAGTAAAAAGAAGGATTCAAATAAACTCATGGTTAGAGTGATGATTACCATGAGAGGAATTTGATAGATAAACTTTCCCATAATTCCACTCATCGAAAGCATCGGAATAAATGCAGCGACAGTAGTAAGATAGGAACCAACAATCGGGACTACAAGTTCCGATGTACCTTGAATAGCCGCTTCATTCGAACTCATTCCTTTTAGTTTGTATGTGTAAATATTCTCAGAGATTACTATACTGTTATCCACAAGCATTCCAAGCGAAATAATAATTCCTAACATAGAGATTAAGTTAAACGAAATATCTAAGATAGGCATAAATAACAGAGAGCCTAAAAGCGAGAGAGGAAGTGAGAGACTAGTCAAAACTGAATCTCTAAAACTAAAGAATATAAATAAAACAATAAAAATTAAGATCAATCCTTGAAAAGAATTAGATGTTACCACATTTAGTCGATTAACTGTTTTTGTTCCTTCATTGTTCAATTCTAAAATTTGAATTGATTCGGGAATTTGTTTTTTTAAGTTCGGAATTTTTTCTTCTAATTTGTTCACAGTGCGGATAATATCAGATTGCTCCTTTTTTATAATTAGTAAGTTTACTGCATCGTATCCGTTAGTTCTTGCGAGTGTTCTTTCTTTTTCATAGGTGTCTTTTAGTCTTGCAATCTGCGAAATAAAAATTTGATTTCCTGATTCATTGGCTCGCACAGGAAGTTTATTCAGGTCAGTGATTTCCGTAAACTCTCCACTCACTCGAATATCTTTCGTATACTCCGCGTTAATCGAACCACCGGGGATACTCACATTTCTCTCCATGATGGAAGTTATTATATCAGAAAATCCAACTGAATATTTTTGTTTTAAGGAAGGATTCACGAGGACATGCCATTCTTTTTTTCGTTTTGCAAATGCATCCACACGAGCTACACCTTCTACTTTCCTAAGTTCGTCTTGGATTAATTTTGCATTTGTTTGAAGTTCGATTTCATCCTTCCCGCCATAAACAGAAATTTCCATTACAGGAAAATCACTACTCTTCTGTTCGATTACTAATGGTTTGTCTCGCACCTGCGGTGGAAGATCTGTTACTTGGTCAACTGCACGCCTAATGTCAGCAACAACTTTGTCTGGATCTTTATGGTCGATGTCAACGGTGACATTTATCTCTGATTCAGAATTTCTGGAGATAGAACGAACTTTATCAAATCCACTTACCTCCCTTAATTTTTCTTCAATCGGAATTGTAATTTTCTGCTCTACGTCTCCCGGAGATGCTCCTGGAAAAATCGTCGAAATTCGCACTTGGTATAAATTTACATTCGGAAATGCTTCGCGCTTAATAAAGAGTAAACTCAAACCACCAGCCAAAAAAAGAAAAATAATAACTAGATTGGCAATCAATGGTCTATAAACGAAATAGGAAATAATTGTTTTCATAGAAAATCCTTTGGTAGAAAGTAAAGATTTTTACTAAAGGTAGAAAAGACAATTTATTTTTGATACGTAGTTTTGCCATTCTACTAAAAATAAACTCCTTTCACTTTTTTGCTAACTTAGTAAAAAAATTGAGAAAATGCCGCACATCGAACTCCCTTTCTGACCCAGTATCTAAAAGGGGATATAAATTTTTATGAATTTCAATGATTACCTAAAAGAACAACTAGCTCAGGCGAAAGAAGAATATTCTGGTATAGACGCTGAAGGTTACGAAAATGGGGTAAATGTTTCTACGCAAAAGATGCATTTTCCGCGTGAACACAACCCGTTTATCGAAATTAACTCTACTCTCTTAATCCCCGAAAAGTATTACAAAAAATTCAGGGAAAAAGTTGTATTTCACCAAGGAGTTCGTGCCTACATTGCTCACTTACTTTTCAAATACAAAATTCATATCGCAAATGGTATGATTCCCGCCTATAGCAATCACACTACTAAATACCAAGAGAAAAACCAAAACTTAATCAAAGTTGCATTTAGACCGAACTTGGATGACTGGGCGGAACTGAAACTTTACCGCGTAAGTTTTGGGATGTCAATTTCTGCGTTCTTGGTCTACTTATTAATTGCTGATTTTGTAGACTTCGCCCAAACAGTGTCCCACTACTTGGTGGCTGTAGGAATTCCACAGTCCCCCAATTTTGACTTGTGGGCAAAGATCTATTTATCACGGAAAAATGCCCATTACTCTACTACTTTTCAGTATCGAAATTCTAGTTATGGTTAAAAGATTAACAAAAATCAGGAAAAGAAACCATTTGTAGATTTGATTAGTGCACAAAAGATACTTCTCACATAGAAAAACTTTTTTATAAAAAAATTGAGAGAAAGTAGAATATTTCTTTTTTTAAAAATATTTTTTTAACACATCAGGAATTATAAAATCACCCGCTTCCGTTTGATAATTCTCAACGATAGCCGCAAGAGTTCTACCAATAGCAAGTCCCGAGCCGTTGATAGTATGCAAAAGTTGATTCTTTCCTTCTTTGGATTTATAGCGAATCTTTCCGCGACGTGCTTGGTAATCTTTGAAATTAGATACGGAAGAAATTTCCATGTAGCGGTTAAGACCTGGCATCCACACTTCGATATCAAAAGTTTTAGAGGAAGAGTTAGATGTATCTTTACTACAAAGAAGTAAAACTCTATAATGAAGCCCGAGTTTTTTTAAAATGTTTTCAGCATTAACGAGCATTTTACGGTGTTCTGCCTCTGAGTCTTCTGGCTTTGTGAATTTTACAAGTTCGATTTTTTGGAATTGGTGAACTCGCACTAGACCTCTTGTATCCCTTCCATGCGATCCCGCTTCTCGTCTGAAACAAGAAGTATGCGCCATTACAGAAATAGGAAGTTTGTCTTCGGGAATAATTTCATCTCGGTAAAGGTTAGTAAGTGGAACTTCCGCAGTTGGGATCAAACTTAGATTATCCGCTTCGAGGCGATAGTATTCATCTTTGAACTTTGGGTATTGTCCGGTAGTCTTCATCGACTCGTCGTTTACAAGAGTAGGAACCCAGACTTCTTCGTAGCCGTGATCTGCCGAGTGAGTGTCTAGCATAAAGTTCATGAGTGCACGTTCGAGTTTAGCCGCTTTCCCGAAATAGGTATAAGCACGCCCACCGGCAAGTTTGACACCTTTTTCAAAGTCAAATATTCCAAGAGCTTCTCCAATTTCGAAGTGAGTTTTGGGGGTAAAGGCAAACTCGGGTTTCACTCCATACGTATGAGTTTCTACATTATCCTCGTCTGATTTTCCGAAAGGGACTTCTGAATCTAAAAAGTTCGGAAGACTTAAATTTAGATCAGCAAGATTATTTTCTTCTATTTCTAGAGCATCTTCTAGTTCTTTGATTTTATTTCCCACTTCTTTCATTGAAGCGGATACTTCTTGTATATCTCCACCTTTACTTTTGATGATACCTATTTCTTTACTGACTCGGTTTCGTTCTGCTCGGAGAGTTTCGACTTCTCCTTGTAATTTTTTTTTGTTCTGGATAATTACATTTAGCCTGTCAACAAGAGCTGTATCATCCATACATCTCTTCTTGAGCATTTCTTTTAATTCTTCTGGATTGGATTGGATTCTATTTACGTCTAACATGATTAAACCGCTTTTCTATGGATAAATTTCAAACTATTTTCGTATATTGTCTGTTCTACTTTGTGATTTGCTTCTGTTCTAAGAGAAAACATTTTCTCCAAAATAAAAGGAAGATTGGAAGAGTCATTTCGTTTTCCCCTGTGTGGCGGTGGAGCCAAGTACGGAGCATCTGTTTCGATTAGAATGGATTCGAGTGGAACTTGTCTTGCTGCTTCTTGTATGTCCTGTGCATTTTTAAAAACCACAACTCCAGAGAAAGAAATATAATACCCTAATTCTACAAACTTGAGCGCGTATTCAGCATTATACGCAAAACAATGAATGACTCCAAAACCTTTTCCTTTGTAGTCTTTTAGAACTTTATAGGTGTCCTCTGCCGCATCTCTCGAGTGGATAACAACAGGTAAACTGTTCTTGACAGAAATTTCCATGAAGTGGTGAAATATTTTCCATTGGGAATCTTTGGTTTCATTTTTGTGATAGTAATCTAAACCAATTTCTCCAATTCCTACGAAATTCTTTTCTTCTTTGCAAGATTCAACCATCTTAGAAATTTCTTCTATTTCGGGTGATTCAATATTATCCGCAGGGTGACAACCGATAGTATACGAAAGTTCGATCTCTGACTTTGTATCAGTAGCAATACGTCTTGCGATTTTGGAGCGCTCTAGGTTAATTCCGATTTGGACAATCTTTTTAACACCGGCAGTTTGCGATTTCTCTAGTGACGAGGAAATATCTTGCCCTTGCTTTTCAATTAAATCTAAATGGCAATGCGTATCTATCAAACTATAGTTCATACAACCATAAAAATTGAAATCTTTCCTGACTAAAGCGAAATTTTGAATTTACCAACGATGCACACCGATTAACACCGATATTTTTTCCATTTTTGCGTTAGGGTTAAGGGATATAGCACTCACTCATTTTTAATTTTAAAACTCACTGGGATTTGTAGAACTGTCTTTTCGGGTAGATTGAAATTCCAATCTTGGATCACTCGATGAAATTCTTCCTCAAATATTTTATACCGGCAAGGTCGAAGAGTTTTAATTTGAGATGCTTTTTGTTTTGCGTTTATGACAACGCTCCATTCGCATTCAGATTCCAATTCATCTTCGAGTGCCTGTGCTGGATAAGAAATTTTGTTTTGAATTTTATGAATTTCTTCTGCAATCGTTCCTTCCACAGAAGATATTTCTTTTGTAATTGCATTTTGCTTTATCCCCTCAGTCGGATTGGAAAACACAAATGAAATAATTCCAGTCGCCCCTTTTTGAAGTTCGATTGGATTTAATTCCTCTTGTTTATTACTACTAAGTATGACCAAAAAAAATATAGCAAAAGCATACAATAGAATTGAGACATAAAAAGATAGTTTTAAATTCATATGAGGGGGCTTGGGGCACCGCCCAATGCTGTACAATTAA
>DDBL01000220.1:0-388 GCA_002333425.1 Leptospiraceae bacterium UBA2033
ATTGTTTTTATTTTTTCCACGGGGATGGGAGGTAATATGGTAATAGTGACGTCGGCTGGTGTCATGAAGAATTTATTTTTTTCTAGCATATCTGCTGTCCCGTCGATTGCGATTGGCACAATTGGAACTTCTGCGTCGATTGCAAGCCTTACACTTCCTGCTTTAAAAGTTTGCACTGGTCCACCTTTACTTCTTGTTCCTTCTGGGAAGATAACAAGAGAATGCCCCGCTTTTAGAACTTCAACTCCTTCTCCAATGGCTAATGTGGATTTGGCTCTACTTGACCTATCCATGAATACACAATTCATCACTCGCATCCATCCACCTACGATTGGAATTTTTAAAACTTCGATTTTAGAAATAAACCCAAACGGTTTTGGAACATACG
>DDBL01000220.1:424-10963 GCA_002333425.1 Leptospiraceae bacterium UBA2033
CTCCTAAAAATATTTTTGCCACAGAGGCACTGAGACACAAAGTATGGGGTTAATGTATATTGATTCATATGCATCATTTTAAAGAGAGCTTGGATAATATCAGGATTATTGAATACCAAGAATCATAATACCTAAATATTCAAAACTGTATCAACTCTCGAAATTACCTCTCTTAAAATCTTCCTCTGCGTCTCTGTGCCTCTGTGGCAAACCAATCTCTTTTTCTAATATCTCACGAAATTCCTCTGGGATTGGAAGTTTACTATCCAGTCTATAATCAAAGTAAACCTGCACCGTTTTTGCTTTTGCGTAAACTTTCTTTGTGTCGGGGTTAATGATATTAGCCGAAAAATCCCAGGAAGTATTTCCAATTCTTGAAACCCATGTGTGGACTTCTGCCTTTTCATTTGGTTTCAGGGAGTTTATAATATCTAGTTCTACTCTGACAAGCACAAAAGGTATGTCCTCGAGAGTTTTTATCGAAATATATTTTGTGCAAAAATCAAGTCTACCTAGTTCTAAGTAAGAGCTATAAACAGAATTGTTTACCCTACGCATGGGATCCATATCGCTAAATCGAATTTGTATAGGTGTTATTATCATAGGGAATAAATTCTATTTCGTCCATCTTGTTTTGCTTTGTAGAGTAGTTCGTCTGATCTTTGGAGTAGTGTGTCTGGTGAGTCAGTGTCGGATAATTCAGTGAAACCGCCGGAGGCAGTAACAGTCCAAGGAACTCCACTAAAACTATGGGACTCAATTACAGATCGAATCCTTTGCATTACTACATTTGCATTTTCTAGATTTGTTTCTGGAAATAATATGATAAATTCCTCTCCACCAAAACGAAAAACTAAATCACTTTCTCTAACGGTTGTTTTGATTATGTTTGCAATTTCTCTAAGAACATCATCTCCAGTAAGATGCCCTAAAGTATCATTGATTTTTTTGAAATAGTCTATGTCCACAATTCCTTGGCTTAGTGGGTGAGAATTTTTTCTAGATAATAAAATATGATGCACTAGTAAGTCCATCATATAACGCCTGTTAAACACTCCTGTGAGTGGATCTTTGACTGAGATTGTTTCTAGAATTGTATTTTTTTTTCTAAGTTCTTCTTCGAGGTGAAATGTCTTTCTGCGCGCATACTCGACAGTTAACGTTGTCATAAAACCAACAAAGGAGTAGAGTAGTATTTGTGTAATTTTTAAACCATCTGTTTTATCCAAATGTAACATGGTCAAACAAGTAGTAAACGCAACTATGATAAAAATATATAAGACTATATAAAAAATAAGTTTTGTCCGTAGAATCAATGGAATCGACATAACAACAAATGCAAAAAGAGATAAATCTTGGGTAGTATATAAATTCAGTAAGTTCAAGGATAAAGTGGACACTACAAAAATGAAAAAATAAAATAAGTAGAAAAAATGAATTCGAATATGATTGATACTTAAAAAATAAAAAATAAAAGCAAATAGAATAGTAATGAGAATTAAACTTGCGTATACTACAATGTAAACTTTGTAAAGAAAAGAATTTGGATTTACACTTGGAAAAAATAAATGCTGAATTAAAAAACTAAATGCCGCAAAAAAAACAACACCAGCAAATCTTGGAAAACGATTCCAATTTTTTAATGCACTGAATTCGCCGTATTTATCTTTCTCTATTGAACTAAGTTGCGAGAATCGTCTTCTGATTGTATATAAAAGATATTTCATATTTAGAAATTTGGGATTGTGTAAAAAGATATGCCACCGAGGCACTGAGTCACCGAGGTTAATGTTATATTAGACGTTAATGCAGGGTTATGGGAATATGCTAGACGTTTATATAATCTCTTAGAAAAAATTTCAATAGACTCTCTNNTGTGCCTCCGTGGCAAAATTTTTATTTTTTAACAGTCTCATAGTTACTCAAAGTAAAACAGCTTTTTTTGCAGTCATTACTTTTTTTTGAATCGAAAGACCTTGTTCACCTAGAATTTTTTTAAATTGACGTTCAGAAAGATTTTGAATGATTTCATAACATTTTTTATAAAAATGAATTTCGTCCTTGTAGTAGTCTTTCCAGATTTTTTCTAGAAAACTTGCTGATACAAACTTGACTTTTTTCTCTTGTGGCAAAAGTTCTTCTGGATTTAGAAAACTAATTTGTTCCGAAATTTCGCGTGGAGAAAAATCGAGTTGCAATAAAACTTCTTCCATAAGTGCCATTTCAACATAGGAAATATAATCAGAAAGACTATCCCAAAACTCAAATCCAAGAGTGCCATAAGAACTCAGGCAATGAAAACTTGTACAAACAGAAGAGCGCGACTTCCAAATTCCACAGTTGTCTTTTGTTCGATTGTAATAAGGACAAAGCCAATCAGCACGGTTTCCAAAATCAGAATCTTTTCGGTTCGCAAATTGAATTTGGTGAGGGATGGGAGCGATAATTCCAATCGGAAAAACATATTCTCTTTTTTGAATCTTTGCCTTTATCCGCTCCAAAACTTCCGAAGGAGTTGCTTTATTACTTAGAATTTGACCCATGAGATAATTGGTTTGGAATGGTTGGAATGTACAACATTTTAAGTTTGGTTTGTAAGAACGTTTGTCTGGACTTCTACCTTCGCTTAATGCGCATTTGTCGCAAGTTGCTTTTTTTTCTTCGATTTTAAAATCCAATAGAGATTTGGGAAATAAATTTAGATAAATTTCGGGGATTGTATTTCTAAGCATTCGCTATCGCTCCTGCAGCAATCCAAGACGTTGTCCAAGCATTTTGGAAATTAAACCCGCCTGTGATTCCATCAATATCTAAAACTTCTCCAGCAAAATATAGACCTGAAATAATTTTACTTTCCATCGTTGTAAAATCTACTTCTTTTCGTTTTACTCCACCTGCTGTTACAAATTCATCTTTAAAAATAGATTTACCGTTTACTTCGTATATGCTGCTACAGACTTCTTCTGAAAGTCGGTTCATCTCTGCATTGGAAATTTCAGACCAACGTTTTTCTAAATTGATATTTGCATTTCTTAGAAAGGATTCCCAGAGTCTTGTGGCAAGTCCAAGTTGTGGATTTGTGGAAATTCTTTTTGCAGGTGAATCTTGTTTTGCCGCTGTTAAATGAGAAAGAAATTTTTCTTTATTCATCTCTCCAAGCCAGTTCACTTTTACGTTTGCTTTGTAATCGCATTCTGCAAAACTATGAGCTTCCCATGCGGAAAGCCTAAGCACTGCGGGTCCACTTAATCCCCAGTGGGTAATTAGGATTGGTCCCAATTGTGGTTTTCCTTTTGGGAGNNCCAGTTCCATACTTTTCGATTCGATCCTGTGGCTACTAGTAATTTGTCGAAGTAGAGATTGTTTTCCTCTTTGTCGACTAAGCAAAATTTCTCTCGTTCTTTTGAGTTGTCTACGTAAATAGCAGTAATTACGGTGTTTAGTCGAATGTCTACACCTTCNNGCTTCTGCTTTGAGGTTTACCCCATGTGACTCAAACCAAGCAACTGTGTCTTTGGGTTGGAATCTAGCGAATGCTGCACGAAGTTCTTTTGCACCACGCGGATACTTCTCCGAAAGCGCTACTGGGTCAAACAAGTTGTGGGTAACATTGCATCTACCTCCACCAGAGATTTTTACTTTAGTAAGAGGCTCTTCTCCTTTTTCGAGTAAAATGATATTAGCCTTACCTTTTAAAAGTTTTGCTATTTGGATTGCTCCAAAGTAACCGGCTGCTCCGCCTCCGAGGATTCCTATGTTCATGGGTAAATAGGTATTAATCACCAGAAACTATATTNNTGTTTGATTTGTTTATGAATTTCTTCTGTGTATTGTTCACTCATATTCTTAAAGTAATTTCGCAAATCTTGGATATGAAAATGAGAAACTACGCCTACTTCGTCTTTGTCGGTGAAGTGACTTGTTATGTCCTCGGTAATTTTTTCTAAAAATATGGAATAGGTATCTACAAATTGGTAATCTACCTGCTGGGGGAGGTTCATATAATAATTTAAAATAAGATCGTTTAAATTCTTAAATTCAGTTTCCATTGGAGTTTTGCCGCTTGGGATCAAAAATATAGAGCGGAATATTTTTTTATTTTTTTGGATAGAATAAGTATAGATGTCGTATTTTTGATTGTTCTTTTCTATGGTTGTGATTTTGCTAAACCGAATTTGACCAGCTAGTAAATTGGTGAGCAAATCAAACTTTTTTAAATCCTCTACCATTTGTAACATCAGATTTCTAGAATGAATTTCTGAGCCATATTCTAGAAGTATATCGTCGTTTACCGCAAATATAGCTTGTGAACAAGGAGTATTAGCCGCATATTGGTGAAGCATTGTTTCAAAGTAAGAAGATGTTTGGTTTAGGGTCTGATTCATAATTATTATATAGTATTTAAAACATTACAAAGTTTTGCAATGTCAAGAAAAATTATTTTCAGATAGACTTTCTTTTAGTTTTAGAGCGTGTTTATTGTCTGGTTCAAGATGGAGTGCTCGGGTCAGGAATTTTTGCGTTTTTTCTAACTTATTCAAATATCTATATGTATCTGCGAGATTGACTAGGTTTTTAATATGTTTTGGGTCTCTAAGTCTATATCTTTCTCCTAAAATTGCTGCCTCTTTATACTCTCTATTTTTCTTTTTGATAAAGGAAGTGATATAAAATAGGGATGAGTTGGCTGGATTTTCTTCTATACATTTTTCTAAGATTTGACTTGAGAAGGAATAGTCTTTTTTTTCAATGAATGTATTTGCAATTTCTTCAATTAATTCTAGGTCTTTTGTTAGTTCAAACAGTTTTTCATATTTTGTTATTGCTATTGCTTTATCTCCCTGTAGATAATAACTATTTGCCTCTTTCATTTTGATAGAAATTTCTTTTGAAGTAATTTGTTTTTTGGGTTCCACTTTTTTGGCATAAGTGATTTTTAATAGAGAAAGATCGTCTGTGATTTCTCCTTTTGTGTAAAGGATTTTTTCAATTTTAGGTAAATCTCCATTTGCCTCTTCAAGAACTTTTAGAAATAAGTTTTGATCTTCGTTGATAATCCTAGTTCCATTTTCTGCTGAGCCAAGTAGTAGATCGTCTCTTCCATCTGAACCAGCAATCAAACTATCACCTGGTTTTAATTGGAAAATATTGATTTTAATTGGATTGTATTTTTGTTCTATTCCAATTTTTCTTACTTGAGAGTTTGCATCTATGAAACTTGCTCGCCCATCTCTATACAAAGCGGTAAATGGGTGTTCTGCGTTGATGTAGTATACTGTTCCATTTCGATTGTCGATGATTCCAAAAATGGTTGAAATAAGCATCGAACCGTTAAACGAAATAAATACATTTTGTAATTCACGAAAAGATTCTTTCATCCATAACTCAGGAAACATATTTCGAGTATGCGAAAGGGAATGATTTCTTTGTAAGATTGACTTGAAGACTGTTCCAAGGACTAAACTTCCGCCAGCACCCTGAATGGATTTTCCCATCGCATCTCCATTTAGAAAAACTGTATAAGAAAGCCCTTGTAAAATAATTTGGTCAACGATACAAATATCCCCGCCTATTTCGCTTTTTTTGTTTTTGAATTGGAATTGTTTTTTTTGTCGGATGAAAACTTCTGTTTTGAAATCAGATTCTTTTTCTTGAATGAAATTTCCTGAAAGTGGCTCTACAAGTAGGGATGTCAGATAGTAGTCTCCGTCTTGTTGTTCTTTAAGTTTTTGAACTTGTTCTAAGCTTTCTGAAAGTTTTTTGGTTCTATCTTCTACTTTTTGTTCTAGTTCAGAGTTTAGAATTTCTACTTCGTTTGTCACATGCATAAAACGATTTGCCATGATTGTTGCAATTCCCATTACAAAAATTAGAAATGTAAAACTAGAAAGTTGTGGAATATGGATAAATCCTCTTGAAGCGGCTATATCTAATAATCCTCCAATTACAAAAATAGAAAGTCCAACAATCAAATAAAATCCTTCTTTCTTTCCTGATTTAATTTGTTTGATGAGATAATACACCATATATGGACCAATGAATAAATTAGAAAATTGCCATAACATAGAACAAAATCGCATAACAGAAATGGGAAATAGAATGGTGAGAACAATTAGTGTAGCACAAAATACTGCTAACATCTTAGATATTTGATTGTATTTTCTTTCAAAGAATTGAACTAAAAATACCAGTAAAGTTCCACTCAGAGAAAATAAAAATACATGTTCTAGTTTTCGATGGAGTTCCACGTAATCTTGAAAAATTGTATCTCTGGAGAAAGTATTTGCGATGAACCAATAAATAGAAGCGAATAAACAAAATAAGCCGAAGTAAAGATTGTATAGATCTTTTTTTCGTTTGTTTGCGAGTAAAATATGATAAAGTCCTACAGCTAAATAAACTGTTAGAAAAAAGAAAGAGTAAATTTCTTTTTTGGTATAGCTAAGATAGATACTATCTGATTCTCCTATTTCGATAGTATCCATAAATTGGAGCGGATACTTCGCATTAGTGTACAAAACAATAGTGAGAGTATTTTTATTATTAGCCTCTATGTCATTAAAAGGTATATCCTTTAAAAATGGTCGCATTGCTCCTGATTGGTATGGAGAGGATGATCCTAATTGTCCAATGAGTGTTTTGTTAAAATAAAAGTAAGATACATCTAGAACTCTTCCTGCATTGATTGCGAGAGGTTTTCCATTTTTTAAATAGGAATTCATAGAATCAGGTAGATCTCGTTTGAGTGTTATATAACCTGTGTAAGAAGTTAAATCTAATTCTTTGGTCAGATTGGTTGGAAGAGAAATTTTTTTCCAACTTGGGTCTTTTCTTGGATTGGAAAGCCAGTCTATGTCAAATCCAAGTCTATAATCCCACTCTCCATTTAGGGAAATGATTTTATTTTTATCTGTATTTTTGCATTGAAGAAATAAAAATACAATCAGTAAAATTCTAAGGATGAACATAACACAAGTTTGATAATAAATTCTGATTAGGCAAGGAGAAAATCTTATTTATAATTTGTAATGGGATTTCAATTGAAATTTTTTAGCATGTAGACAGAATTTCCTTTTTCATTGTAAATTAGTTTGTCTAAATACATTTTTGCAAGAGCAATCCCACGACCGTGATCTAAAATTTGGTTGTTATTATCATTCATGGATCTAGCTAACATTTTTTGGTAATCAAATCCATTTCCTTCGTCGGTAATTGTTGCTTCAAATTTTTCTTTAGAAAGAGAATATTCTAAAGTTATTTTTCTGTTGGAAATGGTTGGGTCTTTTTGTCTTTCAATTAGCATTTTGATATAAGTTCCATTTGCAAGAGATTCTGTTTTTTCTTCAAAACTAATTCCTAAATTTCCATGTTCCATTGCGTTAATTAGTAATTCTCTGACACAAAGTTTTAAATTGATGAAGTTATCCGAATTACAATACTTAGCTGCATAATTTGCTAATCTTTGAGAAACGATATCAACATGAGTTAAAAAATTTCCTAACTTATAAACTTGTGTTTCTGTTTCACAGATTCGTATTAAAATGTCTTCTTCTAAATTAGAAGCAGTACCAAAAATAACAAAACTATTTTTGAGAGGGACATACCTCAACTTTATATGCATTTCTTTTGGTTCTCCAAATTTTGTAACCAAATCACAGTTAAATGAAACCATATCTTTGGAAATCATTATCTCTTGGAGTTTTTCACTTAAAACTTCTCCATAAGCCAAATTTGATTTATAAGCTAATTCTAATATACTTTGATTTTGAATTTCTTTAATCGGGTATCGGAGTATATTTGTAATCGATTGGTTAATAGAAAGTATCCGCCAATTAGAATCTAAAGAAAAAATGATGTCTAATGAATTTTCTACAAGGTCTTTGTATTTTTTTTCTGACTTTTCTAGTTCGTTTACTAACATTTCATTGCGACTAATCTGGCGATAGTAATGAACAGCACTGTCGATTGTATCTATTAACTTTTTGCTGTCTCCTTCTTTGATGATGTATCCGAAGGGACGAAAGTCGTTTAAGATTTCATACGGATCTTTTAAGTCCTGGTAGGCTGAGTGAAATATGATTGGTACGTATAGTTTTTTCTTTTTGATTTCGGTGAATGTTTCAAAACCATTTTTACCTTCCATTTTTATGTCTAGGATTATGGCTGATAAAGATAAATCCATTTTTTGGAGAGCTTCGAGACCGTTGGCACATAAAATTACTTCGTATTTTTTTTCTAGGACAAATTTGAGTGCTTCTCTTATGTTCACATCATCATCTACAATTAGAATGTTTGCTTTTACGGGGAAATTTCCGATCGTTTGAGAGTTAAGATTTGTATTAAATTCAATATCTTTGGGTAACATAGTGTCTTTTGGCTCAAACATTTCTCTGAAAATGTCAAAATCATTGTTAGATGGCATTTTTAAATTTTTAATTCCTAATGTTAGCAGTAGAATGTTTTCGACAATATTTAAAGCAAGTAAAAAAAATAGATAAGAACAAAAACTGATAGAATCAAAAATGCAAAGCATAAACAGTTAAATTGAGTGTCGGTTAATTTTTCTATGGATTGTCTGCCTTATTTCTAAACAAGTTTATAGAGGGTAATGATTGTTTGTCTATAAGAGCATTTCCATCTTCGGTTCGGGTAATAATTCTAAATGCTTTACAATAACTCCTTCAATTGAATCCAAATTGAAATTATGATTTCTGATTTGCGTTTCGATATATTTACCTATGATTAGACCTAAAAAAACTCTTGACATTATCTCGATTTGAGATATAGATAGGTTAGTGCATATAATAAGTTGGAAAAAAATTGCTGATTTTATCGTTGAATATCCGAATTCTGAAAGTTCGCTAAGAAGTTGGTATAAACTTATTAAAAATGAAAATTATTCAAATTTAAGCGATTTAAAAATGGTTTTTAGAAGTGCTGATCAAGTTGGAAAGTATACGGTTTTCAATATTAATGGAAACCATTTTCGGTTAATAACGGTAATCCACTATAATCGAAAAAAAGTCTTTGTAAGAAATATTCTTACTCATTCTGAATATGATAAAGGGAAATGGAAGGTTAAATAGTCTATGATTCTAGAATTAGAAAAAGTCCAAAGTGTTTGGTCTGAAATAAAAGATTTCGTATCTGTTCCACACAACGAAAAGCAATACCGAAAGCTTGTTCGAATATTAGATCAATTAATGGACGAAATAGGGAATAATGAGAAACACCCACTTGCACCCTTAATGGAAACCATTGGAAATTTAATTGAATCTTATGAGAATAACAAATACACTCCGTTAGACGCAAAACCTTTAACGCCTATTGAGATATTAAAATATCTCATGGAAGAGCACAACCTAACACAAAAAGATATGATAGAACTAGGAAGCCAAGGAGTAGTCTCTGAAATACTAAGCGGCAAACGCGAAT
The DNA here is from genome assembly GCA_002333425.1 of Leptospiraceae bacterium UBA2033. GTDB lineage: Bacteria > Spirochaetota > Leptospiria > Leptospirales > Leptospiraceae > UBA2033. The sequence goes on from DDBL01000220.1 coordinate 9,860, forward strand.
TAAATGTTCGTCAAATCAAATCTTTAAGCAAACGATTTTCAGTTTCCCCTGCTGTTTTTATTTAGATGTCTTACAACGATAGCTGACACATTGTAGCACTTAAAATAAACACAATCACTTCCAGTAGATTTGTAGGCTTTGACTTTTTTTTGCNNTGTGTTCTTTGTAAGGGGTATAGTTTGCAAGAAGAAAAGTTGAATTTTGTAGATAAAAGTTTAGTTCATAAAGTGAAAGACGAAAATGTTCATATCTATAATATGCGTCGTGCTTTACCACGAGAAATAGATATCACAACATTTGAAATAGATATTTTACCTCATTTAACAGGTGAAGAAGAAAAATTTGTAATGAACTTCTTTGTAAAACGAGAAGGACAGGAAGGTCAAGCTTATATATTACGTACTATCCCATATAAACTTCCGAAAGAGCGCGCGGATAAATACCTGAAAGACGCTGAAGCCAAGCCAGAAGACATTCAATACCTAGAAGAATTTTACCAATTGAATGAAGCGGAAGGGAAGTATATTTTGCAAAAACCTATCACTGAATCGGATGAAGCAAAGATTCTTTCTATTTTAGATTTACGCGATTTACATATTACGGATTATGAGAAATACCAACTCTACGAAATTTTTGAAAAACTAGAGAAAGCCGAAAAGAAAAATATTTTCTTTGGCAATATGCATATCGATCAATCGCATTATTATTTCTTTGAACACCCACAAGAGCACGTTCCTGGAATGATGCTTCTAGAAGCAGGAAGACAATTTCTTATCGCGGTTTGTCACGAGTTTGGAAATGTTCCTCAAAATGAAGTCTTCATGCTAACAAAGATGGATTCGACTTTTCAAAGTTATGTAGAATTAAACTATCCGGTTAAGCTCCGCGGCAAACCAACAGAAGTAAAAGTTAACAAACAAGGATATTGGTCTTACTTTCGAGGACCTGTGACTTTTTATCAAAAGAACAAAGAAGTAACCACCATCGAATATGAAGCGAGCATTGTTCCTAAAAATTTATTTAAACGCCTTAGAGCGGATAAGGACAAATACGACCAACTTCCACGTTTTCGACCTATCTCTGGTGTTGAAAATAATATTTCTC
>DDBL01000220.1:11016-13223 GCA_002333425.1 Leptospiraceae bacterium UBA2033
TGAAAGAAGCTCTCAAGTATTATTTTAGATTGAAAGAAGAAAGAGAGATATTGTAGGGATATGAACAAGTTAAATTCTATCAAGTTAATTGCTCTGGATATAGATGGAGTTGCGTTAAAAGATACATTTAGCCCAATCATCTATTCATTGGTAAAAAAATGGGGCTTTGAATACACAGCAGATATAGAGAGAAATGTTTTTTCTCAATCTCAAAATAAGGCAGCTAGATACTTGATTGATACTTTTAAATTAGCTCTTTCCGAGAAAGAGCTATTGGAACTTTATTTTAACGAAAGAAAAGTATTTTTAGAGACTAACGATGGAGGAATTATAGATGGACTAGAAGAATTTTTGAAACTAGCGCAAAATTTACAGTTACCCGTTGTTTGTTATGGTGGATTAAAAAAAGACCACTTTGAAGAAAAGCTAAGAGACTATATGCATTATTTTGACGGAGAGCAATATATCTGTACAAATGATTTTAGACCTGGAATTAAAGAAATTGTAACTAAATTTTATAACTATAAATATAACGAAGTTTTGTTTATTGATGATGTTAATAAAGTTGCAGAAGAAGCAAAATCATTAGGTGTCCCCTTTATTGGTATTCCATCTAAATTTCATAATGGTTTTCAAAAACAGGATATGTTAGATACTGGGGTAAAATATATTCTAGATTCAATTAAAGATATTGATGAGAATATTATTAGAAAAATAGATTTAGAGAATCTAAAGAACGAGTTATGGAACAAATAAAGAAAGGAATACTTATTGATTTCGATGGAGTTATCTCAAAATCTTCCGTGCGGATAACGATCGATTTTCTTCATTATTTTTTTAACAAACGGGAGCCAATTAGCTATAATTTTGTTGAAAATTATGTAAAGGTTGTTTCCTGTTTTCCGGTAGAAGATTCAGTTAAATTACTTTTTAAATCTCTCGGCATGGAAAGGTATTTAAAATCTTTTTATAAAGAGTTTAAAACCTTAGATTCTGATAGCAGTAGAATAATTATAGAACAAACATTCTATGAATTTTTGGATTTCTGTGACAAGCATTCAATTGAATACCGAATTCTTTCGTTGGCTTCAAAAAATCGACTTGAATTGATTAAGAATATTAATTCTAAAAGAATTCTTGGTCTTGAATATTCGAAAGCAAATTCGAAAACATATAAATCCATTCTTAAATCATTTTCTAAGAATAAAATAGAATGGTTTCAATTAGATGATAGTCCTTTAGCTCTCCGTTCAGGCAAACGTGCAGGTTTAAAAACTATCATGATGTTAAATGATGTTTTTACTATAAAAGACTACCAATTAAATAAAGAATTCATTGATTTTAAAACAGTTTCTTTTAATCATATTAAGAAAATAATATCGTAAATATTGTTTTTTCATTTCAAAATATAAAAATACAAAAGTAGAGGACATTTACTATGATAATTCTTCCAGGTTATACAATTCAAGAGCAAATTCATTCCGGAGAGAAAAGCGTTGTTTACCGAGGGGATAAAGCTGGTAAGCCGGTAATCATAAAAATTCTTCACAACGAATACCCTGACTCGAATGAATTGACTTCTTTTAAACATGAATATGATGTTTTAGAGAAAATAAACTCTCCTAGAATTGTTCGAGTAATTGGACTTGAAAAGTATAAAAATAGTATTGCAATTATCTTTGAAGATATTGGAGGTGAAGCACTTTCCATACTTTTAAGAGAAATAAAAAGCTATTCCTTAAAAGAAATTTTAAACATCATGCTACTCTCGGTAAAAGCCTTAGGAGAGATTCATAGTTTAAAATTAGTTCACAAAGATATTAAACCACAAAACATTATATTCAATAAATCTACATCCGAACTCAGAATTATCGACTTTGGAAATGCAAGTTTTCTAGCAAAACAAAGTTCCTTCATTCCACTCAATAGCTCCCTGGAAGGAACGTTAGCTTATATATCGCCAGAGCAAACAGGTAGAATGAATCGAACAGTAGATTATCGCACCGACTACTATTCATTAGGCGTTACATTTTATCAACTGCTGACAGGAGAGCTTCCGTTCATATCCTCTGACCCGATGGAATTGGTTCATGCTCATATCGCCAAAACACCAGTATCCCCATTTGAACGTGGAATGGATAGTGGGTTAGATAGTGGATTGGAACCCACTATCCTTAGAGTCATTTCTGATATAGTTATGAAATTAT
>DDBL01000220.1:13266-16015 GCA_002333425.1 Leptospiraceae bacterium UBA2033
AAATCTGTATTAATCAATGAAATAAATAAACCAATTACGGAATACAAGGGATATTTTGCTTCTGGAAAATATGATGCATTCAAGCGCTCTATTCCTTACCGAGCAATCACTCAAAGTTTTCAAAGTTTACTCCAACAAATACTTGCGAGTAGCCAAGAGGAAATTATTTTATGGAAAAGAAATTTATTAGAGGCTCTAGGAGTAAACGGTAAAATTATAATAGATGTAATTCCAGAACTTGAAACTTTGATTGGAGAACAACCGCAAGTAGCCGAACTAGGTCCCTCAGAATCACAAAACCGATTTAATTTAGTTTTTCGGAATTTTATAAAAGCATTTTGTACCAAAGAACATCCAATTGCTATTTTTCTAGATGATTTGCAATGGGCGGATACTCCGAGTATACTCCTAATACAAACAATTCTTTCTGATCCAGAAATGAAATATCTTTTTTTAATGTTATCATTTAGGGATAATGAGGTTTTACCGACAGATCCATTTTCAGTCATGTTGGAAGATTTGCAAAAGGCTGGATTTGAATATAAAAATATAGTATTAGAACCAATTTCCATAATAGATATTTCACGCCTTGTCGGTGATACTTTAAATTGTGATGATGTGAAAGCAAAAGAATTAGCCTCCGTTCTTTTTGAAAAAACGAAAGGTAATCCATTTTTTGTGAATGAATTATTTAAAAGTTTTTATGAGAAAGAGTTGATTCAATATCAAAATGGAAGCTGGAATTGGGATACTAATAAAATCCAAGATATAAAATTATCAGAAAACGTAATTGATTTAATGGTTGAAAAGATCAGTGAACTTCCAAAGGAAAGTATTGAAATATTAAAATTAGCCGCTTGTATTGGTAGTTGGTTCAAACAAGAGGTATTCTTTTCGATACTAGGTAAATCAGAATCAGAGGCTAAACAGGATTTGTTTCACTTGGCGAACGAAGGATTTCTTCGTTTAGGAGAAATAGATGTAAATTTTGTTCACGATAAAATTAGAGAAGCAACTTATACACTTATTTCTGATACAGAGAAATCTAAATTCCATTATACGATTGGAAATACGTATTTATCTATGCTCGAGAAGTATAAATTAGAAGATCATATTTTTACAATCGTAAATCAGCTAAATCAGGGAATAGAACAAATTATCAAACCGGAAGAAAAAGTAAAATTACAGGAATTAAATATAATTGCTGGAAATAAAGCAATGGCATCAACAGCATACGAAGCTTCGCTTGGTTTTTTTCAAATAGCCGTTGAACAATTGACTAATAATTCATGGGAGGATAATTATAATTTAACCCTAGAATTGTTTACAAACCGTGCACGATCCGAGTATCTTTCAAAAGAATATGAGTCAGCAGAAAAAACTTTTGATTTAATTCTGGCAAAAGCCAAGAATCCAATTGATAAGATTACAATTTATGAATTAAAATCTTCTATGTATGTCAGCCAAAATAAAATCATAGAAGCGATAGATATATTAAAACAAGCGTTAAAAACTCTTGGCATAAACTTACCCAAAAATCCAACAGAGGTTTCTCCCTTACCTGAAATTATTAAATTCAAATTGAAATTTGGGAAGAGAAAAGCAGAGGATTTGTTAAAATTACCTTTAATGACAGATATTAAATCGTTAGCCATTATGCGCTTATTGAATGCGTCGGTAGCTCCAGCGTTTATTGCACAGCCTAATCTATTTCCTGTAATTGTATTAAAAATGGTAAACCTTTCATTAAGTAAAGGCAATGCTTCTTTGACTCCATTTGCCTATTCGGCTTTTGGTATTATACTTGGTTCAGCTTTGGGAGACTATCAAACAGGGGAAGCTTTTGGTAATCTTGCTATTGAGCTAATTCGAGTGCTTGGCGATAAAACAAAACCTATTGAATGTAGATCAGTTTTTCTTGTTGTAAATATGGTAAATCATTGGAGGCATCATGCAAAGTTAGGTGAAGTTTTGTTCATGCAATCGATTGATAAGGGGCGAGAAACGGGAGATTTGCAATATACCTCATATGCTTTAAATAATCTTCATTTTCAGAAAATATTAATGCGTCAAAATCTTTTAGATGTTTCCAATAGTTTTAAGAAATATGAAGCTTTTTTTGCGAAATTAAAACAGTATAATGCAGAGCAACTTTATAAATTAAATAGACAATTTATTTCAAACTTTAGTGGAGAAACAGAAAATATACTTCTGTTAATTGGAAACTACTTCGATGAATCAAAAGTTTTACCTGAATGGTTAGATGCAAAAAATGCTAATGCTCTATTTGACTTTTATTTATCTAAATCGAGATTGGAATATTTCTTCGGAGATTTGCATAAAGCATTTGAATACTCTTGTTTAGCCGCACTATATGAGGCGGCTATGTTTGGAATGATGTTTGTTCCTGAGCATGTTTTCTTCGATTCTCTCATTTGCGCAAAACTTTATTTAACCACACAGGATAAGAAAAAACAAAAAGAGTACAGAAAACGGTTGGATAAGAATCGTAAACGTATGAAAAAATGGGCTGAAAACTGTGAAGCGAATTATGGTCATAAGTCTCAAATTATAGAAGGATTGATTGAGTTAATAGAGAATAAGACAGATAAAGCACTTGTATCTTTTGAACGAGCAATCGAACTTGCAAAACAGTATGAGTATACATTGGAAGAAGCTATCGCCAATGAACTTGCGGCAGATATTTGGATTGGACAAAACAAAGAGAAGTATGCCAATATTCATTTAC
>DDBL01000243.1:0-161 GCA_002333425.1 Leptospiraceae bacterium UBA2033
ATACTATCCACATCAAAAGCCCCCATTTGTTCTTCTGTTACTTGGATATGCTCCATATTGATCGTGTTGTAATTATTCTCTTGAATTAATTCTATCAGAAAAGCAGGATTTCCAGTTTCAAACCAATAGTTTTTAAATTCTTGATTCTTTAAGTAGAGCAA
>DDBL01000243.1:247-7555 GCA_002333425.1 Leptospiraceae bacterium UBA2033
GTAGTCCGTCTCGCATATCGCGGGCGACGTTTTTGTTTGTGATGTTATCTAAAATTGGTTTGTCGTATTCGTCTACTAACACGACTACTTTTTGGGAGTATTTTTGACTTAATATCTGAATCAATTCTTCAAAAGTTCCTGACACGGAGGAATTTTCGATTTTGTCAATTTGATGTCTTTTTGCGTTTGAGCGCAAAATCTCTCTAATCCGCTGTTCTAACTCTTCTGCATTTCGTAACACTCCTCCTCCAAAGTCGATACGAATTACTGGATGTTTTTTGCTCCAATTCCAATTGTGTTCGAGATAGAGTCCTTGAAAAAGTTTTTCATTTCCTTCGAATGCTTCTTTGATTGTATCTAGAAAAAGGCTTTTCCCAAAACGTCGGGGGCGTGAGAGAAAATAGTATTTCCCTTTTTCGGTTAGTTCGGATAAAATTTTTGTTTTATCTACATAGTAATAGTTTTCGGAAATGATCTCTGAAAAAGTCTGAATGCCTATAGGAAGTTTCTTCACTCCGTTAGCCTCCCGCGAAATAGTATGTACGTCAAGTTGGAAAATGATGAGATTTTTTTGCCACAGAGGCACGGAGACACAGAGAGTGTTGTTTTTATTCACTCTTTTCTCTGTGGTTTCAGTGTGCGTAATCTCACAGACGAACCTGTGAGAGCAGGGACTGTGTAAAAACATAGGAATTGTCATGGTGAACTTGTCGAATCCATGCTTTTAGGGTGTTGTACGCCCTTCGACAGGCTCAGGGTGACATTTTTTACACAATCCCTTAGTAAATATAACTAAGGGTTAAATCTCCACATTGCCATTTGAGAATCATTTGCTGTACCGTCTCCAACAGCACCTAGCACTAGAATCTTTCCGTTAGAATCTATTTTTACTGCAGATGCTGCCTCCGCAACGTATACTGCATGAGTNNTTGAGGTCACTTGGAGATTGAGGAGCCGTTGCCCCGACTACTATTACTCTGCCACTTGCGTCTATGGCAATGTCTTCCGCTCTGTCAGTTGCAAGGAATGAGTAAACACCACTCGTTGCAAAACTTGTATCAACTCCACCCGAACTGTTCAATTTAACTAAACGTGGTGGAGTTCCACTGCCAGTATGTCCGGATGTTAGGACATAAATTGAATTACTTAAATCAACTGCGAAAGAGTTTACTTTTTCTTGATTTAGAATAGACATTGTTGCAACTCCACTAGATCCAAATCCTCCTACTAACCCACCTGATGTATCTAATCTCATAAGACCAGTTCCTAACTGGGCACTACCATTTTCACCTGTTGCCGAGATAAGAATATCTGAGCCTAACATTGCAATTCCATTTCCTGCATATTCATTGGCGATGTCAGTTCCTGTGTAAAATCCATCCTGATCGTATGTATAAGACGTTATTCCAGCTATATCTCTTTTAATTAAGGATATATCGTTACTACTAGTTGCATTCAAACAACTACCAGGGACTATACAAGTAGCGGCTATATACAAATTTCCACTATCATATAGAATAGAGCGATAGGTTGGAGCTCTTCCTGAATCAGATACTACTGACGAAAACACTTCAGTAACAGGGTCATATTTATAAATTTCGAGGTCAAATGTTCCATTACCATAAGCAGAAAGATAAACATTATCACTTGGATCTATCGTAATCCCTCGCCCTTCCTCCATTGTCGTGGAAACTGCGACAGTCTCTAGCCCTGACGCTCCAAAACTCGTATCAAGAGTTCCATCGTCCAAATATCTCCATAGAGCGAAATCCATATCCGTGAAAGGAACATAACCACCGGTTACATAAATTTGTTCTGTAGAATCAAAAACCATATCAAAACCTACCGATGCGATTCCCCCTGTATAAACCACATACCCGTTTCCGCCGCCAAAGGTTTCGTCTAGACCACCACTGTTAAAAGTACAACTCACACTTACATTCGTAACATTGGCAGAAATAAGTCCTGTGTCGTTGGTGACTGAGCAGGTGTGGTTTACTGGTTGATTGAGGATGGTGACAGTGTAGGTATCTCCCAAAGTGAGAGTAATTGGAAATGTAAAACTTCCGTCCGAGGTTAGAACAAGGTCATCCGCACCATTGTTTTGTAAAACGATTGTGTTACTTGGGATCATTCCACTTAGATTTCCACTGACCGTAAGAGTGGGCGGTGGTGGAGCTATAAAACAACTCACTACCACGTCGGTAACATCAGCAGAAATTGTGCCTATGTCGTTTGTGACACTACAGCTAGAACTACTAGGTTGGGTCAGAATGGTGACACTGTAAAAATCCCCTGCGTTCATAGCGGTTTGGAAGGTGAAAAATCCGTCTGCGTTAATCGTTAAGTCGTCACCGCCGTTATTTTGCAAAACGAGCGTTTCCCCGAGAACAAGTCCGGTCAAAGTTCCACTGACTGTAAGTGTTCCAGAGCCTACGCCAGAGGGAATGATACCAAGAGTTATGCTCTGGGAATTGGTTCCGTCGGTCAAGGTCATGATATTGTTGCTTAGAGTTCCCGTCAAAGAAGCTCCACTGGAGTTACTGGTAATGGTGATCGGATTGGTTTGGGTTTCGTCCACGGTCGCAGTTCCTAAGACAACGGTTCCAGTGGAGTCCAAAATGAGAATGTCATTACAGTCAAATGCATTCCAGAATAATTGATTGTTAGTCCCTACTTGACCTGTAAAATAAATAGGAATTACGTTGGAACACAAGTCAGAATAACCCGCCTGTCCACCTACTCCAACTACCCCACTTCCATCCCCCACATAAAGTCCCTGCTCCATGGTGTAGGAGCTGATATTTCCCTCAGAGTCCTTCACTAGCACGTTGAAAAAATAGTAACCAGATGTGAGAGTAGTAACTTGGAAACTGGAAATACTGGCTGTAAATTCGTTTAACGGAGTTCCGAATGCCTGAATGAATTCTACATCCAATAAGTCAGGTTCAGTAGCATAATAGACTTGGTATTGAAGCGAAGAAGCTGGGGTTTCTGGGTCAGTTGCTGCCGTCCAGTTCAATGTCAAAGTTCCGTCCGTGTTGGATACGGTTGTAATTTGTCCAAAATCTCCAGGAGATGGAAAACCCTCTGGAATTTCATTTGCGCCTGCAAACGAGCCAATACAATTTCCAGTCGCATCATAGCCTGCCGTACAAATATCGCCACCAGTTAGAGAAGGATCGCTCAAATCTCCCGTATCCCACTCATCGTCTCCACCTTCCGCGATTTCTGCTTGGATGTATTCTAACATATCCGCAGCAATGGCAGCCGCAGGATTTAGAAAATCAGCATAGAACTCATCGTTTGGATCAAGAGTTTCCGGCTCTCCATCTTCGTTTACAATTCCTTTGCCGTCGAGTTTGCCATCTCCCGCAAAGTCGTTTGTTAGACCGTCAATATAACTATCAAACAAATCACCTCCGGCTTCGGCTGGATCTACACCCTTTTTCTTTGCGGCATCACTGACTGCTTTGTCCATTCCACCTAGGATTGCTGAAAGTTGTTTGTTTAGATTCGGATCTGCGTCAAAATTAAACTCGGATGGATCAACTTTGACTTTACTATTTTTAAAAAACTGCTCTCCTACTTTGTTGTTTTGTTTTTCCATTTCGGATAACAAGTCGGAGTCTGAGATTGTGTTGGCAAAGATCGGTTCTTTTCTAGTTAAAATTCCTTTTATTCGTTTGAATAAATTTCTGCTCACTCGGCTTCTTTGTCGAATTCCAGCAGAAAATGCACCCGCTCCAATGTTGGTTAATGGGTTTACGTTCGCAGATTTGCTGGAGTGTTTTTGTAAAGTTGGCTCTGGTAGACTGATGATACTGGCTACCCTGACACTTTCTACTCCGTTTTGGATGTTAGGTCTCCAACGGATTAGTTTGTTGTTTAAAGGAGAATACATGGTAGAAGTTGGAGTTGGAGTTACAATCAGACAAGCGATTTTGTCGGAAGTTTTTGGAAATATGATTTTGAAATTTCCTCCGTCATTCTTAGCGCTATCTCCAGGCTCTGTGGTGACTGGATCTGATAAGGGAGTTCCAGCTACACCATTACACTTACCTGCATCGACTCCAGTTGTAGGAATGGTGCGTAATTCTACTTTTGCACCTTTGATTGTACCACCCAATCTAGCAGTTCCAGTAACGGTCACCGCATAGACGGTTGGTTTATTCTTTTCTCTGATTCTAAGCAACAACTCTAAATTTGTAAATAGGTTACTCTTAGATTCCTTTTGGCAAGTCACAAAAAAGAGACTCACCAAGACAATTACCATACTTTTCATTTTCATTTTTTCTCCCAAAAGACATCAAATGTCTTATAAAGTTATTATTTATGCTTTCTTGTAAATACTCCATCCCACTCTGCTCCAGGCGGAGAACTCTTATAGTAGTTACAACGATCTATTAACATCTCAACAGCTTTGTCCTTACTTCCTCGCGCTGCCTCAGCTTCTTGGAAAAGTGTGATCGCTTTGTCCCAATGTTGCGTTAGGTAAAATGAAAATGCTTCTTCATAAATACCGGCTGCTTTTTTGAGATTGATTGGCTCACTTCCTCTAATTCCTATTAACTCAAACAATTGGACTGGTTCATTTTTGCCTTTGACACGTACAACATCTAACTTTCTTGTAAAAAATTTCTCTTTAATTTTTTCGTTTGTGAACTCACTGATTAGAATATTGACTCCGTAGTCCTTACCAGCAGCTTCCAGACGTGCCGCCAAATTGACAGTATCCCCCATCATAGTATAGGACGCCAATGCCTCTGTACCCATGAATCCAACTTTAGCAAGACCGGTGTTGAGTCCAATTCGAACATCCATGTCTTGTGCGTCTTTACAATACAGGTTGTTCTCGCTCCAATACTTCTTTAGTTCTTTTAGTTTTGCGATCATTTCCAAAGAAGCTTTTGCGGATTCTAAGAAGTGTTCTTCTCTAGTAATTGGAGCACCAAAAATTCCCACAACAGCATCCCCAATGTATTTATCCAAAGTCCCATGGTTTTGTTTAAGGATAATAGTCATTGCACCCAAGTATTCATTTAAGAGTGCTGCTAAATCAGCCGAGCTAAGTTGTTCGCTAATAGTAGAGAAACCTGCTACGTCAGAGAAAAATGCGGTTATTTCGCGTTCGCCCCCTTTTTTCAATGCCTCCAAGTCGTTTAACGCTTCACTTACGATAGAAGGATCCACCATGTTGGAAAGAACTTTACTGTATTTTCTTCGCTCCGCCCCTTCCGTAAAAGACAAATATCCAAGTGCACCCAAAAACGCCAATGGATAAGTTGTCATAAAAGCGGCTAAAGGCAAATGTATATCAAACTTAAATACAATTAAGGCTAATAAGGTGTAACCAATGAAAATTGTAGTAGGCAAGAATACTCTAAGAGCCATCTGTTGAAAGAAAAAGGAGAAAAATACACAAGTAGGAATAGTAAGAATAAGTAACACAACTTCTACCCAACCAGGAGACAAATGTAAAAAATGTTTCTCTAACAAATTCGACATCGCGACAGCGTGTAATAAAAACCCAGGTCTATTTCCATACGGAGTTACTTTATCGTCATGTGTTGCAGCAGCAGAGGTACCAATGATAATTGCCTTTCCTGTAAAACTGCTCGGATCTATTTTTAAAGTAGTATTCGGAACTCCTGCAAGAAACTGATAGGATTCAATCACCTGAGCCACCGAATAACGAGGAATATTCTCCATTTCACTGCGCGAATAGTAGTGTAACCGCATCTTCCCATTTTCCAACGGCACATAATTTACAGATCCATCTTGGAGTTTGATTTCTAAATCATTTGTTCTACCTTTTAGAGATTGAATTTTTTTTACAGCATCAAATCCTTTTAAGGAAAGAGAAGGTAATAAAATTGTATCGTATTGAAACAAGAGAGAAATTCTACGAGCAACACCATCTGCATCAGGGTCATAGGTTACAGAATGTAAATGGTTTGCTCTTAAAGTAATATCATCTATTGGGTATTGAAGGATATTGTATTTCTTTAGATTTAATTTTTCTGGATTTTCTAAGGTTGTAGATAAATTGCGTAATTGATTTGGAATGGATTCTAGGATCGCTTTTTCTTCTTCTTGTCGTAAGTCATCTTTTCGAAATTGGACGGAGTGAGAAACTACTCCCATTCTTTCGGTGATCTCACCTAATGCAACGTCACCCGCTAGACCCTCTTGCGTATTCGATATTTCAAAAAACATTATATCGAAAAGAATTAAATTCGGTCCTCCACTTGCAACCATATCCAAAAGAGGTGCATAGGAACTTCGTTTCCAAGGCCAACGACCAAACTCTCTATTGTTTCCTAATACATCAAATGTACTTTCATCAAAATCAATCAAAACTACTTTGTTTGAAAATTTATGATTGGGATTAAAATACTGGTGACGAAAATCTATAAGACTATTTTCCAATCTTTCCGTAATTCCACTAAACCCCAACAAAAACGTAAAAAGAAGTGGAACGATAGATAATATAAAAAACCAGAGTACCTTTTTTTTGTCCTTCATGAAAACATCCTAAAAGAAATATAGATTGCTTCAAGTTATTGACAGGGAACTTTAATTCAAGCAGAAAAAACTGGAAATTTATTGATTAAAATAGAAAATCGTTTAATAAATTTGCTGAAAATAACCTGTCAGTCCGAGCAAGGTTGAGAATTACAATGTCTAAGAGCCTTTATTCTATTAGCAGTTCTCGACCTTACTCGAACTGACATCATGAATCCATTCTAATTTCACTTTCTCTACCAACTGTTCGTTGACTCTGCTTGGAATTTCTATAATTTATTTTCTAGAATTTCAATAGACTGTTTCAGTGACTGTAAGGATTTTTTTAAATCAAGAGGATTATTCTTGTAATCCGCTTGGGCATTTAGAAATTTATAATACCCTTCGTTAATTTCTTTGATTGGAACAATAAGGTCATTTGGATTCTCAATTTTTTTAGATTTCTGAATCACTTTATAGGTTTGTCTATAACCAAATTTTGAAATTTCTACTATATAAGCAGGAATTAAAATATAGAGAGAAGTATAAAATACTTTTAGNNAAAATAAAAAGTAAAATCACTTCCGGCGGCACTATCGTAAAAAATAAATCGAAAAAACTAAAAAGCTTCTTAGTTGACTCTATGAATGTTTTTATCCCGAGTAACTCGTTTAATGTATTTTGAATTCCTACCAACTCATTCTTAAATTTATCTACAAAATCTAACATAACAATCCTCTCTTCTTGCAAAATATTTGATAATTCAAGGATTTACTGTCAAGTTAAGAAAAATTTTTCAAA
>DDBL01000175.1 GCA_002333425.1 Leptospiraceae bacterium UBA2033
TTTTGTTCTAACGAAATCGAATAATAGGATTCCGTTTTATTGGCGACGGGAACGATTTTGGAATCCAGCCGCAAACGAAACGCAGATTCCTTTGGAGCTTCTTCGACTGTAGCAGGTGACTTGGAAAGAAATGCGTCTACTACTGATATTCCCCAAACGAGAAGGGCACCAAGCGCCATTTGGTTTCCTGCATTTGCGTGGAGCGCGACATCGTCTGATTTGTTTTTAAAATAAACTGAATTGAATANNGTAGACATATAGATATAACCACGAGTCTTATTGTCATTGTTTATCTGTCCCCAGCCTGGAAGGACAGCAGAGCGAAGAGCATTTTTATTTAGATTGGGAGTCCATGACGGTTTTGTTTCCGCACCCATTGCTGCCTCTTCTTCTGCTTTTGTTACTTCAACTTCGGAAACTTTTTTCGCGAGTATATTGATTGCTAGTTCTTGGAATTTTCGATTGTCATCTCGATTTTGTGTGACTCTAAATTTTTGAATGAAGACTTTCATGGTCTGTTGCTTCTTGCTTCCAGACTCATCTTCTACGATCTTGCGACTGTGTAGCTCAACTGCAATCTGACCTGTTCTGGAATCTAGTAACTCAACCGTCCCTTCAATGATCGCATCGGCAGAAGCTACTTTCAAAAGTCGCCTTCTGCACTCTTCCGCTCTACACATCATAGAAGCTCCACCTTCTGCTTCTATTTTCAGTTGCTCTCGGATGATTGCTTCTTCGGCTTCGGGTCCTACTAATTCATAACGAGTGTATTTTCCCATCTCGTTGATAAATTCATTTCTGAATTGCTCTACTTGTGTAGGTTTAAAGCCACCTCTGCCACCAGCTTTAAATTTAGAAATATAGATAAACTCTTCCGAATCTTCTGCGAAGAGAACGTTAGTGGTAAAAGCCAAAAGTAGACTAAAGAAGATAAATGTTTTCAAGTCATTCCTCACCTAAATANNTGTTCTTCTTCGATTTCTTTTAGTCTATCTTCCCTAAAACTTTCTGGTTTCAGCATGGTTGTTAGTTCAAAAAAGAGATTCGCATGAACGTTGACTCTCTTGCGCGCATAATCGACCATAGTCCCCATTTTCATAATGAAAGGCCAGTCGGAAGATTGTAGAAGTAAGAGCTCTCTTGCCATTTGGTTTACGATTCTTCTGATTGTTTTGTCTTCTGTGTGTTTGTGCAAATGAACAGTTTGGTCCATGATGATACAACATTCCATGATATGACGATAGATCCATTCGTTGCCAGGATTGAGCCATACATCAGAGTAACCGCCTTCTCCCCAACTAGACATGTCCATCTTCACACTCTGGATACGTGGGATTAGCCCCAGAACTTGCATTGGATGAACTGCTTCGATTTTATCTTGGTCAAAGTGCATTTTCTTAAACAAAAATTCGATAAACTTGGGACCTTCATACCACCAGTGTCCATAAAGCTCTGCGTCATAAGGAGAAACGATTACGGCTGGTTGGCCTTCTTCGCGTAGAATTTTTTCAGATTGTGCAATGCGGCTACGCATAAAATCCTCTGCGTGGTTTCCGGCTGCTTCAATCGCCCAATCGGGATGATAGTAGTCTTTGTAATCAGTCTTTCCTGTGATTCGGTGGTATTTGATACCAGTGTTTAATCGAATTCCTGTTGGGTGAACATAGTCTTTGATATAATCATAATCCAAATCATGTCCTATATCCCGATAGTATTCTCTATAGCGAAAATCTCCGGGATAACCGTGAATCGAACTCCATACCTGCGCGGAACTTTCTTTATCACGCGCAAACGCAAACACGCCATTACCCACTTCGACTGGTGCGTAAACTCCGTATCTTGGTCTAGGTGTTGAGTTCGCAATACCATGAGTATCCACAAAGAAATATCGAATGCCTTCATCAGCCAAAAATTTTTCAACTCCTGGGTAATATGCACACTCAGAGAGCCAAATTCCTCGAGGTTCAAGCCCCCAGTATTTTTTGTGAGTTTTTCTACCAATATGAATTTGTGCGTGTACGGAAGAAGGTTCACTTTCTAGAAGTGGGAGAAAACCGTGAGTAGCCGGACAGGTGATTACTTCGAGTGATCCATCTTTTACAAATTCTTTAAAACCTTCTACGATGTCTTTTTTTAGCTCGAGAAAAAGTTTTTTGTTTTCTTGGAAATTTTCTAGGTAATACTTAGAAAGATAGTTTAGGTGTAAATCGTAAGTAGTTCTTTTGACTTCTTTTTCTGAAAGTTCAATTAGATTATCCAAATAAGCTAAAAACTTATCTCGTAAATAATCATCGCCTAACATCGAAAGTAGTGTCGGGGTAAATGTCATCGTGATTTTAAAATGCACATTTTCTTTTTTCAGATTTCTAAAAGATTTGATAAGTGGTAAATAAGTTTCTAGAATAGCTTCATTTAACCAATTCTCTTCTAAGAAAGCAGGTGAATAACCTTTGTGTCTAACGTATGGAAGGTGAGCGTGTAATACTAATATTTGGTATCCGACTTTACTATGCATTTGATTTCCTCACATGATTGGATGAAGATGCAAAAATTCCTGATGATCCCATGAATCCAGAAGATCCATCAGACCAAGTAAAAAAACCATCTTGCCATTCTAAATCCTGACTTGCAGTATTCTGATTCAACTCAGAATTTGTATTTGTTAAATTAAAATTGTTATTTGGGTCTTTGGGACCTTCATCTAAGCGAAGTTCACCATTAACCTCTATGATATTTTTTTCGCGAACCCAGGCAGGTGCAATCCAATCTTTATGAAGTATGTTGCTTGGTTTATGGGTAGGAATGGAAATTTCTGCAGAGTGAAGTAGGCTATACGTACTTCCGCCTAAACTATATGCGATAATTTCTACTTTTAGATTTTTGATTCGTTGTTCAAATTCTAAAAACCAATTGTTAGTGAAGGGAGGTAGAAAAATTTCTTTATGTCTACGGATTTTATCCTCTTGCATATAATTTACTAGCAATTTAAAATATACATCTTCTTTAGAACAGTTGAAAGCATTTAAAATTTTTTCAAAACTTTTTGAACTGATTCCCCAAAAAACATACGCTTCTTTTAAGTTCTTTGTAAGGACTTTTACAATATCCCTATCATAATAATCAGGAAGACTATTTAATTTTGGGTCTAAATATATTTTCTCTTTTTTTACTTCATTCATGGAAAAAATCCCTCTAGATTACATAGCAAACTGTGTACCGAAATTGTAAATAAATTAATATCTCTTGGTTAAGACAAAAATTATGAGATATATCATTTGTTTTTCTGATGTGTTAGCAAAATATATTCATTGGTTAAAAACTTGATTGTTTTATCATTGGAAAATTTTGTGTATTAGCAATTTAGAATAATTAGGCAAACCCGTGAGTCATAATAAGATACTTCAAAACCGTATTCAGTTTAGACATAAAGAAACGAAATTGATTTTGACACATCCAGTTGCAGGGTATTTTTATCGAAATGATTCTAAGCTTGGAACGTATTCGATTTGGCATGAAGAAATGAAATTAACTTTAGCCAAATCGCGCAAACTCTACTTTAGCCTCTATGAGAGACTTGGACTGTTATCTAAAGAAGAAATGTTAAATCCATTTTCTACATTTATTTGCCCTAAGATATTGTTTGAAGTGTATTTACCGCCCAAGATAGCTTAAAATAGGTATTGAAATTGTCATTCCCTAAATCTTTTGTAGGGAATCTCAATTACTACAGATCCCCGATAGAAAATTTCGGGGATGACGGTAAGTTGCTAGCTTAAAATAGTTTGTTCTTTCTTGCTACGCTAAAGATATGTCCTTCTTTTCGTTGTTGTTTTAGTAAAATTGGATTGGATAAAATTTCAAAAACTACTTCTACCGGCATATTTCTTAGGTTTTCAAATTCTTCTTTGTATTGGATAAGTGAAATTTTGTTGAATAAAATAAAAGCTTGGTATTGTTCGATTTGATGTTCAAGTAAAAACTTTAAAGTTTCTAAATCACCCACTGCTTCGGCTGTAATAACTGCCTCTCTATTGTGTGCTAGTTTTTTGCAGTAGTCGATAAATGCTAGGTTGTCTAAAAATTTGACTTTATCCTCATAAACTTTGAATTTAAAACTAATTGGATCTAACTTAAATTCTTGGATCATAATTCCNNTGGCATATGTCCTTTAGATAAAATTTATCTTCTTCATAATGTTTTTCTATCAATTCAAAACGAACATTTTTTGGCTCTAAATTTTTTGAGCGGATAAGATTGGTAAACCGGTTAACCTTTTCATGGCTAGAAAATGTATCAATCAAAGACTGAGGCGAAATATTAAACTTTAAAAGTCCCGGGCAACCTTCACTTGCAATGATTAATTTTTCTAGAATTAATAGTTCTATTCGTTTTATGTCTTGGTCTTGTGGTATGTCAGTGATTAAATCCTTGTAACCTCTATAGGCTCCGCCACCTACAAATACTTCTCCCCCTTTTACGGAAAAAGTTTGTTCTCTAGGGTTATAACAAACCGTAGGTTGAATCATTGCGTCATGAGTATGACCCGAAATATAACTATTTGCTTTATTGAAGTAGGTCCAACCCCAACGAACTAAGTTGTCACTTAAATTCTTTTCGGATGTTTTAGAAAGATCATCAAAAATTTCATTTACACCGGAAATATAATTACTTTGCGTTCTAGAAATTCCATAATTAAATTCACAGATTTTTTTGCGTAGACTTTCTTGGTGCAACTTTCCAAAATAACTATCTAGATTTGGAAATGCGTCATCCGCTAGATCTCCACCAGATGCTATTCCTAATAAAAGACTTTGGCGGGCTTCTATAAAATAGAAACCTAGGTCCAAAATTTTAATGTCAGGGAAACGATGAATTTCTGTTTTTAATAAGTTAATAAAATCAATTAAAGAGATTCCTTTGATATCCTCAATCCTGACCATAAAAATGGGACGACCTCTGTGAGTATCAATGAATTTTTTTTTGAAGGATTCTAAGTCCTGTAAATCTTGGGATGAATCGCCGTTAAGATCCTCTTCTAAATCAATATTTTCCTTTTTCATTTAGTCACTTCCTCGGTTTAGCATTGGCAAGATGATATGGATTTACAAATTATCTGTCAAGGAGATTATCGTTTTACCATTTTGCATAATGATCTTCTGACCATCCAAACATTTTTGTAATAGAAATTCTCTCGTCGTTTGCGTTTGGTCCAAGCCTAATAGACCCTTCAAAATAGCCAAATACCTGATTTACTTTAGAAGCAATGATTAGAAAATTTGTTTCAGCTACTCTTTCATAGATTGGATGAAAACTCAGATTCACTCGGTCGCTTTCTTGTGTTTTATGAGTCCATGTTTTTTTGTAGTCAGACGTATCATAATCGAATAAAACTTGTTCACTCAGCTTGTAAAGTTTTCCATCGTAAAAAATTCCATTTTCCGTATAACCAGTATTATCCGTCCACTTTGCACCAAAGTTCAAACCAAGTTTTTTGCCATTTACTTTGCCGGAAGCGGCAGCCCAGTTCCAAGTAGAGGAATAACGCCATACTCCTCTACCAAAATCTAAAGTAGCATCTGTATTTTTTGCATCGAGTAAAATTTCTTTTTCTCCAATTTTGATTTTACCTGAGCTTGTGATTGTATTTTGTTTAGAGGTAAATTGAAAGTGTTTTTCGCTCCAGGGAATTACAACATTTAAACTCTCATGTGATATGGACTGTATCGCTTTTATTTCAGCTTTGAGATCTTTGTTATTTTGAAAAGATTTACAAAATATGTCAAAATTTATTTCGTAAGTGTCGGCTACTTTTGAGTATTCGATGGAAATTTTTATATTAGAATTTTCAAAAAAAACTTTATCAGAAACTTTTTCTCCTAAAACACAACCTTTTCCAAATGGAATCAATTCTGTTTTTTCGATGAACTCTAAAGTCTTCAAATCAAAAAGGTAGATAAATCCAGTCCCTGCGTAATCTAAATCGGCTAACGTTACTGAGAATAAAATATCTTCATTCGTAAAACACCAATAATTCCACCTTTTCTTTCTAAAATTATTTCCTTTTAAATTACAAATTTGTAAGGGAAATCGAGAGTAGCCGCAAGCTTCTAGATTTAATTTCCCATTGTCAGAGCATAAATTTACTTCATTTAAAATTTCTTTTTCGTGTAACATAGTAAGTCCTTAGTTAGCACGTTAAAAAGGAATCAAAAGTTATCTACTACTTTACTACTTGCTCTATTTGATTTTAATTGGTAGGGAGTTGGAAAATGTAAGGAAGGAAAAAAACTAACCCCTGCTCGACAAGGTTAAGGAGAGAGCAAGGGTTAGTAAAAAATGTATGAGATGTTATTATTCTTCTAATTTAGCAAGTTTTTTGTATTCGTCTGGAGAGTAGTTGTTTGCTAAGTTTTCGTAACTAGCTGCTAATTCATCCAATGATTTTGCAAGATTTAAAAGTTTTTTGGTTCTTAATTCTTGGGTCATTGCTTTTCCACCATAATTCACCTGAGCCATTTCTCTATAAGAGTCAGCAAGTTTTTTCTTCTCAGACGCAACGGAAGCTAGGTAGTGCTTTACAGCAGATTTTTGCTCTTGTGTTACTGCACCTTCAATAAGTGCTTTTTCTAAAAGGGAACTTTCTAAGTCAGAGCTGATTGAAAATATCGGGCTTGTGAGTAGGCTTACTGCTGCGATTGCTAAAGTGATTGTTATAGTTCTTTTCATGGTTGATATCCTCTTGTTTATCAAATCTTTTGAATTCAGCTTTTTGCTGTTCATCTATACTATTGCACAAACTGTGCCAACTTTAAAAAACTTAAATTTAATCCAAATAACGGTTGATTATTGGGTATTTCTTGGAGTAAAAATTATGTCTATAATGCTTTAAAATTATAGATTTGAATCATTTTACTGATAGATTCAGTAATTTGTAAAATTCATTTCATTCAAATTAACTTTATGAGAGTAAGATTTGCATTCTGCAAAGTTGAACGTATTTAATCCAAAAAGATTAAAATTAATCGCTTAAAACTTGAATTTCAGGATTATTTTTAATCTTATATTGAAGAGATCCACGGCTAATTCCTAAAAGTTTTGCCGCTTGGTCTTGTGTTTTTCCGATTTTCATTGCTTCTTGGATTAGTTTTGTTTCGATTTTTAGGAGAGCTCTCTCTAAGTTTAAATCAGAATAATCAACTTGTAAAAGTTCATCAATCGGGTTTATTTTTTTCTTAGCAGTTGTCTTTTCTTCTTTTAAGCGATCAAAACCACGAATAGCATTGTCTGGTAAAAAATCGGGTGTGATAATGTCGTTAGGGCATAAAATGGCTGCATATTGAATTGCGTTTTCCAATTCACGGACATTGCCGGGCCAAGTATGTTGTGTGAGAAGGTCTATCGTAGCGATGTCGAAGTGTTTGTTTTTCCCATAACGTTTATTAAATTCCAATAGAAAATGGTGAACTAATAAAGGAATATCACCCCGCCTTTCTCTTAGAGGTGGGAGGCGAAGAGGGATTACCCCCAATCGAAAATACAAGTCCAAACGAAAATTTCCTTTTTCTACTTCTTGTGCTAAGTCTTTGTGGGTAGCACTGATTACCCGCACGCTGACTTTAATTTTTTTGAAATCCCCGACTCTTTCGATCTCACCTTCTTGGAGAACGCGAAGTAATTTCACTTGAAGAGAGGGCGGCATTTCCGCAACTTCATCTAAAAAAATTGTTCCACCGTTAGCCGCTTCAAATCTTCCAATTACGTTTCTATCTGCTCCGGTAAATGCTCCTTTTACATGTCCAAATAATTCGGTTTCTAAAAGATTTTCATTTAGTGCACCACAATTTAAACTAACAAAAGGATTGGATTTGCGGTCGGATAAGTAGTGTATGCTTTTTGCTACTAGCTCTTTTCCGGTTCCTGATTCACCGTTTATGAGTATAGATGCGTCTGAGGGAGCAACTGTGCGAATTCTTGTTTTTAAAAATAAAATCTGAGCGTCGTAACCGAGAATAGAATTTAAAAAATCCTGCTCGTTTTTACTTCTCTCTATTGCTTCCCGATAAAATTTATTTTGAATAAGTGCCTTACAAAGTTCATTGGAAATTTTCTCAGCCCATAGAATTTGTTTTTTTGAAAAATGATCTAGGTAATGAGATTCTAAATTCAAAATTCCTAAACATTGTTCATCTGAGTTCATCGGAACTGCTAGCTCTGATGCAACTGAGTCTATCAATTTCACATAACGTTTATCTTTAGAGACATCTGGCGCGTAGATCGTTCGCATAGATGCTGCGGCTGCACCTGTTATCCCCACGGCAAATGGAAATTTTGCCGCGATTTTTTTTTCTTTGTCGATACCTTTTGCACAAGCAATAGTTAAAATTTTCTCTTGGGGATCGGCGAGTGAAATACTTCCCGTACTCGCTTCAAAAATATTTAGAATTTCTTCTAAAATATGATCCAGAATATCAAATATATTTTTCCCAAGTCGAATTTCGATTTGTAAACTATTGATTAAATCATAGTATTTCTTGTCTTCCACCGGAATTTTTGTTTTTATCATACATCATTATCTCATACATCTCAATTTCTATATTTATGACTTACACGTTAAATCTAAAAGAGGATATGTAAACGAAAATTCCACACGTTTTACCGCAATTTTATGAAGATAAGAGAGCTTCTTAAAGATTATAAAACGCCAAGGCTATGAACACGGAGAAAAGATATGATGGGTCTTGAATCTTCTTAGTTTGGTTTAAATCCATATCATTTTTTAGAGCTCTTTTATGCTGTTGCAACTTTTGAGAGTGGTTTTCTGTAATTACGTTTAACATCTTTTTTATTTTCAGATAAACCTAAAAGCATTTTTCCAATATCTTTATTTGTTGCCCCAAGAGCGAAAAAGGAATTAAGGATAAGATCGATTGATACTGATTTATCGCCTGCTTCCATTTTGGCAACTCTTGATTGACTTGAATGTAAAAGTTTTGCCAATTTCACTTGAGTAATATTTTGTGCTACCCTCTTCTTCTGAAGGTTACGACTTAATAAAAGTTTTAGTTCTATATACTCAGATTCTGCTTGAGTAAGATTTAAAAAATCAGAAACTGTTCCAACCTTCCAGCCATTTGCTTCTAGTTTTTTTCTTTTTGAATCTTCCATAAATTTTTCCTTCTAGTAAGACCTAAGAAAATGGTGGTGTTTTTATTTCTGATTGCATCCAAACTAAAGGCTTTTCTTTCATCAAAACATAATATGTCAAATATGACATATAGTCAATCGTTTTTATTTATGACTTTCTATTTGGTGTTTGGTTTCTCTTATTTATTGAAAGGCAGTTATGTAAACCCAGAAAGATTCTTTCCCTGAAATGGGAAAGGTTTTCTTAAATATTATTTTTTGTGTGAATATAAATTTTTATAAAATTCTATTATTTTTTTAGTTTTATTATTACATTTTGGGTGGTAATAAATTTCGTTCACTTTTTTAATATCTTTTTTAATCATTTTTCTGATTTGGTTCCATGAATAATTGTGTTTTACGATTATAATAAATTTTTGCATTTATTTTTTCCCCTTTTGTTTAATAATTATAATGTGGATATTTTCACATTTTAATTGTGATTGCCGGAACTGGGCAATATCTACTAAATTAGTGGAAAATAAAAACTATCGGTGTTCATCCGTGTCCATCGGTGGTAATCTTTAAATACTTTTTTATGCACGGCATTAGCCTTCGTATCGTGAAAAATTCTAACTCCGAAAGTTTAATTCTTTCAAAAAACCTTTGCTCTAATTATTCAACATTCATGTTTGAGAATATAAGAAAAATCAAAGAGAATGATCCTGCCGCAAAGTCTTACCTTGAGGTCATTCTATGTTACCCGGGACTACATGCGTTGTGGTTTCACTCTGTTGCTCATTTCTTATATAAATGTAAAATTCCATTAATCCCGCGTTACATCAATTACATAGCTCGTTTTCTTACAGGAATTGACATTCATCCAGGAGCTAAGATTGCCAATGGAATTATGATTGATCATGGAATGGGTGTCGTGATTGGAGAAACGGCTGAGGTGGGTGCGGGATGCTTGATTTATCAGGGTGTAACGCTTGGTGGAACAGGAAAGGAATCAGGAAAACGTCATCCTACTTTGAAGGAAAATGTGGTAATTGGATCAGGTGCCAAGATACTGGGGAATATTGTTCTAGAAAATAATGTTCGTGTTGGTGCCGGCTCTGTAGTCATGAGAGACGTTCCTCAGAATTGTACGGTTGTAGGAATTCCAGGAAGAGTTGTGAAATCCGATGAGAAAAATAGTGAGCATATGTTGGATCACGGACAAATGCCAGACCCAGTAGCGAAAGTATTTTCTATTCTGTTGGAAAAAGTAGAAACTCTACAGAAGGAAATGGCTGACCTATCTCATAAGCAAATATCTAGTAAAAACCAGAATAAGCAAGAGGATGAATTGATACAAGAGTTCATTTATGGGGATGGAATATAAAAAATTAGAAATTAATTTCGTAAAATGCAATATTTTGCTTTAAATTTTTAACTAGGTTGAGGATGATAGAGATAATCTTAATTTTTACTTTAAGGAGTTAAGGATGTCGAAAACAAAAGCGATCGTGCTTTTAACAATGTTGATGGTTGCAGTTTCTGGATGTGGTACTGGCGATAAAGAGGCTCATAGTGTGGGCGATGGTGGAAGACAATTTGAGGGATGGCATGGTCCTCCTGAAGATGTTAACAAAAAACCTTTTGATTTCTACTACATGAAATCCGTTGGTAGAGCTTCCGTTAAAGCAATGGAAAAAAGAAGTGGTGCGATGATGCAAAAAACTTGCACTGACGCTGCTACAACAACTGTTAAAGGTGACTTGATCGGTAAACTCGTAGGAGAAAGCATTCAGGGAGCATCTGGTGTTTCTGATGGCGAATCTACAGGACAAGTAGTTGTAAGAGAATTTGCTGGACAATTACAAGGTGTTAACGTAAAAGAATGTAAAGCACTATATCCTGATGATCCACAAGTTCCATACAGTGGATGGAAAGAATGCGAATGCGTTGTATTCGTAAAAATTCCAGGCGGTAGAGATGCTGTCGTTGCGAAAGCAAAAGCTGTAGAAGCTAAATAATATTTAGAATCTGGCTACAATTTTTATTGTAGCAAAGTAAAATATTCCAAATTTAAAATTTGAATCTATTTTTACAGATCTAGCAGGAGTGATTGCCTAGCTAGCTGTAAAAAGATTTCAAATCTTCTTGATTTCAATTAATTCTTATTTTCATAACTAGGGCAGTATGAGTTATGGAATTCATGCTTGTTTCTAATTTTCAAATCCCTTCCAATTTTTCCATTGTAGTTCCTGGTGACAAATCAGTTTCTCACAGGTCTGTGTTATTCTCTTCTTTAGCGAAAGGTGAGTCTGAAATTACTGGCTTTCTGGAAGCAGAAGATCCACTCAATACAATGAAGTCTTTTTCCAAACTGGGCGTAGAATTTACCAAACTCGGCTTTGGTCATTACAAAGTGAAAAGCCCAGGCAAGTTTGGATTATCCTCACCAAAAGAAGAATTAGATTTTGGAAATGGTGGAACTGGGATTAGGCTTTCGGCTGGACTACTAGCAGGTCTTGTTGGGATTAACACACAATTAACCGGAGACGCTTCTCTAAGAAAACGCCCGATGAAACGAATCATAGATCCATTGACTTTAATGAACGCAGAGATTCAATCAGTGACAGGCGACGGCAAGGCTCCACTCAAAATCACAGGCAAGAAGCTAAACGCAATTAGCTACAAAAGCCCAATCGCAAGCGCACAAGTAAAATCTTGTCTCATGCTTGCAGCTATTGCGTCTGACGTTGAATTGGAATACGAAGAAGACGAATTGTCCCGCGACCATACAGAAAACATGCTTCGATTTTTGGGCGGAACTATCGAATACATTTCCAAAACTCACTTCAAAATCAAACCTCCTTTTTCTTTTGCCGGTGCAAAGTTTCAAGTTCCAGGCGACATTTCGTCTGCCGCATTTTTTATCGTATTCGGACTTCTTGCAAAGTCAGGAACTATCCTGATTCAAAACGTAGGACTCAATCCTGCTCGCACGGGAATACTCACTGTTTTGCGCAATATGGGTGGACGTATTGAAGTGGAAAAAGAAAGAACCGAATGTGGGGAAATAATTGGCGATTTGAGAGTCTATCCTTCCAAACTTAGAAAAACCGAAATTACTTCTGACTTAATCCCTTCTATCATAGATGAAATTCCAATTCTTACCATCGCTGGACTTTTTTCTGAAAACGGATTTGAAATCAAAAATGCAGAAGACCTCCGCGCAAAAGAATCCGACCGCATTCACGCCATGGTTTCCAATTTGCAAAAGCTCGGTGTTGTTGTTGAAGAGGCTAAAGACGGTTATGCGTTCGGAGAAGTGAAAGAAGTCAAACCTGCCTTAATTGAGTCCTTCATGGATCATCGAATTGCTATGAGCTTTCTTGTTCTAAAAACTCTTCTTGCAAATGAAATCCAGATTGACGATGATTCTTGGATAGATACTTCCTTTCCAGAATTTAAAGCGATTGTGGAGAGATTGAAGAAAAACTAAAACCTTTTGTGATAAATCTATTTTACAAACATGGTTCTGGTTCAATTTATAACGAATGGGTATATACTTTTGTCATTTGGTATAGATCGAATTCACGTTAAAATAGTGAGTAAGTTTTGTTTACAGGAAAGATAAAGTCGTAGACTAAAAAATGTTGGTTTAACTCTATAATTTTTAAGAATGGATATTATGAACAAAGCACATGTATCCATTCTTTCCAAAGAACTCCAAATTTCTGAAAAACAAATTGCAGGCACAATTCAACTTTTAGAAGAGGGAGCGACCATTCCCTTTATTAGCCGCTATCGAAAAGAAATCACAGGAAGTTTAGACGAAGTTCAGATTGCAAATATCTCCACTCGAATGAGTCAATTAGTCGAGTTAGAAAAAAGAAGAGAAACCGTATTACATACAATCGAAGAACAAGGAAAACTCACAGCAGAGCTTAGAAAAAAAATTACAAATACCTATGATCCAATTGAATTAGAAGACCTCTATTTACCATACAAACCAAAACGAAAAACAAAAGCGTCAGTTGCAAGAGAGAAAGGTTTAGAGCCGTTAGCCTTACATATCATGGAACAATCCAAAAACAATTTATTTGATCTTGCGAAGTCCTTTATCTCTAAAGAAAAAGACGTTAGTTCCATAGAAGATGCTTTACAAGGAGCAAGAGACATTGTAGCAGAGATGATAAGTGAAACAAAGGAAGTAAGAAGTATTATACGTTCCCAGTTTCAAAGACAAGCCGTTGTAAAATCCTATGTAGCGAAAGGAAAAGAAGAAGAGGGAAGTAAATACAAAGACTATTTTGAATACGAAGAGCCTTTACAAAAATGTCCTTCTCACCGGTTTCTAGCTATTATGCGCGGTGTAAACGAAGAGATTCTAAAACTTTCTATCGCACCCGACCACGATACAACCATACAGGCAATGGAAATTTCTGTTATCAAGAAAAATGCTACTAGAGAATCAAGAGAACAATTAGACCTAGCGATTAAAGATTCTTACAAACGACTTCTGCAACCTTCTATAGAAACAGAATTTCGCCAGAAAACAAAAGAAAAAGCGGACTTAGAGGCTATTCATGTATTTTCGCTTAACTTGAGGCAACTTTTGTTATCCTCTCCACTTGGACAAAAGAGGATAATGGCAGTTGACCCTGGATTTAGAACAGGATGTAAAATAGTATGTCTAGATAGCGAAGGAAATTTCCTATTTAACTCAACGATTTACCCACATCCGCCACAAAATGAAATAGAAAAATCACGCGCGCAAATTTTAGAATTAGCAAAGAAATTTAAAACAGAAGCAATCGCCATCGGAAATGGAACTGCTTCTAGAGAGACAGAAAGTTTCTTTAAAGGAATTAACTTTCCTTCGGCTGTAGAAATTTTTATGGTGAATGAAGCAGGAGCCTCTATTTATTCAGCGTCAAAGATAGCGCGGGAGGAATTTCCCGACCAGGATGTTACAGTAAGAGGGGCTGTATCTATTGGAAGAAGACTTCTCGATCCACTCGCTGAGCTTGTAAAGATTGAGCCAAAATCCATCGGAGTAGGACAATACCAACACGATGTAGACCAATCGCTATTACACTCTCGCTTAGACCAGGTAGTAGAAAGCTGTGTGAACCTAGTCGGTGTTAACCTCAATACGGCAAGCAAACACCTATTAGCCTACGTTTCCGGTGTGGGTCCTGCGTTAGCCGAAAGCATTGTAAATTTTAGAAAAGAACATGGACAATTTAAGTCACGTAAACAACTACTCAAAGTTCCACGTTTGGGAGAAAAAGCATTTGAACAGTGCGCTGGTTTCTTGCGAATTCCCAATTCAGAAAATCCATTGGACAACAGTGCCGTTCATCCAGAAGCTTACCCAATCGTAGAAAAAATGGCAAAGGATTTGAAAACAGATATTGCAACGCTTCTAAAAGATCCGAGCTTACAAAAAAAGATTGAAGTAAAACAATATCTCACAGATGAAATTGGTCTACCGACTTTACAAGACATTGTAAAAGAATTAGCAAAACCCGGACTTGATCCAAGACAAAAAGCAAAATCCTTTTCGTTCGATGACTCAATCAAAACGATAGACGATTTAAAGGAAGGATTAGTCATTCCTGGTATCGTAAACAATCTCACAAATTTCGGAGCCTTCGTTAATATAGGAATCAAAGAATCAGGTTTACTTCATATTTCCCAAATCTCCAATCAATTTATAAAAAGTCCATCTGACATTTTACAATTAAACCAACAAGTAAAAGTAAAAGTTGTTTCGATCGACAAAGACAGAAAGCGAGTGCAACTAACGACGAAGTTTGATTAGGAAATTTGGGACAAATTAGTATTAACCGCAAACGAACTCATGTTTATTGATAAACGTCTAAAGAGTTATGAATAGAAAAGATTTTTTAACTTGGTCAATGATGAGTTTTTTTGCTGCATGTAGAACTCTTTCTTATAAAAATTTACCCAAAACAAATTCACCTAAAAAAATAATATCATTGGTGCAGGGATGGCTGGGATTAGTACAGCTCATTTCTTAAAAGCATCTGGACACGAAGTAGAAATTTTGGAAGCCCGAGATCGACTTGGTGGAAGGATTTGGACAGATAGGGAGGCAAGTTATCCTATCGACTTAGGCGCAGCTTGGATTCATGGAAATAATCAAAATCCGCTAATTGATTTAGCCGAAAAATTTTCAGTCAATACAAAAGTTACAGATTTCGAGGATAGTTTCGTATTAGATAATTCTAAATCAATTTCCAAATTAAAACTATATTCAGCTTATAAAAAATTTGAGTCTTATCTAAATGAAGGAGAACAAATTCTAGAAGAGGCAAACAGAAATTTATCGCTTAGAGAATTATTGGATATAATTTATAAAAAGAAAGACTTGAGTGCGTTAGAAAAAAAACTATTTAGATTATTCGAAAGAGGACTTGAAAGCGAAAATGCAGCAGAATTAGATAAAGCATCTGCGATAGGATATTTTAGTGAATCGGAAACAATTTCCGGTCCAGATTTTTTAGTATATGATGGATATGACAAAATTCTGAAAGGATTACTCGGTAATATAAAAATTCATTTTAAAGAAGTAGTTAAAAAAATTCAATACGATAAAAATGCTGTAAATATTTATACAGAAAATAATTCCTTTCAATCTGAATTGGCTGTTGTCACAGTGCCTGTTTTTAGAGAAGCAGAAAGAATAAATCAATTATAACAAACTGATACCATTTGTTCTTTGATCAATTCACGAATCGCAATTTTTGTTTGCTTACTTTTCCATTTCATACAAAGCTCGAACCTCATCTGAGTCCATTGCTCGGTCATAAACTCGCACGTCATCAAGACTTCCTTTATAGTAGTATATATTATCCATACGTCTCCCAAAGAAAAGTGGAGAGTCACCTGTATTTAAAGCTTTATTTTGTTGGTTAATAAGAACACCATTTTTATAATTAAATACAGTAGTCGAATTATATACAAATACCCAATGATCCCAATTTGTAGTAAGTCCCTGTCCAGAGCTTAAATCATTTGAATGCCCATAAAAAAGAACAACAGAAGTTGAATATACTCCATACGCTTGTGAGCCACCGATCGTACCCCAATTTACTAAATGCTGTATTGTATTAGAAGGCGAAGCTGGATGTTTTACCCATACGCTTATCGTTCTCGGGCTATTTCCCGTTATCCCCACATTTGAACCAGCCAAAATATAATCATCCGTTCCATCAAAATTATAGGCACTATTAGCATTTCCTTTTCTGTCCGTAGTAAGCTGAGGCAAATTCTGAATACCCCCTGCTCCAAAAAAAGTAGAAGAATTCGATGTTACAGAGTCATCCGCATTTCCAGAAAATGGATGATAAGCAACTAATCCATCTAAAAGAGATAAATCGCTAATAGTTAGTGACAGAGAAGAAGTTCCAAGTGTAGCATTGTCCCCCAAAACCTGCGTGATCTGAAATGTAAACGTTTCATTTACTGCTTCATAAGTAGTATCATTCAAAATTGGAATGTTAATTGTTTTGCTGTTCTCACCAGATCTAAAATACAGATTACCACTTGTTGCCGTATAATCTGTTCCAGCAATTGCTGTTCCGTTGGAAGTTGTATAGTCAACTGCGATGATACTGGCTGGACTTTCCGACAAATTAATAGTAACCACTGCATTGCCAATTCCTTCCCAAATATTTGCATTTGCGATAGAAGCATTGACGACTCTTGTTGTAGTCGTAGTTGGTGGTGTAGTCGTAGTTGGTGGTGTAGTCGTAGTTGGTGGTGTAGTTGTAGTCGGTGGTGTAGTTGTAGTTGGTGTGAGATTACTGACGATTATGCTAACTTCTACGGTTGCAGTTTGTTTTGAATTTTTTGCTGTGATCGTATAATCAGTCTTATCCTTTAGTTCGGTAGGAGAACCGCTAAGCGTACATACACTACTAATTGATAATCCAGTAGGTAGAGAAGGCGAAACAGAACAGGATGAAATTTCTCCAATTACAGACGGATTAATAGAAGAAATCGCAACATCCTTTATAAAAGTATATGCAGTGTTTGCGTAACCAATATAGAGCGGCAACTCTCCAGTTTCCGACACTGCGATACTGACTTTAGTACTTGTAGAACCGCCTGTATTACTCCCTGTTATGGTGTAATGAGTTGTATTCTGCACATTTTGAGGAGTTCCATAAATAGTACAATTGGAAAGTAAAAATAATCCAACAGGCAATTCGGGAGAAACAGAACAAGCAGAAATAAAACCAGAATAAGAAGGTCTCAATGGCGGTGTAGATGTTTGTTTATACAAAGAATAAAACGCACTGCTGTAGGCAAGAGAAGAAGGGGAGACCAACTCTTCTGTTGTAAAAGAAAAAGTATATTCTTGCCCTAGCTTTTTATTGTCATTTCCCCTAACGTTTATTTTTACATAAGCGGTGTATTTTGTTTTTGGTTTTAACAAAGAGCTTGGTGTAAAAATAACAACTTTGTTACTCTCGATCAAATAAGTTCCAGAAATTTTATTTCCAGCATTGTCCATAACGTATATCGTATCTACATTAACACTTGGGCGAAAAATTGGTTGTGAAAAAATGAGTTTTACTTTTATTTTTAGACCAACATTTTGTTCATTGCTAGAAGGCTCTTTCGTAACAAGACTTGGAGGTGGTGGTGGCGGGATTTCTGAACCGGCAACAGAAAAAGTAAGTTCAAAATTTCCTTTTGCTAGTGAGTTATTCGCTAAATCGGAAACGTTGGAGCTAACTTTTACTTTATATTTTTGACCTTCTTCCCATCTACCTGTCAGTGAAAATAAAACAACCGACGAAAGTCCACGACGAATTCCGATAGGAACTTGCATTCCAGTATCCAACTTTGTTACAATAATATTGGAGTCAGGCAAAATACTATTTACCGCCTCTGAAAAATCGATACTTACAAATTGAGAAGCATGAATTGTATCACCAACTCTACTGTCACGCGTAACAAACCCTTTACTTAGCACGGAAGGAGCTGTTTGCATTTCTAGCGGAAAATGCTGAGTTACCTCTGGTAAAACTGTATCTACTTTATTCGAAGTCATAAAACTAATTGAGACGTCTTTCCCCATTGGTAAATTCGCTGTATCTTTTATATTTGAGTTTATTGTCAAATTATAGAAGGTATAATTGGCAAAAACTCTTTTGGGTTTGAGTTGAAGAATATTTTCTGAGGTAAGTGAAAGATCAAATCCTATAACAATACCATTTTCTTTTAGAACAAAGTTCTCCTCTTTTAATGAGCGAGGATCTAAGGCTTCACTAAATTCAATAGAAATTTTAGAATCAATATCTATATTCGACGAATCATCAAGTGGAGTAATTGCGTTAATCGCTATAGGATTTACATCAGGTAAAGTTCCTGTAGTGAAACTGAACTCATATTTATTTTTTAGTTGATTTCCAGATTTATCTTGCACTCCATCTACTGTGACAAAATATTTTTTATTTGGCACAAGTTCGGAATTCGGTGTAAATATAAGACTGTTGTTTATAAATTCTGTTTTGCCTTCGACAATTGCCCCATCAAGAGTTACTGAAATAGGTTGGCTGCTATAGGAAGTAACCGCCTTTGAGAATAACACTGTTATACTCCTATTTAACTCAAATTCATCATCAATTGGATTTGGGGAAGTAAAAGAAACAGTAGGCGGCGTCGTATCAGTCGTTAATAATTTAGTCATATACGCATAGAAAGGAGAAGCATCTTTCACCTTTGAAAGACAAGAAGAACTCGTAAAAGTAATCACCATAATAAAAATTAGTAAACCTACGAAACTTTTTATACTATGAAAAACTCTTAAAGCCAGTGGATAATTATTATTTTGCGCATTTGATTGTATCATACTTTTTCTCCTATTCTTAAAAACTACTTGTATACGAAATTCCATAAACTTTACCGATTTGAGTTGAATCACGAAATATTTCTTGGTCATATCTCACTGAAATATTCTTTAACTCCATCGGTATAGGAGTGAAGATAACATCGATTAAGTTCAATATATAAACACCCGCAAGAAACGCCGCTATTCGATTTACTTTGTCAATATCTTCATTCATTGCTCTTTTTTGAATTTCTGAAAAATAAAGATAATAAGGACTATAAAAACGAGACTGATCCAAAAAAGATAATTGAACTAACGCATCATAATTTCTTTTGTCGCTATTATAATTTTCCAAAGAAGACTGGTATTGCGAACTTGCGGCAATCAAAAGAATTGGATATACAAAAGCTCGTATATAATGATCTTTTTCAAATTGACCCCAGCCAGGGACAAGTATCGACCTCTACACATAGGGTGTAATGGGTGGACTTCCTGCTTGTGGATTTTGAATGGGGTATTCCCATTGTTCTAATGTGCCACCTGCAATCTTACGTGAAAAATTTTCAACACGATCTTCCTCTTTTTCTTCTGCAGAAATAATCATGGTTTCAGAAAAATCTACTTTTTTCTTAGCGATGTCGATGACTTCTCCTACAATATAATACTTATTAGCCGCAAAACTAATTTCACCAGATAATAATTTATTCACTTTTAACTGTGCTGCAATTTGACTCGAACAAGAAATAGTATTACATTTATTTTTTTCTAATTCTTTTTCCATGGACAAACGATCGGATACTACGAATAACCCGGTATTGATGATCTTCGTTCGAATCAGATTAGAAAGAGATTCTGCTTTTGCTGATGTTATACCCTTTCCAGCTTTAAACTTTAAAATCATTATCTGTGGTTTTTCGGCTTCCTTAGGTTGCCAGTTTGAGTTTTCTAATAAAAACTCAGCAATTCTTAGTCGTTCCATTTCATAATTATCTGGATTAGATAACACAGATTTCCATTCAACAATTTTAAACTTTAGAGACTTAACAAATTTTTTTGCAATTTTCTTTTTTGCTCCGTCTTCATAGGATATATCAAAAAAACCAGATACAATATTTACTTTCACATTTTCAATTACTTGTCCGTTCTTTAGAGCGATAGTATCGGCAAATACAGAGTAGCCCACAAAAGAAATTAGAAACACTAACATACGAACTATCTTACAATAAATGCTTTTCATTTTTTTCATACTCAACTACTTAAAAAAATACCTACGTTGTTTTTTTGTCACATTGAAGAAACTTCTAGATAGGAAAAGAAAAAAAGCATTTACGCAAATTTTGTGAATTGGTAGTTTGGACTTTGTAAAATTTTTGATACGCATAACAAACAATTAACCGATTCAAATAATAAAAATTTTGCATTTTTAATAACAAAATAGGATTTTATAATCATGGTAAACTTTCTCAAAAACATTTTCTTACAACGAAAAAAATTAATTCCATTTTCCAAAGTATTAATACTCACCTTCAGTCTTCTTTTTTCTTGTAAAGAGAAATCAGATACGCCTATACTACAAGAATTTCACCCAGAAGCGATAGTACTTTTATCTGTTGGAGATGTGACTAACAATGGTAAACCCCTAAAGACGTCAGACCGAATCAAAAACTTAGACACGATACGTACGGGAAAAAAATCACTTTGCGATTTGCAAATCATCGGCATTGAATCTGAAACCGTTATCCGTATGCGCTCGGAGTCGAGTCTTAAATTAACAGGTAAAATTTTAAGGGATAGCAAAGAAGTAAGTGTAATCACAGAAGTTGGCGGAACATTAATTCACGTAAATAAATTAGGAAAGAAAGAAGGATTTAGTAATATAACACCAACAGCAGTCATCGCAGTTCGTGGTACAAAATTCGAAGTAGATATACAAAAAAATGGAACCACTAAAACAACTGTGCTAGATGGAAAAATAGCTATCAAACTAAAACTACCTGAAATAGAAAACCTTTCAGATGATCTGATTCAAAAAAGTGAAACATTAAAAAACATAATTGGCACTCTTGATGAAAAGGAAATCGTAATTGAGTCTGGTTTCAGCACAGAAATAAATTCAGAGAAGATAAAAAGTTTTTTAAAAGAGACAGGCTTTGTTGATCTAATTACAAATTTGAATCCAAATAATGTTAGTGATATTGACAAAAAATTTGACCCAAAAGTGGTGAAGGAAAAACTTTCTAAACTAGATAACACATTTGTTCAAACGCTAATTCAAAAAGCAGAATCTAAAACGCTAGAAGAGAAACTCAAAGAATGCGAAGAACTACTAATTGTTGAAAAAGAAAAACTCAAAGATCCTAATCAAATTCCAGATGTTATAGAACAAAGAATCAAATTAAACGAAAAACTAGTTATGAAACGAATCGAACAGATAATCGGCAAAGAATCAGAAATTTATAAAATGAAAGATGGACGCCGGATAATCGGAGTAACCGCATCTGATGATGGCACAAAACTGAAAGTGCAAACTTCAAATGGAGTTACTGAAATTATGAAAAATGACGTCGAAGAAGTAGAGACAAACGAATAATTTCATACTTTAAAAAATTCAATTTGTTTCAATAATAAGGCAG
This sequence comes from Leptospiraceae bacterium UBA2033, assembly GCA_002333425.1. GTDB lineage: Bacteria > Spirochaetota > Leptospiria > Leptospirales > Leptospiraceae > UBA2033. Next base: position 21,625 of record DDBL01000175.1, read on the forward strand.
CGTCGGCTTTCAACTCTACAGAAACATTTTTGAGATTCTTTGCGGATAAAGAAAGTTGTTCTGAGCCACTGGAAAGTTTTTCAAGTTCATCGTTAGATTCTTCGATTGTGACTTTTTGTTCTTTGGTCGATTCACGAATCGCGATTGCTTGGTCTTTTAGTTGTAGAATAAATGTTTTAACTGTTGCGTGGAGTTTGAATTGTCGTCCTAAGTTTTCAGAAATTAATTTTATAGATTGATCAGACTTTAAAGCAGCGTCTTGAATTTCTCTAAATCTTTCGGATACTTCATGTATTTGTTCGTATCCATGTTTGATTTTTAGACTAAGCTGTTTTAACTTTTTGGAAATGAGTGCTGAGTTTTCGTTTGTATTTTCACCTAGTTTAGAAATTTCTCTTGCTACTACTTGAAATCCTTTACCTAACTCCCCGGCGCGTGCTGATTCTATCGAAGCGTTTAATGAGAGCAAACCTACTTGATCTGAAATTTCAGAAATCAATTGCGCATAATCAATAATAGCCTTTGATTCTTCTTGGATTTCAGAAATTGCATTTTTGGTATTTAAACCCAACTCTGATCCAGCTTCAGCAAACTCGTTAGCTTTTTTGGAAAGTTTAGCGGATTCTCCAGCTTGAACAAGGCTACTTTGCATCTCGTTATCTAGTTCCAAAAGAGCATTAGCGCAAACCTCTGTTAGCCCCTTTTGTACCTCTGTATTATTTTCTGTTTGGGTGATTGCAGATTGAAACTCTTCCATACTCGCGGAAAGTTCTTCTGCAAAGTTGGATTGATTTTCAGCTTCTCCTGCTACATGAGATGCATTATTTTCTAATGTGTGAGATAGTTCATTTAATTTGTTTGAAGTTGATTTTAGATGAGTGACTACTTCTAAAATTTTATCTCGCAGTTCGTTAAAGTTAAGCGCTAAAACAAAACCTAATTCTTCGCTATCTACAAGCGGCATTCGATAAGCAAGGTTTCCATTTTTTAATTCTGACAAAGCTTCTTTTACATTTTCTGTATTTTTGCTTAAAATTTTTGCAAGTAAATTCGAGCAGATATAACTTATTGCAAGAGACTGAACTCCGATGAGTCCCACTAAATAATCACGAAAAGGATCATCGGGATCAGTTAAACTTCCAAAAAAATACAATGAGATTAAGACACCAACAGGTAAAAACAAAATAGAAAAACTAGCAATGCCCACTCTTTGAAATATGGTGACTGCGCGAATATTTTCTTTATTTACGGGTATATTACGAATAGCCGGTAGAGTTAAAATTTTGGACAAAAATAAATCTGCCTGTGTTGAGTGAATCATGTAGTTGATGGGAGCGAGAAATACAACTAATAAAAAGAATGTGGTTAATCCATATAAACTTACAGGAACGAATGAATAATAAACGGATAATGTTGTTATATCCCCTAATATCCATTGTAACTGAACGAGTATCCCGCAATAGGTAGGAAATTTAAGTAATTTTTCTTTGGCTAAACTCAGTTCACTTAAATTATTACCTTCTAATACAGGTCGAAACATTGCGTAGAAAATTTTGGTTCGCCAATAAGGAAATATGACTAGGGTAATTGTCACCGCAGCTAAAAATCCTAACAATACGAAATAGAATTTTTCATAATACATCTTTTGTGATAATACCAGAAAAAATACAGCAAGCGGAACACCGCCTATGTAATTTACAAATTCCATGTGAAGGTTTAAGCCATGTACTTCTTTTTTAATTAGATTTTCCACAAATTCCCCTCAAGGAAAATGGTTAAAAATACTTCCCTATTTAGGCAAGTATTTTCTGAGCCAGATCAAGGAATTACCGATTTAGTCATTGTTGAAATGGAGTAGAACTTTCACATTTACTCATAGAGATTTATGACAATAACTACTACTTTTCTATACTCCACTAAAAAAAGAAATCTGTATAAATTGGCACTTATCAATGAACCGATAGGCGATAGAGAGTAATTTTCCAATTGATTTATTAGAACTAACGTTTCGCTAAGACTACTATCGCATTTTCGATTTAAAAAGATGTAATTTATTGTGGCATTTACTTTAATCCTTGACATTGATTTACAAATTAAAATAATCACCGAAAGTTTCGGATAGTTATGGAGTAATTTTGATTCGTTTAATTAGGCAATTAGAACTTAGAACTTTTTTTGAATCCACTTTTATAAAATTAAAAGAACGTGATTTAGGAATTGATCTAATCGGATTTAAAAAAAAATTTCAAGGTATTCCTTTATTTCAATCTTTCATCCAATTTTTTTCTAGCTTCACTTTAATTCTAAGACTCGTTAGCAGATCTTCTGCCACCGTAAACCAGAATATGAAACAAATTGTTGACCAGACTCATATTTTAAATCAAGACTTATTTACAATTCGTCAGGCAATGAACACCTATCTAAATCAAATGAAACAATTTAGTGAAGAGATGCAAAATGTCACCAGTGAAGTAAAAGAAATCCATTACCAAACACGCATCATGGCGGATAAAAATAATAATATACGAGAGTCATCGGATAACATCCAACAGCAAATACAAAGTGGTGTCAAAACAATGGGAGCAGGAGTTTATCTGATTTCCGAATTAGTGGAACAAAACAAAGAATTAAATGAAACAATCCGAGATCTCTGGGCTAAGTATGGTTTTTTAGTTTCTCATTCTAAGGAATTAGTAAAAATTTCAGAAAGTACAAGAATGCTTGCACTCAATGCGGAAATTGAATCTGCACACGCAGGAGAATTTGGAAAAGGATTTGCGATTGTAGCTCAAGAGATGGGAAAACTTGCCCAAAAAAATTCCACTGTCTCTAGAGAAATTTCTCAAAAAATTCTAGAAATGCAAGAACAAGCAAAGTTAACCGAAATCAATGTTTCCTCTTCAGTGGAACTCGCAGAAAACTCAGAAAGGGAAATTCAATCTGCGAACCAAACATACGTAGACGTTAGTCGCTCTATCACTTCCGTTTTAAAAGACTCAAATGATTTTCTAAAGTCGTTTGGAAATTTAGAATTAAGTATGAAACTAATCACCGAAAACCTAAACAGCACAAACTATCTATTAACCGAATCAAATAAAACGGTAAACCAAGTTTCTACTGCTCTTGATTCTCAGATGAATACTGTTACCGAAATTGATTCTAGGACATTATCCACATTTACCGCAAGTAGAGTTTTAAATTCCTTAATTTCTCAATTCGCAATTCCAGGTTTTAAAGAAGTCACTCCTAAAGTAAAAACAGTAGAAAAATTAATTGAGTCGATCTTAAACATTCGTGGAATTATCATCACGGGACTTTTTGTAGAACCAAACGGACTAGACGATCATTCCTACAAAGAAATAAAAGAAATGGAAATAGAAATAAGTAAACAGTTAGAACTTTTGAAAACTTTTTTGAACTCTGATTCTGATAAAACTAAAACGAACGAGTTTGAAATTTGGTGGAATAATTTTAAAGAAATTACAGAAAAATGTGTGCTAAAAATGAGATCTAACGAAGTAAATTCTGCAAAAGAAATTTACTCCTCCCTAAAAGATAAAATCAATCCCGCCCTAACAATTCTCCTTTCCTTTGCCGCACAAGAAATCATCGACCTAAACGATAAAACCTAATCGAAAAACATTTAGTTTTTCTTTTATTTCCCCCAATTTCCTTTTAGCTTTTCAGTAAAATTCGACTTGATTCTATACAACGATGAATATAAGTTGTTAGCGTTATTTTTTTAACTAAACTTTTAAAGTCATCCTACAATAAAAAGAGAGATTTATGAATATTATCCCCAATATCCCAAACTACAAAGAATACAGAAAGTTTCGTAAAGAGTGCAAAGTTATAACCGATTCCTTTCCAATTTCTGGCTCTTATGAAGAATTGGTTCGTTATACAGGACAAGTGGATATGCTAAATAAATTAGCTGGCAATGCTCCTGTGAGTTACAAATTTCTCCCGCATGAAAAAGGGGGAACAATCAATTATGGTTTAACAAGCAAAGCAGGAATCAAGTTAGAGTATACCGAATTACCCTATGAATGGGTTTTTCCTTATATACTCAGATTAGATTGGTT
>DDBL01000221.1:0-9267 GCA_002333425.1 Leptospiraceae bacterium UBA2033
TACTTCTTACAGGTAGACCCTTCTACTAACGTTTCCTATTTTTGCAAAGATTGGCGATAGCGCGTTAGGTTCATTTATGCTCATAGAGTATAAAACTGACGAGCCTAAATTTCTTTCTGAGTTTCTAAATAAAAAAATGTATCATTACTTTTGCATGACTACTTACTTTTGTCATTTGGTTGTAAGTTAGATGTTCCAACCAACTCTACACCTGAGTTAAATCTAATCAACGGCTTAGTTGCACTTTTGACTGGAAACCCAGTTTTCGGAAAGAAAACAGCCACAGTTACCACTACAGGAACTGGAACTGGAACTGGAGCAAGCACAACTTGTATTTGGGATACATCTAGTTGGGATGGATGTAGTGCACAGTGAATTTTGGATTATTTTAAAATGAGTAAACCAATATCAGGATCAGTTAGTAATTTTTGGATGGAATCTAAATTAGAACGAAGAATTGCTTCAATTGTTTTGGTGGGGCAGTTACCGCGCTTGATTAGAATAACTTTTGGTGGAAAGCCTTTTGTGAAATATAAATCTCGAAAGTCTTCATCTTTTGTGACAACCGTTAAATTATTGTCTTTTGCGTATTGCCAAATACTTGGATATTCGGCTTCCCTGAGTGAGACCATTCGGACATGAACACTTTTAGGAAAACAATCGGACAGAAGTGCTACGAGCTCATGAGACAAGTTAGCATCAAAAATCAGCAATTAGGCTACCAAAAGGCTTTTATTGTAATCGGCTGCAAAAGCAAGGCAAGCAAGCAGGTCTTGTTTCGTAAGATCTGGAAAATCATGCAGGATTTCTTCATGAGTCATACCAGAAGTCATATATTCCAAAACATCGTAAACAGTGATTCGCATACCACGAATACAAGGTTTCCCGCTGCGCATTTTAGGATTAAAGGTAATAAACTTTCTATAATCAATTGGTTCCATACTTAGAAGCTAGACCAATTGCATACAAAGTCAAGCGAAAATCCATATGGAATTTTAACCGCGGGCATATTCGCAGGTTCTCATATCGAAGTCTCGACGCGGAGATTGTCCCAACTCCGGATTACACGTATTTGCCGGAAGACTTTGTCACCACAGCTTTTAGTTTTCCAACTTCTTCGCTGAAAATGAGTGGAATAGGCAGTATTCTTTTTTTGGGGATAATGCTAAATGCCTCATCAAAAAATATTACTTCTTCGATTTCGGTAAATGAATATTCGTGAGATAAATTTCCAGTAATCAGTTTGAAGGATTTATTCTTGTGCTGAATTTTGGCAGTGCCTATACGTTTGAAATTTTGGAACATACTTTCATTCCATGTGATGGACTTTAGCTCTTTTGTTTGGAACGGAATATTACGAGAGTAATCTAGAAACAAAAGACCGTTTAATTCAAAAGTGAAACTGTCGTCTTCTAATGGAATAGTTTCGATTCGTTCTTGGGTTTCGGCAAATGGATTTACTGTTTTAGTGTGAATGGTTTCGTAAAAAGTTGAAATAGAACTTTCTTCGGGCACTTCGTCCAGAGTAGGCATCTCAAGTTCGCTTTCTTCTTGTTTGCGCTTAATTGGAGTTGTTGCCATTCGTCTTTCTTGGCGAATTTTTTTTTCGATTTCCTTGGAGCCTCTATGTTCTGGGTAGCGGAAATTAAACAAAACCTTTTTGGATGCGCGGGGAGAATTACGAATTACCTGTGTTTTGGGAGCAGGTTTTAGTTTTGGTTTTTTAGGGCTTGCAACAAGCTCTGTACCTAGGCTTGCAATGACAAAGAAAAGTAAGCCTATTAAAATCATTATTGTGGCAAGGTAAATCATGTATATCTTGAATATCCTATCAAAATGGTGAAAAGTAAAGTAGTTTTTATTTCTTTACAAGAATCCCATTTTAAAAAGAGTAATAAAATAAAGAGAGTTAAGATGATACTTGAAGAAGAACCAGTTAGCCTAGCACAAAAGATTTATAGAGTTTTTGCAGGACTTTTTATAGCAGTACTCGTGGTAATGCTAATTTTTACTTTTATACCTGGAGATGCAGAGCAGAGTTTGCTTAGAACCCTCACTGGCCAAGACCAGATGACTGCCGGAAAAGTGGGAGATGAGTCAATTCCTATTGATTATTACAAAGCAGCCAGACTAGATTGTTACAATATGTTCAAACAAAGATACCCAGCCGCAGCCGATGATCGTTCTATGCTCGATAATTGTGCGTTTAACCAAGTGAAGTCGCTTAAAATTGACAGAGTGCTTGGAACTGCTTCCGGTTATTTTGTATCTGATATTTCTATTAAAGCGGATATTTCTGATGAAGCTAGACGTATTCATAGCCAATCGGGAACTTCTGCAGGTTATGACAAAGATGAAGTGCGCAGTGTGGATGATATTTATCGCGCCATTTTAATGTCTGCTCCTATGCACTACAGACAAGACTCTACCATTTCGTATGAATTGTATGAAAAATTTTTATACTCTGATGTAAAAGAGACGGAAGATGAGAAGAAAGTTAAATCTGAGCTTGAGAATGTGAAACTCTCTCTTTCTTATATTGTTTTTTCGGATGAAGATTTGATCAAGTTAGTTGGCGATTTACCTCCCGTTACCGACGAAGAAATTCAAAAAGAATACGACACATCGGTTGCAAACAAAACAATTCCAATGGGAGCAGATGGAAAACCACAACCACTAGAAGTTAGAAAAGCCGTCATCTTCAACAAAATTCAATCAGATGCAAAAGAGAAAAAACTCTCTGAACTCAAAGCCAAAATTCTTTCTGCCAAAGGTACGGATGGAACTACACTAGCTGCACTCGGAACAATGGCTGGAGCTAAAGTCCAAGACTTGAACAAAGTTTCTCTTTCTAGTTTGAATTCTCCTGCAAAAGATACAAAGACTGAGCTACCTAAGTTTCTTTCCGGTTCCTCTTTTCTAAAAGACATTACAGCAGCACAGTTTGGAAAAGGAAAAATCGGTGGACCATATACAGATAAGGACAAAACTTTCTACGTTGAGTTTAAAGATTTAGTCCTTGATTCTGGAAATTCTGTTGGGAATAATCTTGCATCCAACGATAATAATAGAGTTCGTATGTTCTTATATGAAATCAAACAAAGCCTTAACGGCATATATCCTATTCAAAGAAATGATAAATCGGTAGAGTAAATGGAAATTAGAGCGGAATTTGTAAATCCCTTTATTGAAGCGGCTTCTTTAGTCTTTAAAGATTCTCTAAAAGTTGAATTGATTAGAGGAAAATTAAAAATCAAAGAAAGCCCAGCTCCTTCGCATGAAGTTGCCATTGTGATTGGAGTTGTCGGATCTTATAAAGGGGAAGTTGTTTATAGCATGAATTTTGATGCTGCCTATAAAATGGCAAAACAACTTGTTCCGTCTCTAGATGATGAAAGTATCAAAGACGAATACAAAGATATCATCGGTGAGATTGGAAACATGACAACAGGTAATGCTCTTAGAATTTTTGCAACTAGCGGACAGTTCATCGACATCACAACGCCTAACGTTATCGAGACAAACGATTCTTCTATCAAATTTGTAAAAGCTACTACACTTTCTTTAAATCTCTATTCCCGCTTCGGACAAATTGAAATCAATATAGCAATTCTTTAAATCCTTAACTACTTAGCAAAAGAATATTTGCCACAGAGGCACAGAGACACGGAGTGGAGGGTTTAGGGATTATGCCCCATTTTTATTCATACTTTTTTAGTTAAAGAGAACTGGCGAAAAAAGTTTGGATTCAATTATCAAAGAATAACAAACGCTAAATTACTGAAATAAACTCTCTATAAATCTCTCTGTGCCTCCGTGTCTCTGTGGCAAACAAAAATTTTTATCTTGCTTCCTTTTACCTATTTTCAGTATCAATGTAATAACGAGAGGAGAATACAATGTTAGAAGTAAAACAAATCGGAGTGATTGGAGCAGGATCGTATGGAAATGCGTTAGCCCTACACGTTGCACGAAAAGGATATCCCACAAAAATCTGGGCGTATGAAAAAGAAGTCGTAGAAGAAATCAATACCAAACATACGAATTCCATTTTTTTAAAAGGCTATGAACTTCCGCCAAATTTAACAGCAACAAATAACATCGAAGAATGTATGAATTTTGGAGAAGCGATTCTTTCTGTAATGCCCACTCCCCATGTCGCACGGATGATGACTCAGGTGACACCATTTATCCGAGAGGGGCAATCCATTGTTAGCTGCTCTAAAGGAATTGAAAATGAATCTTTAGAAATTCCTTCTGAAATTATGGAGCGCGTTCTCCCAGAAAAATTCCACCACCAATTGGCATATCTTTCCGGACCATCATTCGCAAAAGAAGTTGCCGGTGGACTTCCTACAGCGGTAACAATTGCGAGCGCAAATTTGAAGTTAGCTGCACATGTACAACAATTCATGTCGGACAAACGTTTTCGTTGTTATACTACCTCGGACGTAGTTGGAGTAGAGCTTTGTGGAGCATTGAAAAATGTAATTGCAATTGCCGCTGGAATTTCTGATGGACTTGGGTTTGGATACAATACAAGGGCTGCTCTTATCACTCGGGGGTTAGGCGAGATTAACCGCATCGCCGTTCAGAAAAAAGCAAATCCACTTACTATGCTTGGTCTTGCTGGAATGGGAGATTTGGTTTTGACTTGCACCGGAGATTTGTCGCGTAACCGCACAGTTGGATTTAAAATCGGTCAAGGAGAAAGACTCAAGGACATTTTGGGAGATATGAGAATGGTCGCCGAAGGCGTGCTAACATCAAAGAGTGCTTTTCTTTTAAGCCAAAAACTCGGAGTCGAAGTTCCGATTATGGAGCAAGTCTACCGTATCCTCTACGAAGACCAAGACCCAAAGAGAACAGTTGAAAATTTGATGTCTAGGGAGCTAAAGGGAGAATGAGTTTACGACCACCTTGGCTAGACCAATGTTTCCAACTTAACAGGAAGGGAAAAAGGAGTTTCTCTTCCTGTTAAACCACAGTTAATTGCTTGTTCTTCTCTTAGTTATAAAAAAACTAGTAAAAATGCTTGCTTTAGTTTTGAACTAGTATTAAATTATATAATTATATTTTATAGGATTTTTAGCTTCGCTATTTTTTAAAAAAGTTCAGTTTATACCTAAAAACTATGATGAGAGACTCAATGAATCCTTTAAATAAAATATCTAGAAGTATAAAAAATACAATATTTTTCTTATACTTCCTTTTAAATTTCTTCAACTGCGGTTTTTCGAAGAGTCCAGAGCCTCAATTATTAGGAGCTTTTAATCTATCTAATGGGGCTCCACCCGCTTCTTTAACCTATTCAAATAGTCCTTATACATTTTCTCAAAACATTGCAATTTCAACCATTACACCTACAGTAACTGGTACTGTAGAGAATTGTGTGTCGAGCCCACCATTGCCAACTGGTCTTGTTCTTAGCTCAAATACCTGTTCAATAACTGGAACTCCTTCAGCCTTCCAAGTAGCAACTGATTATACTATAACTGCTTCGAATAGTTATGGCTCAGGTACGGCGGTAATAAGTATTACAATTTCTTTAGATCCGCCATCATCGCTGAACTTTTCAGGAAGTCCTTATACATTTACAAATGGAGTCAGTATAGGAACAATTAGCCCTACCTATTCAGGTACAATAAGTTCATGTATTGCATCTCCAAACTTGCCTATTGGGTTAAGTTTATCTTCAAATTGCGAATTAATCGGAGTTCCTACAACCAATCAAACAAGCAGTAGTTACACAATTACTGCTACTAACACAGGTGGTAGCACGCAAGCTACGATATCTATAACGATCAACGACTCAGCACCAACTGGATTGTCTTACAATGGTTCGCCTTTTACATTTACAGTAGGAATTCCGATTACGAGCGTGAATCCAACGGTAACAGGTACGCCAAGTTCTTACTCGGTAAGTCCTTCTCTTCCAGTAGGTCTAGCTGTCAACACTACAACGGGTCAATTAGCAGGAACTCCTACGGTCATTTCGGCAAGTGCCACCTACACAGTTACAGCGACTAACGCAGGTGGTAGCACTCAAACTAACTTTACGGTTATTGTGAATGCAGGACCTCCAACTATTTCCTATACTGGTAGCCCTTTTACTTTTACACAGCATTCTCCGATTACTACTATGACCCCAACTGTTTTAGGAACAATTACATCCTGTTCGATAAGTCCAAACTTACCAGCAGGCTTAAGCATTCATAATACGACTTGTGTAATCAGCGGAACTCCTACAGCGACTCAAGTTGCTACCACCCATACCATTACCGCGACGAATGCTAACGGAAACACTACCACAACAATCAGTCTTACCATTGGCTCCGCATTTTATACTATAGGTGGTACTGTAGCTCAATTAGCAGGAAGTAATACAATAGTAATTCAAAACAATGGAACTGATAATAAAAGTATAACCATCAATGGAGCATTTACATTTACAACCTCGATTGCGAGCGGAGCTACTTATAATGTCACAGTTTTAACTCAGCCATCGGGACAAAATTGTGTGGTTACAAATCCAACAGGAACTGTGTCTACAGCAAATATAGCAGACGTTGTTGTAACGTGCACTGGAAATTCAAATGGAGCATTGTCTAGTGGAACTATTTTAAATCCTCTACCTGCTAATATTGGTTCTAATGGCGGGGTTACGACATTTGTTGGCTCTCCTTGTGCGGCTAATACAACTTGTGTCACGGGTTCTAGTGGAAACGTTGATTCATCCGATCCTACTCTTGTTAGATTTAATGTCACTCAGGCAATTACAACGGATGGATATTATTTATATGTTGCAGACCGATCGAATAATAAAATTCGAAAGGTTGATCTTGCAAACGGAGCAACTACAACGCTCACATCATCTGTCAGTACTCCGAGAGGTATTACAACCGATGGAGTGTATGTATACGTTACAAATGATGGGGATAATACTTTAAAGAAATACAAAATTAGCGATGGATCTGCAACTACTCTCTCTTCAAGCTTAAGCACACCACGCGGAATGGCTATCTATAATAATAATCTATATTTCACTGATAGTGGGGCAAGAGTCCTTTACCAATTTAATTTAACAACCTTAGTGCAGACGACTGTTATTAGTTCGGGGTTGACAGATCCCAGGGGCATTGTGCTTTTTGGGAATGAACTTTATATTTCAGATACAGCAGCGGGTCTGATTAGAAAGACAACCATCGGAACATGGACGTTAAGTAACGTAGCAACTGGATTAAGCTCTCCCGATGGAATTACTACAGATGGAACTCATTTATACGTTGTCCAAGAAGGAAATGATATTTTAGCCAAAGTGACTACGACAGGTGTTGTATCTACGATTGCTGGTACATCTGGCACTTCAGGTTATAAAAATGATTCGACTTCTCTTTCTGCTCGATTTAATAATCCTAGAGGAGTTGTAAGTGATGGAGTTTCGCTTTATGTATGCGATAGGAATAATCATGTGATTAGAAGAGTTCAGTAGATATTCAAATCCATGTTGCAAAACCCAGAGTTTACGACAAAGTCAAAGAGTGGTTACTCTACATTTCCCGCTTCACCGTAGTTTTGATTCCACCGCGAACACTGAAGTCGCCGAAGATTTTTAGATACTTTGGTTTGATGGCTTTTTTTATATCGTCATACATTTTGTTTACTACGTTCTCGTGAAAAATTCCTACGTTACGAAAAAATAAAACATATTCTTTGAGTGACTTTAGCTCTATACATTCAGCGTTTGGGATATAGGTAATATGAATGGTTCCAAAATCAGGTAGACCGGTTTTGGGGCAGATCGCGGTGAATTCTGGAATTGTAAAATCAATTGTGTAATCATTCCCTTTATAAATATTAGTAAATGTTTCAATTGCCGGAGTTTTTAAATCACGGATATGGGTTTGTTTTCCTTCATAGGAAGATATTTCTTTTTTCATTGTTAGCCTTTGGTAGTTGATGAATTATCTATCTATAATTTTCAGGGACTTTATGAATCATAGTAAAAAATTAGGTGTAGTAGATTTTGGCGGGCAGTATGCTCATTTAATTTCGTCTAGAGTGCGAAGACTTGGGGCATATACAGAAATTCTTTCGAACGAAGAAAGTCTGGAAAAATACAAAGAATACGCCGGTATAATTCTCTCCGGTGGACCCAATAGCGTCTACGAAAAAGATTCTCCCCAGATTGACCCAAAAGTATTAGAACTTGGAATTCCTATTCTAGGAATTTGTTACGGGCACCAACTTGTCATGAAAGTTTTAGGTGGCAAAGTCGAATCATCGGCTAACAGGGAGTATGGTCCTGCGATTTTGGAAATAGAGGATAATACGCTAAATATAGTAAAAGGATTTAGCTTCAAAGAAAAAATCTGGATGAGCCATGGGGATGAAGTCGTTTCTCTTCCAAGTGGATTTAAACCATTCGGTCGAACGGATCATTGCCGTTATGCGGGAGTTTACAATTCCGAAAAAAAAATCTTTGGAATTCAATTTCATCCCGAGGTAACGCACTCCGAAAAAGGTTTAGTGTTTCTCGGAAATTTTGTATCTATATGCGGACTTTCTAATACTTGGGGGATCGAACAATTTCTAGAAGCAAAACTTTCTGAAATTAAAGCAGAGGCTAACAACAATAATGTGTTCATGCTCATTTCCGGTGGTGTGGATTCTACTGTATCCTATTTACTACTTGCAAAAGCACTTGGTAGTGAGAGAGTCAAAGGGTTGTTAATCGACACAGGCTTTATGCGTAAAAACGAAGTAGAAAATCTTCGCCATAAATTACACGACCTCGGAGTAGATTTACTTGTTTCCGACGAATCAGAAAGATTTTATTCTGCACTACACCAGAAGTCCGAGCCAGAGGAAAAACGTAAGATTATTGGTCAGCTATTCATTGACTGTAAAAACGATGTCGCAGAAAAATTCCATTTGTCCGATGCAAAATGGCTTTTGGGGCAAGGCACTATTTACCCCGACACAATCGAAAGTGGTGGTACCAAACACTCTCATAAAATCAAAACCCACCACAACCGAGTCCAAGCAGTTCTTGACTTGATGGAAAAAGGAAGAGTCCTCGAACCAATTCGCGATCTTTACAAAGACGAAGTGCGTGAACTGGGAACCATGCTTGGCTTAGAGAAAAACTGGGTTATCCGCCATCCATTTCCCGGACCAGGTCTTGCTGTTCGTATGCTTTCTTCTCATGAATACAATGGATTTAATAACCAAGAAGGGCTTGCTAAAGTAATCACTCGTTTTCCC
>DDBL01000221.1:9281-11583 GCA_002333425.1 Leptospiraceae bacterium UBA2033
GAATACAATCTAGTCGAAGCCATCTGGCAAATGCCTGTTGTCCTCGTTCCTGTTGGTGCGGCTAAAGGCAAATTTAGTATTGTGCTTCGTCCTGTTGAATCAGAGGAAGCAATGACGGCTAATTTTTATCCGATGGACAAGAACGTCTTACAGTCATTATGCGATAAAATTCAGAAGGTAGAAAGTATTTCTTACGTATTCTATGACATTACCAATAAACCACCAGGTACGATTGAATGGGAGTAGGGAAGAATTTTGAATTTTGAATTCGTCGGTGCGTAAGGTGGGTTATGGATTTTCAATTGAGGATTTTAGTCCTTCCATTGCTTTGTTGATGGATTCTGAAAGGTTTGTTTCATCAATGGTGAATTCGTATTTCCATAGAATTTGACCTGATTCTACGTCTAGATTTTTGATAGAAAATTCTAAGTGTTTGTCATCTTGGTTGAGCTCTAGAATTTCAGTTAAAATTAAGTTTGTTGCATTTAGCATTTTTCCTAACTCAATTTGATCGTTTCTAGTAAGACCTGTTTGTGCGAGTTTGAATTCCTTTGTGATTTCATTCATTTTAGTTCTTTCTAATACTGTGTATTTTTTATTTACTAATACAGTTTCAATTTTGTCGCGAATCACATCAGAGGTTTTTTTATCTTTTGAATGAGAATAGATAACAGGAAGTATCGCATAACGCTCTTTTGGATAGCGTTTTTCATTCTTGGAATTTGAAACAAATAAAATTTTTTGATTTGATAAATCTGTATAGAAGTCTTTTTGGAATTTAGAGACTATCATTTCTTGTGGAAAACCATGATTATGAAACATAGCCAAGTCCCACTGATCTCCCCAAAGAATTAGAGAGGCAACTATGCTTAGCCACGAAGTCACATATTTATGAGTTACTTCATAACGATATTCTTTGATAATTTTTTCAGAAGAGTTGTCAATGAGTTGAATCGTTACAAATCCATCGGTTGTTTCCACGACTGGAAAAATTCCAAGAGTAAGTAAAAAGAATATAGGGGAAATAGGAAAAGGCATGTCTTCTGTTATGTCAATGGAATAACGCAAAGTATAATTTGCATTTTTGTCGATTTGAATATAACCTCCTTTTTCAAGAAGATTAGTGAGTGCATCTGAGTTGTAACTTTCGACGAGTCGATCGAAATTATCAGAAATTTTTTTCTTAGCAGTAATCCTATCTAGATCAAACTTTGTTCTATCTTCTTTTACGGGACTTACATAGCGAACAGCAGGACCCCCATCAATTTTTAAGTGATGTAAAGTGCAGTTTAGGTGCAGGAGACAAAAAAGCCCAAAGAAGAACTGAAAGTTTTTCATAACTATTCCTTTTCATTTATTGAATTCTAGGTCTATCAAATAACAATTGAGTCTTGACAGTTATTACCAAAGTTTTCTACTATTACCATACGAGGTTTACCATGCGATCCTTTATTTTGATTCTTTTATTAATTTACTTTTCAACCCTTTCTCTTTTTGCCAAGGAAAATTTGAATGTAATAAGTCTTACTGAAACATGTGAGGATAAAGAGTGTAAGCCCCTTTTATGGTGGATCAAGGATGATTTTCAACAAGAGTATTTGAACTTGGCTGTTAAGCCAGATTCTACATGGAAGGAAGTAAATAAATTTCCGATTTGGGTTAATAAATTTTACAAAATAGACAGTAATGTTCACACTTTTACTTTTTTTACCTTCTTTGATATCCCAGAATCCATGTTAAGTGAAAATAAAAAAAGTTTGGGCTTAGGTTTTAGCGAAATTGGAGAAGTATTTGAAATATATATCAACGGTCATCTAGTTGCAAAAGAAGGGGAAATGGAAAATGGAAAAATTCTATTTCATAGAACCGTTAGGGGAAAGACCTTTCATGTTCTAAAAGAATTCCTAAAAGAAAAAGAGAACCAATTAGTTATTAAAATTTCAGGTAATCCTAGGTTTGATCATACAGGGCTTTATTTTGCGAAGGATTATTATTTTGGTGACTTTGATGAAATCAGTTATCTAAATCGTGACTTTACCTCTGTCGTACTTTCAGGAATTTATATCGTATTTGGTTTATATCATTTATTTTTATTTCTCAAACGAAGAAAAGATAGGAATAACTTTTACTTTGGATACTGGTCTATTGCGATCGGAATTTATTTTTACACAAGAACCAATCTGATCTTTGAAAATTACTGGGATTCAGAGATGATTCAAAGAGTTGAATTTATCGTCCTTTATCCAATGGCTGGAATTGCCGCTTTATTTTTTGAGGAAATGTTTTTTCAAAAAGTTTCTAA
>DDBL01000221.1:11679-14942 GCA_002333425.1 Leptospiraceae bacterium UBA2033
AGAACAAAAGAATTGTTTGTGAGTTTAGAAAAAGTAAACGAATTAAAAACGCAACAAGATGGAGATTATTATCTAACTTCTTTAATCACACGACCACTTGGACTGAATCTAAATAAATCAAAATATATTAGTACAGAGATTTATGTAGCTCAGAAAAAAAAGTATCATTTCAGAAATAAACATGGTGAGTTGGGTGGGGATATTTGTGTTACTGGAAATCTCAGATTTGAAGAAATGGATAATCGTTATACTATGTTTTTTAACGGAGATGCAATGGGCAAATCCATGCAAGGGGCTGGAGGTGCAATTGTAGCTGGGACGCTTATCAACAACATCATGAGTAAGTCTGCGCGAAATGATAAAATCCTTACTGCGATAACTCCTGAAAAATGGTTAAAGGCAGCATTTAATGAATTAGAGAAAACATTTGGAACATTTGGTGGATGTATGCTTGTCTCAGGAGTTGTGGGATTACTTTCCGAAAATACAGGAGAGCTTTTATTTTTTAATGCGGAACATCCTTGTATCGTTTTACTTAGAGATGGAGTGGCAGAATTTATTGATAAAGAAATTTTTATTCGAAAATTAGGAACAGGGGTAAATGACAAGTTTGTGCTAATTAAGTTTCAGCTAATTCCTGGGGACATTGTTTTTGTTGGATCAGACGGAAGAGATGATATTCGCATCGGAGAATCGAGGATTATGAATGAAGATGAAACATTATTTCTAAAAAGTGTTACAGATTCAAAAGGAAACTTACAGGAACTTGTGAGAATTTTAGAATCCACGGGCGAAATTTCTGATGATCTATCTATCATTCGAATCGGGTATAGAGAAAAAGAAATTTCGCAGAATTAGTAATAATTAAAAAGCAGTTTCCCTAATCGCTTCAATCTCTTCTGCTTCCTTTGGAATAGAAGATGTGAGGTTAATCGGTGTTTTCCCGTTGACTAAAATATCATCTTCTATACGAATTCCAATGCCGCGAAAGTGTTTTGGAATTGTGGAATCACTTGGATCAAAGTAAAGTCCCGGCTCGACTGTGGTTACCATTCCATTTACAAGTTTGCGACTTTTTCCGTTTTGAAAGTATTTTCCAACATCATGTACGTCCATTCCTAGCCAATGCCCTGTTTTATGCATATAGAATTTTCGGTATTCGCCTTTTTCCATAACGGAATCAATCGAACCTTTGATTAGTTTTAGATACTTGAGTCCAATACATAAGTCTCGCACGGTTTCTTCGTGAATGGATAAGAAGGGTTTGCCCACGACGGTATTCGCGATCGCCCTTTTTTGTGCATCTAGAACTACTTCGTAAACATCCCTTTGTGCAGGAGTAAATTTTTTATCTGCTGGATAGACACGTGTAACATCTGCAGTGTAACAGTTCTTCTCCGCTCCGCTATCAATTAACAGCAAATCACCCTTTTTGATTTTTGCATTGTTAAATGTATAGTGTAAAATAGTAGCATTTGCTCCACTAGCGACAATATGTCCGTAACCGCCACCCCAAGCTCCCTCTTTCAAATACTCTCTTTCTAAAATTGCTTCTAGTTCGTATTCATACATACCGGGTTTTGTTTCGCTAAAAAGCGCCATATGTCCATTATGCGTGATTCGGGCTGACTCTTGGATCGCTTGGATTTCTTCTTTGGACTTTATCATTCGCATTTCATGTAAAAAGTCAGGAATTTCGATGCGGTGAGGACCATATTGTCCAATTCGAGAACGTTTGTTCAAATGATCGCATACTGCTATTAGTCCGCTATCTCTATCTTTGTCTTTTCCAAAAAAGTGAAATAAGGTAAACGTATTAGTCAGTAACTCTACTGATTTGTCATTCCATTCGGTGGTATCAAATGTTTCAGTTACGTTTAGGAATTTCTTCGCGTCTTTTTTTCCAACTCGAATTCCAGTCCAGATTTCTTTTTCTTTGTCTTTGGGTAATACGAATAAACCGCTGTAGTCTTTTTTCAGAACCAAAATTCCATCTGGCTCTGTGAGTCCTGTTAGGTAAAAGTAATCAGAGTCTTGTCTAAATTTGTATTCTACATCTCTGTTACGGATTAAATGATTTGCCGCATATACTAAAAGTGTTTCTCCTTCTTTTAAATGAGATTGAACTTTTGCGATTCGTTTTTTATAAATTTCGTATGCCATAGTTCTAATTTATAGAAACACGTTGAGAGTAAACTAATTAATTATAATAAAAGGTGAGCATTTTGCCACAGAGACACGGAGGCACAGAGGAAATTGAGGCGAGTCATTGAATAAAATTATATTTACTTTCGTAAAGCACGATGCTTATTTTGTTATTACATTAAAATAATTGAATCCAATTATATCATAAGCTCTCTTTAATTGGAATTATGCGAATACAAATAACACATTTTAGAACTCCTCTGTGCCTCCGCGCCTCTGTGGCAATTTATTGTTCACTTAATAAAGCCCTTCCACCATTTTTCAAATATCGTTTCTTCTTCTAGTTTTACAATTTGTCCGAATTTGGGAGTGAGAAGATTTAGGTTTCTTTTCTCTGCTTCTTTTTCGAGTCTTTCAATAGGATCAAACCAACTATGTAGGGACAAGTCGAACATTCCCCAGTGAACTGGAACAAGGCGTTTTCCTTTTAAGTCGATGAATGCTTGTGCGGTTTCTTCTGGTAGGACGTGGACTTCTTTCCATTTGAGATCGTATTGGCCGTTCTCAATGAAGGTAATATCAAAAGGTCCATACTTATCGCCTATCGTTTTAAAATGAGTGTCAAATCCAGAGTCACCGCTAAAATACAAACTTTGGTTTTTACTTCGGACGATCCAGGAACCCCAGAGAGTTTTCATTTGGTTAGAACCTTTTCTTCCTGAAAAATGTTGGGCAGGTGTGAGGATAAATTCTAGGTTTTCTGTATGAATAGAATCCCACCAGTCAAGCTCTGTTAGCCGCTCTTCTTCTACTCCCCATTCTTTCATATGTGAGGTTACACCTAGAGGTGTAATAAATTTAGTTTTTTTAGTTTTAAAAAATTGAATGGTTTCCATATCTAAATGGTCGTAGTGGTCATGGGAAATTACAATGTAGTGAATTTCTGGAAGTTCTTCTAGTTTGAGAACTGGAGGTTGAAATCTTTTTACAGCGAAGCTAACAGGAGATGCCGCAGTTGAAAAAATGGGATCAAACAGAATAATCGTTTCATCAAAATTGATTAGAAAAGTAGAATGTCCAAACCATATAAATTTAAGTTTATCAGATTTTTTTAAAAA
>DDBL01000221.1:15012-19823 GCA_002333425.1 Leptospiraceae bacterium UBA2033
TAATCCTATTTATTTTTTTTATGAAATTCATTTATTTTTTCATCCTAGTGGCTAGTCCTTGTTTTCCTTGCTCGTAAGAAGCATACAATACACATTTACAACTGTCCCATTTTCCGGCTTGGTCTGTAGGTTTACACTCATAGTAGAAACTTCGCCCTTTTTCTGCTGTGTTATATTCGATTATTTCTTGTAGAATTTGCGATTTTTCTTGTTTGGATGGATTTACTGATTCTTCCTTTGCAGTTTTATCAAACATCAAATTGTAAAGTTGCGATTTTCCTGAAAACAAAACATTATTGATACAACTGGATTTTTTAGTTGCCGGAACTTGTGTTTCTGCCACATAACTTTCTGTATTAGAAAATTGTTTATAGAAAGATTCTTTAAAATCTCCCTTGCAGATGTTCTTGGATTTAATTTTATCAGGTGAATAATGCCAGTTACCCTCAACAGACAATGCCCAAATTTCTTCGTTTGTAGGTGGAATTTCTTTTACGCAATCTGGTTTTTGCTTTTTTTCAATCAATACCTCTTCGACTGTCTCACAGGAATTGCAACTAGAGCAGCCACTGCATCCACAAGTTTTGAGTTTTTCTTTTTCAAATTCTAACTTCTTCTTTTCAAATTCCAATTTTGCTTTATCAAATTCGAGTCTTTCTTTTTCTACGGTAGAACAAAAAGAAGTAAGGGAAAGGAGTGTAAGTATTAAAAATGTTTTTTTCATAAAAATATTTAACCAATCAATTCTAGTAATTTTTGAAACATTAAATCTATATTTTGATCCTTCATACATTTAAAATGTTTTTCGGGACAAACTTTGCCACCATGAATTCCGCAAGGACGACAAGAAAGACCATCAACTTGGGCTAAATACTGTTTGTCGCTAAGTGTAGAATAACCAAAGTCAGGAACGGTTGCTCCATAAATCATAACAGTTGGAATATTGTGAGCGGATGCAAAGTGAATTGGGGATGAGTCATTGGAAACAACTCCTTTGGCACGGCTAATAACATAGGAAAGTTCAACTAAATCGGTTTTTCCTGCTAGGTTAAAAATCCGTTCTTTGTCGGACTGAGGAGTTTTAGAGATTGTATCTGGAAGTCTTCTATCAATAATATTTTCACATAAAATTTGATCCTTCGATGAACCTACTAATACAATCGGATACTCAGTGTTATGCGTTAATAGATTAAAAAGTTCTTTGAATTTTTCGGTTGGCATACGTTTTGTTTCCCAGATAGAAGAGGGGGCTAAGACGATATATTTTTGATCTAAATGCTGAACTCTTAAAAATTCTTTTATTTTAGCAATTCGATCTTCTGGAAAAAAAAGTTCAGGACGCTTTTGTTTTAATGGAATATTTTCAGGCGAATCGTGAATTAAAGAGAAAAGTTTGTCTACTTCGTGTTTGCCTCTGGTTGGTCTGGAAATTATTTTTGTGTGAAGAAAAGAAAAACCTGCCTTATCATACCCAATTCTTTCTTTCGCTCCTGAGAAGTAGGCAATTAGGCTTGAACGATGAGAAAAATGAGGGCTTATACATAAGTCAAATTTTTCCTGTTGTAGAGACTTTATAAAATCTAGAAAGTAGAAAATAGATTTTTTTACTTTAGCTTTATCAAAGGGGATAACTTTGAGTATGTTCGGATTTCCAGCCAAAATATCCTCTGTTCCTTTGTTTACGATCAGATGGATCTCTGCATTTTTGTATTTTTCTTTTACTTCTCTAAAAAAGGAAGTTGTTAGAATCAAGTCTCCCAAAAAGGCAGTTTGGATAATTAGTATTTTCATAGTCTTTCCAGTATAGTCACAAAGTTATTAGTGGCAAGCCCGCCGATAGAGTGTGTTAGTCCTAACGACTTGTTTTTATCGCGCATAAATCGAATTATCTCCACGATTTGAGCTAGTCCCGAAGCTCCAATCGGATGACCTCTGGATTTGAGCCCACCAGATGGATTGATTGGTAAATCTCCATCAATTGCGGATACTCCTTCTTTGACTGCATTTAAAGCATGTCCTTTAGGAAAAAGCCCAGCGTCTTCTGCGCCAATGATTTCAAAGGTGGTAAACGCATCATGTAGTTCGGCTATTTGAATATCGGATGGTTTTAATTTTGCCATATCGTATGCTTTTTTAAATGCAGTAGTTGAGGCAGAAAAACTAGTTTCCAAATTTACAGTTTTAAATCCAGCCAAACCGTGTCCAAGTCCTCGAATTAAAATATCAGATTTTACTTCAGTGGATAATACAATACTAGCTGCTCCATCGGATAATGGTGATATGTCGTAAAGTCCAAGAGGATCAGAAAATAGGGGAGCTTTGAAATAATCTTCTTTTGTGATTAGTTTTCTAATATGTGCGTTAGGGTTATTTAATCCGTTATCGTGCAATTTTTTTGCTATAAAATATAAGTCTTCTCGTTTGTATCCGTAATCATTTAGATAACGGTTTGTGATCATGGCAGCTCCTTGCGCCATAGACATTGCAAAATTTCTCATTTTATCAGAAAGCACTGATCCTAAAACTAAATTACTTTCTTCTCTATTTAGGTTGCTCATAATTTCAGCTCCAACGACAAGAGCATTTTTGAACATTCCACTGGCTAACATAGAGTAGGCGGTTTGAAGAGCAGAGGCTCCGGAGGAAGATGCCGTTTCTGTTCGAATAGCAAATATAGATTTTAAGTTTAATGCATCTGCTAATTTTGCTGCAAGATGAAATTCGTTAGTATAACGTTCCGGTGTAAATGAGGTAAATACTAATAAGTCGATCTTTTCTTTTTCAAATGTAGTAAAAGAATTTAAAGCAGTTTCTTTAGACAGTTGTAAAACAGATTTTTCTTGTTTGCCAAATTTGCTGATTGCAGGGGAGTGAATGTAAATTGGTGTCATATTATTATTTGGTCTTGAAACTGATAATAAGAATCAATATTGCTATTATAAAATTATTGTAATTTTAGAAAATAAAAAAATTGAATTATGTGGTATATAATTAAATCTATCAATATATTAATTTAGAATTTGTCCAATTACAATATAAATAATTTTGGACACCAAAAAAATAAAACTAGGAGTAGAAACTATGAAAGGGAATGCAGAAGTATTGGAAGTATTAGGGGAAATTTTGGCAGCAGAGTTAACAGCGATTAATCAGTATTTTATTCATGCAAAGATGAATAAGAATAAAGGATATGTAAAACTCGCAAAGTATTTACACGCTGAGTCGATTGGGGAAATGAAACATGCAGATGCTGTAATTGAACGAATCCTTTTCTTTGATGGGGTTCCTGATTTACAACGTTACATGAAAATCATGGTTGGTTCTAACATTGAAGAAATGTTGAAACACGATCTTGCATTGGAGTTTTCTGCTGTTGAAAGACTTAATCGTGGAATTGAAATTGCAACTCGTAACAAGGACAATGGAACCCGTGAGTTAATGGAGAAAATTTTAATTTCAGAAGAAGAACATATTGATTGGATCGAAGCACAACAAAATATCATTGCTGAGATTGGTGTTGCCAATTACTTAGCACAACAAATCGAAGGGGAATAAAAAGAAATTAAGACTATTTCTTTTTATTCTCTTTTTCTAAAATAGCGGATATATCTAAGTGTCCTCTTTGCTTTGATAGGTCTAATGCAGAGTATCCGCTATTTGCCCTACTATCTTTATTTACATTTTGGGTCAGTAAGTATTTTACAATCTCTACATAACCAAAATAGGCAGCAGTGTGTAATACGGTAAAACCATTCTGATCTCTTTCTTTTATATCAGGTTTATTTGAAATTAGTAATTTTAGAATCTCTAGATTCCCTTCTTTTGACGCTTCATGTAGTGCAGTGCTGCCCTTGTTTGTTTTGTTATTTATGTTTACTTTATTTGAAATCAAAAATTTTACAGTTTCAAAATTACCTTCTTTAGCTGCTTCGTGAAGTGGGCTTCTTCCGAATTTATTTTTTTTGTTTATATCTGCATTGTTAACAAGTAAAAGTTTTATTGTCTCTAAATCATTTTTTATTGCTGCTGCGTGTAGTGCAGTAAAACCATTTTTATCTTCTTCATTCATATTGGCTTTATTATTAAGTAGAAGTTTTATTATTTCTGTATAGCCATTTAGGGATGCAATATGTAAGGGAGTTTGTTCTTCATCTTTTTTTGCATTTACTATTGCACCATTTTCTAATAGAAGTTTGGCTGCGTCTGACTTTCCGTATAGAGAAGCCAAGTGTAGGGGATTACTTCCATTATCCGTTTTTACGTTTACATTCGCCCCATTCTTAATTAGAATTTTCATAACCCCTGTATGTCCATTTTCAGACGCTTTGTGTAGTGGAGTATAGTTGTTAATGGTTTGTTGATCTATTAAGGCTTTATTTTTTAATAGAATATTTGTAATTTCTTCGGAACCATTTATCGCTGCTTCGTGTAAGATAGTTTTTCCGTATATATCGGTTTCATTGATGTCTGCATTATTTTCAATTAAAAAATTTACAATTTCTAGTTTAGAATACTTACACGCTTCAAATAGAGCGGTTCTCCCATATTTGTCTTTTTCGTCTATATTGATAATATTTTTTTCATCATCATTCTTGTTTTCAATTTCTTCTTTTTGTTCCTCTAATTCATCTTTTAATGATTTACGAAGTCGAACTGGGTCATTTGATTCTTTAATTTTTTGATTTTTTATTCCAAAATGAATTAGAGTTTTGACAACTTCTAAATTACCTTTTATTGTTGCATAATGTAAAGCGGTTCTTCCTTCATTGTCCTTTTGTTGTAACCTGACTTTATTTTTGATTAGCAGGTTA